>MHXM01000124.1:1299-18047 GCA_001825565.1 Desulfuromonadaceae bacterium GWC2_58_13
TAAGATTAAAATTGCAAAAGCGCAATTTAGGATTGGTGAATCTTCGAAAAAGGCATGTGACTGGAAGGGCAAAATCCTCATAACCCATAAGGATTGACACGACCTGAAAGGTCGTCTCAATCCATTGTTCATGAAGCCCGGCAATTGGGCGTCGATCTTTGAAATAAGGGTATTGGTTTCTTGAGACGGAGTGGAATGTTGCTCTGGGAAATTCAAGACACTCCCCAGATTAACGATTAACCCGATATGGCAAAAGCCGCCCACGGGTCATCATCCCGCAAGCGGCTTCTATTTATCAATCGATCTGCCTCATCTCTACCCCTCGCCCACCAATCCACGCCATCGCCAATTCATGGCGAAAATCTTAGCGCAGAGCTATCCGGGCAGCAAGGGAAATTCCGGTTTCAGTCGATCACTTCCACATGCTGAATCACCACCGGCTCGACCGGCACATCGTCGTGGCCGGCGACCTTGGCGGTGGCCTGCTGCTCGATGGTGTAGACCACGTTCATGCCCTCGATCACCTGGCCGAATACCGCGTAGCCGAAATCCTGGGGGCTGGTGCCGGTATTGTCGAGGGACTTGTTGTTCTCGGTGTTGATGAAGAACTGGGCGGTGGCGCTGTCGACCTCCAGGGTGCGGGCCATGGCGACGGTGCCGGTCTTGTTCTTTAGCTTGTTGCGGGCTTCGTTGACGATGGGCGCGCGGGTCGGCTTTGGTTGCAGGTCGGGGGTAAACCCGCCGCCCTGGATCATGAAGCCTTTGATGACCCGGTGAAAGATGGTGCCGTCGTAATGACCCTCCTTGGCATAGGCGATGAAATTCTCGACGGAAATCGGGGCCTTGTCGGCGAAGAGTTCAAGTATGATCTCACCCATCGAGGTGTCGATCTGGACAAGTGGATTGGATGTGCTCATCTTTTTCCCTTTCGTTGCAATCGGTCAAAAATACTCGTTAATGGATTGATTTCCCTTTTCCTCCGGGAGAGGGGGCCCACAGGGCGAGTGGGGGGGATGTTCACCCTTTGCGCACGAAAATCTCCCGGGCCAGGTCATCATCCACGGCAAACTCGGAATTGCCAACCTTGAAAATAAAGGTGGGATAGGTGCGGCTGAGCCGCAGATTGTTTCCCGGCAACACGCCCATGCTCATCAGTTTCTGTATTTTTTTCGAATCGGCCGTCGACAGATAAGCGATCTCGCCGCTCTCCCCGGCCTTGAGCTCGGTCAGGGCGACAACCCCGGTTTCGCCCCTGGCTTTTGCCGCCTCGCAGCATTCGCCGGGCGGAATCGGTTTGCCGTGGGGACAGTTCGTGGGATGGTTGAGCAGGGTACAGAGCTTGGTGTCGACTCCGAGGCGCAGCAGGTGCTCGAATTCGCAGGCTCGCTCGTCGCCGGTGATCCCCTTGAGGTCAAGGACATCCATCATCAAACGTTCGGCAAGACGGTGGCGACGAACGGCCATGCGGGCATCCGGCCGCCCTTCCTGACGCAGGTAGACGCGTTCGCCTTTGATCTCGACGTAGGCAATCCGATCAAGCTCCTGTAACGCCTCATCGTCGGCGGCAACACCGAGAGTGGTCAGGAGGGCGGCGTTGTCGCCTTCCTCTTCGGTAGCAATCCACAAGGCTTCGAGAATTTCTTCGGCTTTTTCCGAAAGCTTCATTGGTTTCGATCCTCTCCGTTCTCGTTTTTCTTCTCTTTTTCGGCAAAGCGCCGCAAATACGCCGGCGTCGCCGGATTTTCGTGGCCGCAATAGGGACAGTGGACCTTACGACAGCCGCCCGCACAGAGCCCACAGGATTTCTGCACATGATCCGCGGGAATCTCCCGGCCACAGAACTCGCACTTCATGAGAGCCACCCGGTCAGCAGCAACAACCGGTTCAACGCCCAGCCGGAAGAAAAGGCCAGCAGGGTGACGAATACAAAGATGCCGACGGCGACTTTCCAGCCCCGCTCCTTCTGCATGACCAGGAACTGGGCCACACAGGGGACGAACAGGGTCAGGGTCACGGCGGCCACGGTCAGCTGAACCGGGTTGAGAAGACCGGATGTCTGCAGGTCGTAGAGTCCGGCGGCGCCGAAATCGCGCCGGAAAAAACCGAAGATGAAAGCGGGGGCCACATCGGCCGGCAACCCGAGGGCGTACATCGCCGGCTTCATCGCCTTCACCAGCCCGTCGAGAACTCCCGTCAACTTGCCCGCCCACAGAAGCACCGAGGCAATAATGAACAAGGGGAAAATTTCGAGGAAATACCACTGCATGCGGGTCAGGGTTTTGACCAGCACGTTGCGTGCCTGCGGCAGCCGCAGAGGAGGGATTTCCATGTAGAACATGGCTCGCTCGCCGGGAACCAGGCGGGCCGCCAGAAAACCGATGACGAGAAAGACCAGGGTCAGGGAAAGCGACCAGACCACCAGCGCCCCGGGGGTATCGGAAAGGAGCCCGAGAATGACGCCGAGCTGGGCGCTGCAGGGAATGGCCAGGGCCAGCAGTATGGTAGCAATCAGCCGCTCGCGTACCGTCTCCAGGGTGCGGGTGACAATGGTCGCCATGGTGTCGCAACCGAACCCGAGCACGATGGGAATAACCGCCCGGCCATTGAGACCGATTTTCTTGAAGATGCGATCGACCAGCATGGCCAGGCGCGGAAAATAGCCGGTGTCCTCGATCACCGAAAAGGCGATGAAAAAGGTGCCGACGATAGGCAGAACGATCGCTACGGCATAGCGAACGCCGAGGGTAAAGATACCGTATTCGCCGACCATCAATTCATGCAGCCAGGTCCAAACCAAAAAGCGGTCGGCCAGGCCGATGACCCAGGGATTGACGATTTTTTCGAACAGGCCCCCTTCGAGCAGGTCGACGATGGTGCCGGCGCCGAATCCACCGACAAACTTGTACAGACCGAAGTAGAGCACCAGCAACAGCAGGGGAAACCCGGTCCAGGGGTTCATGGTCCAGGCCGAGAGGCGCTCGGCAAAAGGGGGCGCATCCCCTTCCCGCTGGGTCACCACGCCGTCAAGCAGGCCTTTACAGATCCGTTTGCGTTCCAGGCTGATGCGCAGGTGGAGGTCGACCCGGCGCTCGAAAACGATTTCGTTCACCGCCTTTTCGATGGCGGAGGTTGCGCCCGATTCCCGGGTGCGGACCCGCTCCTGAATTTCCTCGTCCTTCTGCAGCAGCAGCAGGGCCAGGGCGCGCCGGTCGAGCAAATACTCGCCATGCATCAACGAGGCGACCTTGAGGATATCCCGCTCCAGATCGCTCGAATAGGCGAACCGCGCCCGGTGCTCGCGATCGAAACCGGCGATGGCCGCGCGGATTTCGCTCAGGCCCCGTTTGCGGGCCATGGCCGCGCCGACCACCGGGACGCCAAGTTTTTCTTGGAGCAGGCCGACATCGAAGGACATCCCGATGCGCTCGGCCTCGTCCAGGATATTGACCACCAGCATCACCGGAAGGCCCGCTTCGATCAACTGCAGGGTCATGGGAAGCATGCGCTCGATATTGCGGGCATCGAGCACGTGAACCACGACGAACGGGTCCTCTTCAAGCAGGATTTTACGGGCCACCCGCTCTTCCTCGGTGATCGGCAGCAGGGCGTACATCCCCGGCGTATCAAGCACCTCGTAGCGGTGGCCGCCGATGTCGCAATGACCGCGGGACACCTCGACCGAGGTGCCGGGATAGTTGGAAACCGTGGTGTAGGCGCCGGTCAAGGCATTGAAAACAACGCTCTTGCCGACGTTGGGATTGCCGACCAGGATGATTTTTCGTGTTTCGTGATGCGTTGAAGAAGAAGACATTCTTACCGTTTCCAAAATCTAAGATTGATAATCATTTTCAGCGACTGAACAAAAAAAATCAGCATTACTTATACAGACATTTAGCGCAGTGACCGAAAATTTCGAGACGATGGCTGACGATGGCAAAACCGTGGTCCTTGGCGACCTGCTCCTGTAACTCTTCGATGCGGGGATCTTCGAACTCGATAATGGCGCCGCATGCCTTGCAGATCAGGTGGTCATGGTGTTCTTCGCAGGTGGTCGACTCATAGCGGGTCTGGCCGTCGCCGAAATTGCGTACCTCGGCAATGCCGCACTCGGAAAAGAGTTTCAAGGTGCGGTAAACGGTGGCATAACCGATCCCAGGGTTCTTTTTACGAAGTTTCAGGTACAGGTCTTCGGTCGAAAGATGGGAGTCGCCGCGAAGAAACTCATCGAGAATGATCTCTCGCTGGCGGGTCGACTTAAGCCCCTGTCGGCTCAGAAATTCGCGAAACTGCTGTTTTTTCTCACCCATATGGCACCCATCAATTGAAATTGGTTTTCAATTTAACCCAGATGCGGGAATCGGTCAAGCAGATTATTAAAAAAAGCGCCCGACTTGATCGCGGCGCTTTTTTTAATAATCTGCTGGGGGGCGGTAGTCTAGCCCATCACCGGAATCCAGTGATAGAGGTAACCGGACAGCTTGCCGAACAGGTTGAAAAACAGCATGATGCCAACAACCATCAACAGCGCTCCGGTAAAGATTTCCATCATCCGGATATGCTTGCGAAAGCGGTTGAAAAACGAGAGGAATCCGTGAAACAGCAGGCCCGAAATCAGAAACGGAATACCAAGGCCGGCCGAATAAACCGCCAGCATCAGGATCCCCTTGGCATAGTTGCTCGAGGTACCGGCGACCAGGGCCAGAATGCCGCCGAGGATCGGCCCGATGCAAGGAGTCCAGCCGGCGGCAAAGGCCAACCCGACCAGGAAGGTGCCAAGGAAGCCACTCGGTTTTTCATGTAATTGGACACGCTTTTCACCCAGCAGTACGCCAAAATGAAACAACCCCGACATGTGAACGCCGAACAGAAACACCAGAATGCCGCCGATGCGCTGAATCCAGATCAGGCCTTCGCGCATGTGCTCCTGAAAGGTCGAGGAAGCGACCCCGGCCAGCGCGCCCAGCCCAATGAACACCGCCGAGAATCCGGCGATGAAAGCCAGCGAATGCAGCATCACCGAAATCCGCACCTTGGCGCTGGGATGGGATTCCTGCAGCTGGCCGAAGGAAAGCCCGGTGATATAGGTCAGATAAGAGGGAATGAGGGGCAAAACACAGGGAGAAAAAAAGGAGAGAATCCCCGCGGTGAAGGCGATCCAGTAGGTAAGGTCGGCACCAGAACCCATGAGGAGTTATCCCTTCGCCAGAAATTTCAGATATTCGACCGTGGTCGATTCATCCCACTCCCGGCCGCCGATAATATGATTGAGGATCACCCCGTCCTTATTGATGATGAAGGTTTCGGGGAATCGAAACACCCCGAAGGTTTCTTGCGCCTCAGCCTCGGCATCAACCAAAAAGGAGAAAGTATAAGGATTGTTTTTGAGAAAATCCTTGGCGACCTCGACCCCATCGGCTTCGACATTAACCGCGATGACGACGAAATCTTCGCCTTTCAGGCCCTGGTGAAGACGCTCCATCGAGGGCATCTCGGCCTTGCAGGGAGGGCACCAGGTGGCCCAGAAATTGAGCACAACCACCTTGCCGCGAAAGTGGGAAAGGGAAACGGTTTTCCCGTCCAGGCTCTGCAGGGTTACGTCCGGAGCGACCGCGCCTACCTTGGCGACGGGGGGCGGCTCCGCGGAAGGGCGGGAACCACCAGCGGATGCCTGGAATGCCGGCATGAAAAAGCACAGGGAAATCATCAGAAACAAGGCTCGGCGCATGAAAAATCCTTTCATATGAAAATTTCGATATTTGTCATTTTTACCCTCAGTTCGGGCAAAAGTCAAGAATCGACCGTGCCTTCGCCGCTCCCCTCCACGGCATGATTCCCCGCCCAAATTCGCTCTATTTCGTCCATTTCTTCCTCGGAAAAACCGAAATAGTGAGCCAGTTCGTGGATGATCGTTTCACGAATGATCTTAACCAACGACTCGCCGGTTTCCTCACGATAATTTTCTACCGCCCGCTGGTAGATGGTGATCACATCGGGAAGGCTGCTGTATTCATGCGTCCGTTCCGAAAGGGGCCAACCGCGATAATAACCGAGCAGATCCCGGGGATCGTCGAATCCAACCTCGTCCAGGGTTTCGGGATCGGGCCAGTCTTCGACCTGAAAGGAAAGATTGTCCACCTTGCCGAGAAATTCGGCTGGAATCGTGGCGATCACCCGTTCGAGCAGACGTTCGAAATCGCGGCGGTTCAATCGTCGAATCCCTGGCCGCGGGCGACCCGGAAAACCGAGTGGAATATCGCCGCCTCGACCCCGGATTCGTCGGTGACCTTCGCCTCGCCGTAAAAGGAGCGCCCTTCGGGACCGCGAACCACGGCGGTCGCCGTCACCACACCCTGCTTGACCGGAGCGAGAAAACGGGTGGTCAGTTCGGTGGTGGCAAAAATGGTGCCGGGCGGAAGCAGCGATTTGATCGCCATGGCCACGGCGGTATCGGCCAGGGTGGTAATGGCGCCGCCATGCATGAACCCCCCGCCCATCGCCAGCTTGACCTTAAAGGGCACGGTCAGCACCGACTTCCCTTCGGCCGCCTTCTCGATTTTCAATCCTACCAGGTCTTCGAAGGGAGCGGTGTCAATCCAGCCCTCCAGTTCAAACTGAGGCTGCCGTGACTGCCGTAACTCATCGCCATCCGCCATCAATCGGGCCATTCAGATATCCTTTCTTAAAATCAGGCTGAAGGGTCTCCTTCGGTCAAATACCTTCAGCCTTCAGCCTGCCCTACGGCAGATCGAGATAATAACCACGACCGTTGCGAACCACCAGGAAACGCAGGGGTTCCAGACCGATGCGTTCCTCGATCGCCCGGCTGAACTCCTCGCTCGTCGTCACCTGTTCGCCGGCCACCTCGGCCACCCGGTCGCCGGGACGGATGCCCGTCTGTTCGGCCGTCGAACCGGAAATCACCTGTTTTACAAGGAGGCCGTGACGGCTTTCGATCAGGTCCAGACCAAATACCCGGGTCGCGTAATCGAGAGCATATCCAGCCGGAAGCGCGGACAGCTCCACCTCGACCTCTTTCGGTTCCATCCCGCGCAACAGGTTGATGCGGATTCGACTGTCGGGGGTGTAGGTGCGCAGCAAAGAACGGTATTCGGCCGGCGACCCCACCGGGTCGCCATCGAGCGCCAGCAGCACGTCGGCCACCAGGATTCCGGCGCGCTGGGCCGGCGACCCGGGCTCGATCCGGTTGACCAGCACCCCGCCCGCCCCCCGGATAGTGCTGAACGCCTGGCCGACCTCGCCCGGAATGATGCCGAGGAAGGCCCGGCGAACCCGCCCCAGCTTGATCAGGTCGTCGATAATCCGCCGGGCGGTTTCGATGGGAATGGCGAAACCGATCCCCTGGGCCTGTTGGATGATCGCCGTGTTGATCCCGATCAGTTCGCCGTTGATGTTGATCAGCGGACCCCCGGAATTGCCCGGGTTGATCAGGGCGTCGGTCTGAATGAACAGAGCGAAACCGTCGCCCTCGATCGGCAGCCGGCGGCGGGTCGAACTGACGATCCCGGTGGTGATCGAATGACCGAGACCGAGCGGATTGCCGATGGCGATCACCGTCTCGCCAACCAGCAGATCATCGGAGCGCCCCGGTTGCAGCGCCGGGAACGGCCCCTCCCCTTGGATTCGCAGCACCGCCAGATCGATGCCTTCGTCCAGTCCGACCAGTTCCGCTTCCAATTCCTGGCCCCGGTCGGTCAGGGCAACAAAAATTTTCGATGCCTTCTCGATCACATGGGCGTTGGTCAATACGTATCCCTTGGGATCGATGATCACACCCGAGCCCAGGGATTGGGTCCGGTAGGTTCTGGGCGGCACCAGGTCTTGAAAAAATTGGTCGAAAAACGGGTCGGAAAAACCGAAAAAAGGCGAATTTCGCCCGCGAACGATTTGTTCGGTCCGGATATTGACCACCGCCGGGCCGGATTTTTCCACCGCCTCGACCACCGGGGAGCGGCGATCATAGGCCCCAGCCGGGAAGGCGAACAGCACCGGCAGCCAAAGCGCCAGTACGCCGATGAGGATGCGAACCCCCGTTGCAGGCGAGAAAGCTTTCACGGTTTCATCTCCGTCGCGGCACCGTTTTTACCGATGCCGTATTTTTCCAGACGATAAATCAGGGTATGGCGGGGAATTCGCAGAAAAGCGGCGGCACGGGTCTGGTTCCAGTCGTTGCGGCGCAGAGCTTCGAGCACCGCCTCTTTCTCCAGCTCTTCCAGGGAATACCCATCATCGGGAAGATTGAGAACCCCGCCCGTGACGGTTCGATGCGGGCTGCGGATTTTCGGCGGCAGATCGTCCAGTTCGATCCCCGGACCGCGACGCAGGATCACCATCCGCTCGACGGCGTTTTCCAGTTCGCGGACGTTGCCCGGCCAGGCGTAAGCGGTCAGGGCGCCCATCGCTGCCTCGGAACAGGCCGGATTACCGTGCTTGCCGAGAAAATGTCTGACCAGGAGCGGAATATCGGCCTTTCGCTGGCGCAACGGCGGCAGATGCACCGGAATCACCGCCAGACGATAGTAGAGATCCTGGCGAAAACCGCCTTCGTCGATGGCCGTCTCGAGATCGCGATTGGAAGCCGCCACCACCCGTACGTCGATCTTGCGGACGCTGCCGCCGACCGGTTCGATTTCCCGTTCCTGCAGGGCGCGCAGCAGCTTGGGCTGCAGTTCCATCGGCAATTCGCCCACCTCGTCGAGAAACAGGGTTCCACCGTCGGCCTGCTCGAACTTGCCCTTGCGATCCTTGACCGCCCCGGTGAAAGCGCCGCGAACATGGCCGAACAGTTCACTTTCGAGCAGTTCGCGGGGAATCGCCGCGCAGTTGACCGGCACGAAGGGAGCGGCATGTCGTTCGCTGCCCGAATGGATGGCCCGGGCGATCAGCTCTTTGCCCGTGCCGCTTTCACCGCCGATCAGCACCGTCGCCTCGGTGGAAGCCACCCGCCGCACCACGTCGAACACCTGTTGCATTTCGTCGGAAATCCCGACCAGCCGGGTAAAATCGATTTTCTGGGTCAGTTCCTGGCGCAGACGCTGATTTTCCTCTTTCAACCCGCGGTAGGTGAACGCCTGGTCGGTCACCATCACCAGTTCGTCGCGGCTGAACGGTTTGGTCAGATAATCGAAGGCGCCGAGCTTCATCGCTTCGACCGCCCTCTCCACGGTGCCATACGCCGTGATGACGATGACCAGAGTTTCCGGGTGTTCGGCCTTGACCTGCTTCAGCAGGTCGTAGCCGGAGAGCCCCGGCATCTGGATGTCGGTAATAATCACTCCGGGCTGTTCAAGCCCGAAAATTCTTAACCCCTCGGCGCCATCGGCAGCGGTCAGCACGCGGTAACCGGCCTCGTGGAGGGTGAATTCGATCACCCGACGCAGGGATTCGTCGTCATCGATGAGCAACACGGTATTACGGGACACGCACGCCTCCTAGGATGCCGCCGCGGGCAGCGGCAGGTGCAGGGTAAAGATCGCCCCTTCGCCGGGACGACTTTCGACTTCGATGCGGCCACCGTGCCCCTGGACGATCCGGTGGGTAATGGCCAGGCCCAGGCCGGTTCCCTCGCTGCGGGTGGTGAAAAAAGGGTTGAAAATGCGGTCCAGGCTTTCCTCGGGAATCCCCTGCCCGGTATCGGCAAACCGGATTTGGGCCTCGCCGGCTTCCGCTCCCGCCGACACGGTCAACGTGCCGCCTGCGGGCATGGCTTGCAGCGCATTGAGTACCAGGTTGAGAAAAGCCTGTTTGAGCTGTTCGCGATCCCCCGGCACCTTCAGCGCGCCCTCCCCTTCGAAAACGACCCGGACCTGGTTTTTCTGGGTCGGCTGGCGAGTCAGGGTCAACACATCGCGCAGGACTTCGAGCACATCGAAGGACTCCCGGCGAGCCGCTGCCGGCCGGGAAAAATCAAGGAAATCCTGCACCACCCGGTTCAGCCGGTCGACTTCCTTGATCAGGATCTGGGCGAACTCATATCGTTTGTCCGCCGGGTCGATGCCGTCTTTCAAAATTTCCGCCGTGCCGCGGATCGAGCCGAGCGGATTGCGGATCTCGTGAGCCAGTCCCGCCGACAGCTCCCCCAGGGCCGACAGGCGATCGGCCCGGCGCAGCTGCTCCTCGATTTCGAGTACCAGGTCGGCCTGTTCGTGCAGCTTGGCGTAGCTCTCTTCGAGGCGCTGGGCGGTCTTTTCGGCCCGAATCCGCTGCATGATCTCGCGCTGGCTGAGGATGCCGGTGAGAAACCCAATCAGGTTGTAAAGGAGAATTTCCAGGTATTGCTCCAGGGGAACTCCCTGATGATGCCCCCACTGAAACACCACGTGCGGCGCGTACAGAATCGAAATCCCGATCGAGGTGGCCACGCCTCCGCGCAGGGCGTACCAAAGTCCGCCGAGAATGATCGGGATGTAGTAAAGCCGCCGGTAGATATCGTGGTACTCGTCCTTCTGGGTCGTGGTCAGATAATGCAGGGAGGTGATCCCCAGCACCAGAACAACCAGGATGGCCAGCCGGATGGTTGAATTTCTTCGCATGGTTAGATTTGTACCCCAGGAATCGGCAACAATTCAAGTATTTATGCCCGGGCAAAAAAAACCCTCCTGCGAACAGGAGGGGAAAAATAAGGAGGCAAAAGCGAGCAAATCCGCCTTGCCGTTTTAATTCTATCAGAGGTTTGGCAATTTGTAAGATCTTCGCGAATATATCATTGGACAGGATTAAAGCCGGCAGGTTATGCTGACCCGACCGTTCCTCGGATAAAGACAGGCACGTCATGGCGCTTTTTTTCGACATTCTGACAATCGTTCTGCCGGTCTTTCTGGTCATCACTCTCGGTTATGGCCTCAAGAAGGCCGGGTTGATCGACCAGGCCTTCCTGTTTCAGACCAACCGCCTGGTTTACTACATCTGCCTGCCGCTGCTCCTCTTTTACAAAATCGGCACCGCCGACTTTTTCGCCAATTTCAACGGGACGCTGGTTTTCGGTTCGGCCGTCGCGATCGCCATCGGCTTCTTCGTTTCCTACGGCTACGCCGCCCTGCGCGGCTATCCGCCGGCCGCCCGCGGCGCCTTCTGTCAGGGCTCGTTTCGCGGCAACCTCGCCTACATGGGGCTGGCCATCGTCTTCAACGCCTACGGCGAAACGGGCTTTACCCGCGCCGGGATTCTCATGGGATTCCTGGTCCCGGTCCTCAACTTTTTCGCCATCCTCGCCCTGCTCCTGCCGCACCGGGGCAGTGAAGGCAGCCGGGGCGGCGGTTTCTGGATTCGCCAGATCGCCCTGAATCCACTGATCATCGCTTCGTTTGCAGGCATCCTCTGGAGTTTTCTGTCCCTGCCGATGCCGGTCATCCTCGACCGCAGCCTGCATATCGCCACCGGCATGACCTTGCCGCTGGCTCTGATCGCCATCGGCGGCGCCTTCTCCCTCGAACGGCTCAAGGGGGATCTGGTGCGGGCCGCCTTCGCCACCGGCATCAAGATCGTCTGGCTGCCGCTGATAGCCGCCGTTCTGCTCAGACTGCTCGGCGTGACCGGCCAGGACCTCGCCATCGGCGTGCTGATGGCCGGAACCCCGGCAGCCACCGCCACCTACATCATGGCCCACCAGTTGAAGGGCGATGCCGAACTGGCCGGGTCGATCGTCATGATGTCGACCCTCCTGTCGGCGATCACCTACACCGCCGCCCTGTTCATCCTGCGCACTCTTGTATTATGATTTGTGAGCCCGGCGGAATGCGCTGAAAAGGCTTTTTTCAACCCTTTTTTGACATTGGAACTATAAATTGGCTAAACTGTCAGCACAATAAGAAAAATTTCATAGAACAAGAAGTCAGAGGGATAAGGGTTCGCAACCTGAAGGAGGGAAATAATGGCTCTTCGTATCAACGATAACCAGTCCGCTCGGAATACCCAGCGGCAGCTCGCCGGCACCCAGAACAAACAGGCCAAAACGATGGAACACCTGGCGACCGGCAAACGGGTCAACAGCGGGATGGACAGCGCCGTGGCCCTGGCCATCTCCAGCAACCTGGGCGGCGACATTCGCGCCATCAGCCAGTCGGTGCGCAATGCCAATGACGGTATTTCCATGGCCAAGCTCGGAGACAGCGCCCTGGATGAAATGTCCACCATGTTTGAACGGATGCAGGAACTCTCCAGTCAAAAAGGCAACGGCGCGCTCAGCGCGGAAGATCAATCCGCCATCGACGGCGAAATCGGCGCGCTGCAAACCGAGATCAACAGCATCCAGGCCAACACCCGGTTCAACGATAAAAGCCTTTTTACCGGCCTCGATCAAACCTTCACCGTCGGCGCAACCGAAACCTACAACCTCAGTGTCGACCCGGTAAACGTCGACGTCGGCAACAACGTTTCCGACATCGAGACCGCCATGGAAAATATCAGCCGGGCCCGGGCAACGTTCGGCCAGGCCACCAGCGATCTGGGTTCTCGGGCCGCCGATTCGGCCGTTCGCGCGGAAAACCTCACGGCCGCGCGATCCCGGATCATCGACGCCGACGTTGCGGCCGAAATGGCCCAGTTGACCAAAACCACCATCCTGCAAAAAGCAGGCGTGGCGATACAGACCCAGGCCAACATGTCCTCGACCAGTGTCATGGCGCTGATTAAAGACTAACGGCAAGTCTGAGCCATCACGACTCGAAATAAAAAAAGTCGCCCATCGGGGCGACTTTTTTTATTTCCGGCAAAGCGCTATCTAGCGCACGAAGGTCGTCGGTTCCAGCTCGGCCAGGATATCCGTCTTCTCACTCTTCAATCCCGCCGTGCTGTAGACGTTGCGCGGGTTCCAGAGCATCCAGCCGTTGGAACCGAACTCGTCCGAGGCGCTGGTCTGCAAACGAATCTCGCTGGCGCCAAAGGTTCGCCGATCAAAGGCGTAATCCCGAAACGCCTGCAGCCAGGGACGAAACCGTAGGGTCGAGAGGCCGGTTCGCTGCTGGGCCTTGTTCAGCGACAGCAAAACGATTTCGTAGGGATTGGCCACCGGGTTGCGGTACCGGCCGACCCCAAAAGTGAACCCCGAAGGATAGAGCATCGGTGAAATATAATCGAGATGCTCGGCCAGCCGCTCCAGTTGCTGGCCGATATTGGTATCATTCTCATTCCAGCAGACATATCCGAAAATATCGGCCGCCATGGCCACGTTGTACGGGTTCAGCCGCTCCCGCGCCCCGGCCAGAAAACCGCTGACCGCCTCGACCCGGTGCGCCTGCACGTTTGGTCGGGAGAACACCAGACCGGCCCGCTCGGGGAAGCGCACGTAATCGAACTGGATCTCATCGAACCCGAGAGCCGCCGCTTCCACGGCCAGGGCGATGTTATACTCCCAGACCTCGCTGGAAAAAGGATCGACCCAGCGCAGCTTCTCGCCGTCGCGCCAGGATGCGCCGGTGGCTGTTTTCACCGCCAGATCGGGTCTGGCGGCCGCCAGCAAATCGTCCTTGAACACCACGATCCGGCCGATGGTATAAATCCCGCGCTCTTTCAACGACGCCAGCAGGGCTTTGGGATCGCGCACCGTGATCACCTTCTGGGCGCCGATCCCGGCGGCCTGCGCCACCTGGCTGGGATAACAGACCATCCCCCGGTCTCCCTTGATGTCAATCACCAGGGCGTTGAGTTCGGTGCTCTCGATCAGCTCAAGGGCAGGATTTCGCAGACTCGGCGCACTGATGCCATAAAAAGAGAGATAGAGCGCCTTGGGAGTAAAGGGCGCCAGGGCGACCTCGGCGGCCTTTTCGGGTATCACCTCGACCCGCCGGTAACCGGCAGCTCTGACCCGCAGCGGTTCGCCATCGGAAAATATGGCAAACCGTCCCCCGCCATCGGTGCGGACAACGCCCATCCCGCAGGTCACCGTCGCCCCGGCAAGCCCGGCTCCGGTCGGCCCGTCCAGAACCCGCCCCTCGACCAGTTCGCAGCCGAAGACGCATACTTCCGACAAAAACAGTAAACCGAGCACCAGCAGGACGTGAACCAGGCTGCGCATGAAAACACTCCTCATCTCAGGGGGATAACGGAAAAGAAGGAAACCTCCGTGACCCATGAATTTCACATATCATGCCAGCCGCGCATCACTTCTGTTAAATAGAAATATCGAACAATTTAAGATGGTTACACCACAGAGAAGGGTGCCCGTCAAAAACCGGACCGCACCAACCGTTGAAAAAACCGGTCAACGTTGCAGAAAGTGTCAATATTTCGGGGGTTTGTCAAAATGGGAGAACCGCCGCGAGCGGGGAACCGGTGGGAAAGGGGTCCTGTCCATGGCTCCCAATCCCGGCGTCGAGGCATCGATATCGACGTTAAAACCCCGAGCCGGCCGACGGGGGGCCGGGATCAGAGGCAAACCAGATTGACCTGGTGTAAATCGGTGATGCCTTGGAAAACTTTTTCGATGCCATCCTGGCGCAAGGAAACCATCCCCTCTTCGCGGGCCACCTTTTCGATGCTATCGGCCCCCGAGCGTTGTCGAATGGCCAGCTTGACGGCGGCGGAGTTGACCAGCAGTTCCTGGATGGCGATGCGTCCGCTGTAACCGAAGCCATCGCAGGCGGGGCAGCCGTTTGATCGCATGAGCAGCAGGTCGTCGTCATAGGCGGGCATGCCGTGCCGGGTGAAGTAGTCGGCTCCGTAGGAGGTAACCAGTTGCTCGTATTCTTCGCGACTGGGGTGAAAGGGCACCTTGCATTGGTTGCACAGACGGCGGACCAACCGCTGGGCGATGATGCCGAGCATGGCGTCGGCGAAGTTGATGGGATCCTCACCCATTTCGATGAGCCGGATAATCGTCTCCGGGGCGTTGTTGGTATGCAGGGTGCTGAACACCAGATGTCCGGTCAGCGAGGCCGCAATGGCGGCTTTGGCGGTAATTTTATCGCGCATTTCGCCGATCATGATCACGTCCGGATCGGCCCGCAGAAAAGAACGCAGCGCTTCCTCGAAGGTAAAGCCGATCTTGGCGTTGATCTGCACCTGACGCAATCCCCGCTGGGTGATTTCCACCGGGTCCTCGGCTGTCCAGATTTTGCGATTGCCGGTATTGATTTCCGAAATAGCCGAATGGAGGGTGGTGGTTTTTCCCGAACCGGTAGGCCCGACACAGAGGATGATGCCGTAGGGCTTTTTGATCAGATCGTGGAAGCGGTCAAGATTTCGCGCGGAAACCCCGAGTTGCTCCAAAGAAAGAATGCGGGCGGCGTTCAGGATACGCAGCACCGCATCTTCCTGACCGCCGATGGTCGGGGTGACTTCGACGCGATACTCGATCCGTTCGCGACCTTGTTTGAGAAGAATCTTTCCCGATTGAGGGCGGCGCCGTTCGGCGATATCCAGCTTGGCGATGATTTTGATCCGGGAAATGATCGCCGCTTTGTACTGGGCGGCGATTTTGTGAACGGTGTAACATTCGCCGTCCTTGCGATAACGGACAACCAAAGGCAGGGATCCCATTTCCGGTTCGAAGTGAATATCCGAGACACCTCGGCGAAAAGCATCGAGCAGCACCTTGTTGACCAGATTGATGACCTTCGAATCCGATTCGGTGATCCGTTCCATTTCCTTTTCTTCAACCACCTCGATATCCAGGTCGTCGAGATCCAGAATAAGTTCCTCGATTTTCTCTTCGGATTCATAAAAAAAATGATGGATGTGTTCCTCGATCTTGCGAGCGCTGGCGACCACCAGTTCGATCCGCCGATTGGTCGCGAAACGCAGATTCTCGCCGATGGTCGGGTCGGTCGGGGTCGAGGTCGCCACCACCAGCCGGCTGGGTGTCGCCTCGATCGGCAACACCTGCATTCGTTCGACCAGATCCCGGGAAATCAACCGGGCCACTTCGGGAAGAATCTGTATTTCGTCAAGGTCGATCACGCGCAGACCGAACTTCTGGGCCAGGGCCTTTAACAGTTGATCCTCGCTGATCAAGCTTTTTTCGACCAGAATCGAACCGATCCGCTTGTGTTTGTCGACATCCTGCCTGGCGCAAACCTCTTCGACCTGCTTGCGGGTCACCAGACCGGCTTCAATGAGAATATCGCCAATCCGAAACTGGGGCGCACGCTGCCCAGCCTTCCGGGCCGCGGTGATAGCCGCCTCCACCTTCTCCCGGGGCAGCTGGTTCTGTTCGCTGAGACTGTCGCCCAGGCGACGTTTGCGCAACTGTTCCTGAACTTCGAGGGCCGATTTGAGGTCGCCCTCTTCTATCATCCCCTGCTGTTTCAGGACTTCTCCCAATGGTTGGTCGAGTCGTTTGATGTTCAATCCCCTGCGGGTAAAAAATATTCGCGAAAAGTCGGTATCCTGCCCTTCCGGATAACCGAAAACCCCCTTGCTGAAACGCTCTTCGCGGGTCAGAAAAAGACGAAAACAATCGCCGGTTGCGGTGCGAAGATCTTCGCAGACACTGCTTGCCCGCAGCTTTATAAACGAGTCCCCGACATCGTCGAACAATTTGACGAAACAGATGGCCTCAAAAGGATAAGACACGGGACGATCCTCTCCCGGACGAAAAATTTCTACTCCGACGCCCTCGGGATCAAAGGGTTGAAAAAGATGCCCCCGACATTCGCTGCCATTGAGAAATTTCACCACCAAATCCCTGGACATCGGTCCTCCTGGAATTCCTTCAATAATGAGATTAAAACCATAATCGTTTTAAATTTACCAGACTCTTTCCATGGCGTCCATCAACTTACCGATAGCCTTCC
>MHXM01000125.1:0-10446 GCA_001825565.1 Desulfuromonadaceae bacterium GWC2_58_13
GAACTGGTCAAGGAGGCCTGCCGGCTCTTCCCCGGCAAAATCGTGGTCGGCATCGACGCCAGAACTGGTCAAGGAGGCCTGCCGGCTCTTCCCCGGCAAAATCGTGGTCGGCATCGACGCCAATAACGGCTTCGTCGCCGTGCGCGGCTGGGCCGACGTTACCGAGAAAAAAGCCAGTGAAATGGCCAGGGAGATGGAAGGCTTCGGGGTCGAGGCGATCATCTACACCGACATCGCCCGCGACGGCATGATGCAGGGGCCGAATCTCGACGCCACGCGCGCCCTGGCCGAATCGATCAGCATCCCGGTCATCGCCTCCGGCGGCGTCTCCAGTCTCAAGGACATCGAAAATCTGCTGGCCATCGAGAGCTCCGGGGTGATCGGCGTCATCACCGGCAAGGCCATCTACACCGGCGCCCTCGACCTGCGGGCGGCGGTGGCGTTGACCCGGCGGGGCTAAAGCCGCCGAAGTTTTTGAAAATTTTGTTGTGGCAAGATTCGAGTCAACATTGCTCAAACGACGGAATCGATAGGAGTTACGCATGTCCAGTGTCCGCTCATTGACCATCACTGGCTACAAATCGATCCGAGAACTGAAGGATTTCAAACTTCATGGGTTGAACGTTCTGATCGGTGCCAACGGGGCCGGAAAAAGCAATTTTATCAGCTTGTTCCGTCTGCTCAACGAAATGGTCGAACAGAATCTGCAAGTCTACGTGCAAACGCAGGGTGGCCCCGATGCCTTGCTGCATTTTGGGCGCAACACAACCGAGCGGTTGCACGCGGAGTTTTATTTCGCAAGAAACGGCTACAAATTTGATCTCATTCCGACGAGCGACAATCGCCTGATCTTTGAAAATGAAGAGAGCTGGTTTGGTGGCGTTTTTTATCCATCTACAGGCAGCGCGCTATTGGGTCGAGGTCATGACGAGTCAAAGTTAAAGACAGCTACTGATGGATATTCGCCGTACGTAAGGCCCTCGGTCCGCAATTGGCGAGTCTATCACTTTCATGACACGGGGGAAAAGGCCAGGGTCAAACAACCCCACGCGACGAACGTCAATCTCCGGCTCAACCCGGACGCTGGCAACCTGGCGGCATACCTGCGGATGCTCAAGGAGAAACATCCGGCGGAATATGGTCGGATAGTCGATACGATTCGGCTGGTGGCCCCATTTTTCGGAGATTTCGTGCATCGCCCCGGCTATCCCGAAGTAGTGGAACTGGAGTGGTTACAAAAAGGAAAACCGGATATTCCGCTCAAGGCTCACATGCTGTCCGATGGAACCTTGCGTTTTATTTGCCTGGCGACGTTATTGCTGCAACCGGTCAAGTTGCTCCCCGATACCATCTTGATCGATGAACCGGAACTCGGGCTGCACCCTTACGCGATCAGCGTGTTGGCGGATATTTTCAAACAAGTCGCCGAAGATCGACAACTCATTGTTTCAACCCAGTCGGTTGAGTTGGTCAACGAACTGACCCCCGACGATGTCATTGTCGTCGACCAGGAGGACGGAGCTTCGACCTTTCGGCGCTTTACTGAAAAAGAACTTTCGGGCTGGCTGGAACAATATGCTTTAGGGGAACTTTGGAAGAGGAACGTTCTCGGGGGGAGGCCTTGAGATGGTGGAGATCATTGTCTTTGCCGAAGGTCCAACCGAAGAGCAGTTTATCAAACGGGTCGTCGCTCCGACCTTGCGTGCCATGCAGGTTTTCGTGAAACCGCAATTGCTCAATACATCCTTGGATGCCAAGGGAGGAAGCATCAACTTCGACCGGCTAAAGTTCAATGCCCGCAACACGCTACGACAGAAACCGGATGCGGTACTGAGTACTTTTTTGGATCTGTATGCCCTCGATACGGCATTTCCTGGGTTCGAAACGGCAAAAAACCAACCCAACATTTATTTACGTACGGGACATCTGGAAAACGCATTGCACACTGCTATCGTCGAACATGTGGGATGTCGCCCCGAGCGTTTCATACCGCATGTCCAACCATACGAATACGAGGGACTTCTTTTTTCCGATGTTGAAGCGTTAAGTTGTACGGAACCTTCTTGGGGAAAATATCTGAGGAAATTGAGAGAAATCCGCAACGCCGTCGAAACTCCCGAACACATAAATGACGGTTACGAAACCAAACCATCCCGACAATTGGAAAAACTACTTATGCCACGGTATAAGAAAACTCGGCACGGGCCATTGGCAGCTGAACGGATCAGCTTATCTACGATGGAGCGAGAATGCGTGCACTTTCGTGGCTGGTTGGAAAAATTGCGAGGTTTAAGCCAATCCATCAAACCCTTCAAAAATAACGAAGGATAAATATAGCCCATGTTGAGCGAACGCATCATATTTTTTCTCGACCGTCAAAGATAGCCGCGAAGTCAAAGGGGGGCAGTTCGTCGAACTGCGCGATGCTGGCGACCCGGTGGTAACGCGTGCTATCCAGCCGACATCGAAACCCTCGGCGTCATCACCAGCAAGGCGATCTACAGCGGCGCCCTCAATCTGCGGGCGGCGGTGGCACTGACCAAAAAATCTCAGTAAGGGCGGGTTCCAAACCTGCCCAGGGTAGGTTACGGACCTGCCCCTGCAAAAATTAAATAATTGCCCCCCCTTGAAAAGGGGGGAGGGGGTACTTACCTTGGACGAATTCACATCATGCTGAGCAAACGCATCATCCCCTGTCTCGACGTCAAGGACGGCCGCGTGGTCAAAGGGGTCCAGTTCGTCGAACTGCGCGACGCCGGCGACCCGGTGGAGGCCGCCGAGGCCTACGACGCGCAAGGGGCCGACGAGCTGACCTTTCTCGACATCACCGCTTCGAGCGACAAGCGCAACATCATCCTCGATGTGGTGGCGCGCACCGCCGAGCGGGTCTTCATGCCGCTGACCGTCGGCGGCGGGGTGCGGGAAATCGCCGACATCCGCAACCTGCTCAACGCCGGAGCCGACAAGGTATCGATCAACACCGCCGCCGTCCATCGTCCCGAGTTCGTCCGCGAAGCCGCCGAGCGCTTCGGCTCCCAGTGTATCGTGGTGGCCATCGACGCCCGGCAAATGGCGGGATCCGACCCGCGCCGCTGGGAGGTTTACACTCACGGCGGGCGCAACGCCACCGGCATCGACGCCGTCGAGTGGGCGGCACGCATGGAATCCTTCGGCGCCGGGGAGATCCTACTGACTTCGATGGACAAGGACGGCACCAAGGACGGTTACGACATCCCCCTGACCCGCGCCATCAGCGACCGGGTGAAAATCCCGGTGATCGCCTCGGGCGGGGTCGGCAATCTTGAGCATATCCGCGAGGGATTGGTCGAAGGGGGCGCCAGCGCGGCCCTGGCGGCCAGCATTTTCCATTTTCGCCAGCACACCATCGGCGAATGTAAAGACTATCTGCGCGCGCGCGGCGTGCCGGTCAGGATGGTTCAACCATGACGGATGTGAAACCAGACGATATCCTTGAAGCCGTGTACCGGGTGATACTGGAGCGCAAGGCCAACCCGGCGGAAAAATCCTATGTCGCCTCGCTTTTTACCAAGGGGCTCGACAAGATCCTGTCCAAAATCGGCGAGGAGGCCACCGAGACCGCGGTGGCCGGCAAGGGGGGCAACCCCGACGAAGTGGTCTACGAGGTCGCCGACCTGTTTTTCCATACCCTGATCCTGCTCGGCTACTACGATATTCCCCCGGAGCGGGTTTATGCCGAATTGCGCCGGCGCTTCGGCATGAGCGGCATCGAGGAAAAGGAAAGCCGGACGTAGGGGCGCTGCTTGTATTCGCCCGGCCTTCGACTCCGCTCAGGTACCGGGATGCTTTCCCCCAACGTGAGCGAAGCGAACTGACGCGAGGCTAATTTTTAACATCCGTTTTCGTCAGCGAAAAGGAACCGATATCATGAGTCTGTTGGAACAAATGAACACTTCCATGAAAGAGGCCATGAGGGCCAAGGATTCTCTGCGTCTCAACGCCATCCGGCTGGTCAAGAGTTCGATCAAGAACAAGGAGATCGAGGCCCGCAAGGAGTTCGACGACCAGGAGGTGATCGGGGTTCTTTCCTCGTTGGTCAAGCAGCGCCGGGAATCGGCTCAGGTCTATCGCGATAACGGCCGCATCGACCTGGCCGAGAAGGAAGAAAAGGAACTGGCGGTGATCCAGGAATTTCTGCCGCGCCAGATCGGCGAAGAAGAAATCAAGGCGATCATCGAGGAAGCGGTGCTTGAAACCGGCGCCGCCTCCATGCGCGACATGGGCAAGGTGATGAAAATCGTCACCGGCAAAACCGTCGGTTGCGCCGATGGCCGCCTGGTCAGCGAGCTGGTCAAAACTCGCCTGGCCTGACGGGGAAACGGAATGAACGGCGTCGATATCGCCATCCTGGGCATCCTCGGGGCCTTTCTGCTCAAGGGACTGCTGCGCGGACTGCTGAAGGAAACCTGCTCGCTGCTGGGGCTCTTGCTCGGTGCTTTTCTGGCCTTTCGCTTTCACGCGCCGCTGGCCGAGGGGCTTTCCGAGTCTTTTGCCTTTCCCCTGCAGATCTGCGTCATCGTTTCGTTTCTGACGCTCTTTCTGGCCACCGTGCTGACCTTCGCGGTGCTCGGCTACCTCCTCTCCCGGGTGGTTAAACTGCTCTTTCTCGGTGGTTTCAACCGGGTTGGCGGCGGCCTGTTCGGTCTGGTGCAGGGAGGCGTGCTGCTGGCCATGGTGCTGTTCGGTCTGTCGATGATCAAGCTCCCTGCCTCCTTCGATCGGGCGTTCAAGGGCTCGGAACTGGCACCCCCCTTCGTGCAGCTCGGCGAGACGATTTTTCAGGGCAGCATCAAGGTGCTGGACGCCCGCAAGGTCCGCACTTGAGCGATGGGCATGACGAGTTGATGGTTTGATGATCGAAGCGACCCTGCGGGTTCTCGAATACGATAAGGTTATCACCCTGCTGGCCGGTTTTACCGCCAGCGTACCGGGTAAAGAACGGGCCCTGGCCCTGGCTCCTCTCGTTGATCGGGACGCGGTGGCCGAGGCGCTGGCCGAAGTCTCCGAGATGGCTGCTCTGCTGGCGGAGCGGGGCAGGCCGCCGGTGGGCGGCTGTCGCGATCTGCACCAGGCACTGCACCGGCTGCGGGCCGAGGGAACCTTCCTGCTTCCCGAGGTGCTGCTCGATGTGCTGTCCAGCATCGAGGCGGCCCGCGATTGTCGCAACTATTTTGTTGGCCGCGAGCAGGCGCCGCGGCTGGCCGCGCGATCGTCCGAACTGGAGCCGCTGCGCGAGCTGAATCGGGATATCCGCCAGAGCATCGGTGCCCGGGGTGAAATACTCGACAGCGCGTCCTTTGAACTGGGTGACCTGCGTCAGCAGATCCGCCAATTGCGCAGTCGGATCAAGCGTTCGCTGGAAGATCTGCTGAGCTCCGAGAAGCTGGCCGGAGCGTTTCAGGAGCGCCTGATCACCGAACGTAACGGTCGCTACGTGGTGCCGGTGCGAGCCGACCACCGGGGCCAGGTCAAGGGCTTTATCCACGACGAGTCGGCCAGCGGCCAGACCCTGTTCGTCGAGCCGGTTTCGGTGCTGGACCGGAACAACGAACTGCAGAGCCTGCAGCGCGAGGAAAAGCGGGAAGAGGAACGGATTCTGCGCCGGCTTTCGGCACTGGTCCGACGGGAGTCGTCGACCCTTCAGCGCAATCAGGAGATTCTCGCCCATCTCGATTTGCGGACCGCCGCCGGCCACCTGTCGCGGGGCTGCGATGCGGTGGCGCCGAGGTTGGCCGACACGCCCCTGCTTGAATTGCGTGCCGCCCGGCATCCACTGCTGATGTTTCATCCCGACGGGAGCCGGCGTCAGCAGGCGGTGGTGGCCGTCGATCTGCTCCTCGGCGAGGATGCCGACACCCTGGTGATCAGCGGTCCCAACACCGGGGGGAAGACGGTGGCCCTCAAAACCATCGGCCTGCTGGCCCTGATGGTCCGCTCGGGGTTGCACATCCCTTGCCATCCCGACAGCCGGATCGGGCTGTTCGGCCGGGTCTTCGCCGACATCGGCGACGAGCAGAGCATCGAGGAAAATCTGTCGACCTTCTCCGGGCACCTGCGACGCATCGGCCGCATTCTCGCGGAGGCCGACAGCGAGTCGCTGGTGCTGATGGACGAGGTCGGCACCGGCACCGACCCGGCCGAAGGGGGGGCGCTGGCCATGGCGGTGCTCGACAGTCTGCGGCGGCGGGGCGCGCGCACGGTGGTAACCACCCACTTGAACCTGGTCAAGGGATACGCCCATCTGCAGCAGGGCGTTGAAAACGCCGCAGTCGAGTTCGACCGTGCCACCCTGGCGCCGACCTACCGGCTGCACTACGGCATCCCCGGAGCCAGCAACGCCTTCACCATCGCCCGCCGGCTCGGCATCGCCGAGGAAGTTCTGGAGCGGGCCGCCAGTTATCTTGGGCAGGGGGAGCGCGAGGGACTGGAACTGCTGGAAGAGCTCAACCGCCTGCGCAAGGATCTCGACCGCGAGCTGGCCGATGCGGCAAGCCTGAAGCGTCGGGCCGAGCAGGAGCGGGAAAAACGCCGCCGGCTGCTGCTGGAAATCGAAGAACAGAAGCGCGGGATACTCGACAAAGCGACCCGCCGTGGCGAACAGTTGGTGCGGGAGGCCGAGCAGAGTCTCAAAGCGGTGCTGAAGGAGGCCCGCGTCGAGAAGATCGACGTCAGGGAGCAGGCCCGCTTGACCGCCGAGCTTCGCGGAGTACGGGAAAACCTGGTCGAGATGCGTCCCGAGCCCGTGCGCAAGGGGATGGCGCCGACCGAGGTGCGGGTCGGCGAGCTGTTGCGGGTGCCGGCGCTGAATACCGAGGCCGAAGTGGTTCGACCCTGTGGCGATGAGGTCGAGCTGTCGATCCTGGGCAAAAAACTGCGGCTGCCATTGGCTCAACTCGAAGCCTTTGACCCGCGTCGGTTCGCCAAGCGCGGCGGAGGTGGCAAGGTGCGCAGCCGCATTGAGCGCGAGGGATTCACCCCCAAACTGATGCTGGTCGGCAAACGCGCCGAAGACGCTCTGCTGCTGCTTGATCGGTTCGTGGATGACGCCCTGCTGCACCACCAGCGCCAGGTCGAGGTGGTGCATGGCGCCGGCGAGGGGATTCTGCGGCGCACGGTGCGCGACTTTCTGGCCGGCCATCGCGAGGTCAAGGCGTTTCACGCCGCCGACCTGGCCCAGGGGGGCGACAACGTAACCATCGTCGAATTGAGGGAGGGATGACGGGACGCATACCTGAAGATACCATCCGCGAAATCCGTGAGCGGAGCGATATCGTCGAAGTGGTCTCTTCGTACCTTCCCCTCAAGCGTTCGGGAGCCAATCACCAGGGGCTGTGCCCGTTTCACGGGGAGAAGACGCCGTCCTTCAATGTCAACGCAACCCGGCAGATCTTTCACTGCTTCGGTTGCGGCGTTGGCGGCAACGTGTTTTCCTTTCTCATGCGCATGGAAGGGCTGACCTTTCCCGAGGCGGTGCGCCGGCTCGGAGAGCGGGTCGGAATCAGCATCGAGGAAGAAACCCTGAGTCCGGCCGAACAGCAGCGACGCGAAGATCACGAACGGTTGACGCGGGTCAACGAGGTTGCCTGCGACTTCTACCACCAGGTGCTGCTTGATGACAAGGAGGGCGCTGCCGGCCGGCGTTACCTGCGCGAACGGGGCTACGACGGCGAAACCGCCCGCATCTTCCGGCTCGGGTTCGCTCCGGGGCGCTGGGAAGCGCTGGCCGAACACTTGGCGCAAAAAGGTTTCGATCCGCGGTGGGCGCGGGAATTGGGGCTGATCCGTCCGGGCAAGGACGGTCGCGGCGATTACGACCTGTTCCGTAACCGGCTGCTGTTTCCGATCCTCGACCTCCATGACAAGGTGGTGGCCTTCGGCGGGAGGGTGCTGGACGATTCGCTGCCCAAGTACATCAATTCATCGGAATCGCCCATCTACCACAAGGGGCGCATTCTGTACGGCCTGGCCCGGGCCCGTGAGGAGATGCGTCGCAGCGACGAGGTGATCGTGGTCGAGGGGTATTTCGACCAACTGGCTCTGCATCGGGCCGGATTCGCCAATGCCGTGGCGACCTGCGGCACGGCGCTGACCGACGAACACGGGCGTTTGCTCCAGCGCTACGCGAAAAAGGTGTTGCTGCTGTTCGACCAGGACAACGCCGGCCGGAAGGCGACTTTCCGGGCCATGGAAGTACTTCTTCCGCTTGGGCTTTCCGTGGCGGTGGTTGGTCTCGATGCCGGAGAAGACCCCGACTCCTTTCTCCGCAAGGCGGGAACCGAGGCTTTTATCGGGCGCCTGCGCGAAGCCCAGCCGGTGATCGAGGTTTACATGGACGCCGTTCTGACTGCCCATGGCGACGGCATCGAGGGACGGGCGCGGGCCGCCGAAGAGATCATGGCTCGGCTGCGGCTGGTGCCCAGCGAAATCGAGCGCAGCCTGTATCTTCAGAGCCTGGCCCGACGCACCGGGCTGGATCCGGGTCTGCTGCAGCAGAGGATCGCCCGATCGGTGCCGGTGCCAGCAGTTCAATCCCCGCGTTCGGCTCCGCAGCCGCCCGTGCCTCAGCGGCGGTCGGCGCCGGTGATGTCGAAGGAGGTCAAGGCCCAGGAATTGCTGCTGCGGTTGATGCTTGAGGATGACGGGATACGTGCCGAGGTGGCCGTTGAAGGTGTCGCCAGCCTTTTTTTTGATCCGGACCGTCAGGCGATCGCCGACCAGCTTCTGGACCGTGCCCGGGATGGAGAGAAATTTGCCGAGTCGGAGCTGTTTGATCGGCTAAATGAAGAACAAAAAGCGATTTTTTCGGGTATTCTTGTAAAGGATGAAAAGGCTTTCGCCGAAGAACGCCAGCGGATTGTGCAGGATTGTCGTCAGACGGTGCTCAAGGAAACCCTGAAACGACGGGTCAGAGACCTCGACGAGCAGATCCGCCGGGCCGAACAATCGGGCGACTTGCAGCAATTGGCGGCTTGCCAGATCGAGCGCCTGAACGTTTGCCGGGAGCTGAAAAAGTAAATCGGGCATATCGTACGTACCAATGATTCCACCGGCTCAGCCTTGAGCCAATAGGGGATGTTAACGCATGTCGAAAAAAACCAGGGTTGAAGAAGTCCAGCAGCTGATCGATCTGGGCAAGGAAAAAGGCTTTCTGACCTACGACGAGGTCAACGACGCGTTGCCCGCGGACATGGTATCGTCCGACCAGCTCGATGATGTCATGAGCATGTTTGGCGACATGGATATCGAAGTGGTCGAGACCGAGCAGAAAATTTCCCTGCGTAAGGGGCGGGATTTCGACGAAAGCATCGACGAAGAGGAAGAAGCGGAAGAGGAAGAATTCGAAGCCGGCACCCTCGGACGCACCAGTGATCCGGTTCGGATGTATCTGCGGGAGATGGGCCAGGTTTCGCTGTTGACCCGGGAAGGCGAAGTGGAAATCGCCAAGCGCATCGAAGAGGGAGATGCCCTGGTGGCGCGGGTCATCATGCGTACCCCGATCGCTTTCAAGGAGGTCATCAATCTCGGTGAACGGCTTGAGCGGGGCCAGATCAGCGTGGCCGAGATCACCAAGGATTATGAAGAAGAAGAGGGGAGCGAGGTTGAGGAGAATCAGCGTCAGCGGCTGATCGGCCTGATTTCCCAGATTCGTGAGCTGGACGTCCGCTTCATGGAAATCAAGGAGCAGATGGAAGGCGAATTGTCCAAAGAGGAAAAAAAGACTCTCGACAAAGAGTGCAAGGACATCAAGAGTCAGACGATCGAACTGCTGCGACAGGTTCGCCTCAAGGATTTTCAGGTGGCCAAGATCGTCGACCGGCTCAAGGAGTTGGCCGATCAGGTCAAAAAGGGGATGGCCGAGGTCGGCGCCTGCGAAAAAGAGGTGGGGCGGCCGCACAAGGAAATCAAGAGGCTGCTGCGCCGGATGCGCAAGAGCGAAGAAGACGCCGGCATCGTCTCGGAGGAGCTGAAGGTTCCCATGGACGTCCTACTGGTGATCGAGAAACGCCTCAAAAGCGCCCAGCGCAAATTCAAGCGGGTCGAAGAAGAATCCGGATTCGCTCCCGAAGAACTGCTTGAGTCACTTAAAGAAGTGCATAAGGGGGAGTGGCGGGCCAAGTCGGCCAAGACCGAGCTGGTCGAAGCCAACCTGCGCCTGGTGGTTTCCATCGCCAAAAAATATACCAACCGCGGCCTGCAGTTTCTCGACCTGATCCAGGAGGGAAACATCGGTCTGATGAAGGCGGTCGATAAGTTCGAGTACCAGCGCGGCTACAAGTTTTCCACCTACGCCACCTGGTGGATCCGGCAGGCGATCACCCGCGCCATTGCCGACCAGGCCCGCACCATCCGCATCCCGGTGCACATGATCGAAACCATCAACAAGCTGATCCGCACCAGCCGCCAACT
>MHXM01000125.1:10455-18119 GCA_001825565.1 Desulfuromonadaceae bacterium GWC2_58_13
GATCGGTCGCGAGCCGATCCCCGAAGAAATCGCCGAGCGCATGGAACTGCCGCTGGAGAAGGTGCGCCGGGTGCTGAAGATTGCCAAGGAACCGATTTCCCTCGAAACCCCCATCGGCGAGGAGGAGGATTCTTCGCTGGGCGATTTCATCGAAGACAAGGGCGTGGTTTCTCCCCTGGAGGCGGTGATCAAGGGAAATCTCTCCGACCAGACCGCCCGGGTGCTGTCGACCCTGACCCCTCGGGAGGAGAAGGTGCTGCGCATGCGTTTCGGCATCGGGGAGAAGTCGGACCACACTCTTGAGGAGGTCGGCCAGGACTTTGCCGTCACCCGCGAGCGTATCCGGCAGATCGAGGCCAAGGCTCTGCGCAAATTGCGTCACCCGAGCCGGGCCAAGCGGCTCAAGAGTTTTGTCGAGACCTGAAATCGCTTGACAGGTAAAAAATGAAAGCCTAAACTGAACTTCCGTTTTTTTGGGCCTATAGCTCAGTTGGTAGAGCCACCGGCTCATAACCGGTTGGTCCCAGGTTCGAGTCCTGGTGGGCCCACCACTGCAGGAGAAAGATGAGTCGAAAACTCATTTTAATATATCCGAAATTCTGAGCTCACGGAGTGCAACGAAACCAAGGTTGCACTCTTTTTTTTCAACCTCACCTCAGCTGAATATGAAACCGGAACCCATTGTTCGCATTCAGGACCTGGTCGGTCTGATCAACGCGCTTTATCCTCCCTCACTTGCTGAAGATTGGGACAATGTCGGACTGCAGGTTGGCGACCCGACCGCAACCGTGGAGCGTCTGATGGTCAGTTTGGATCCCACCGAAGCGACACTTGACGCGGCGCTGAAAGCTGGGGCTCAGGCCCTGGTCAGTCATCACCCGTTGATTTTTCGTCCCTATAAAACCCTGGTGCCCGGCGACGAAACCGGCCGCATCCTGTTTCGCGCCGTTCGGGAAGGAATCGCGGTCATCTCGGCCCATACCAATCTCGACCGGGCCGCGGACGGTCTCAACGACTGGTTGGCGGCGCGCCTTGGGGTTGGCAACCCGCGGCCCCTGTCAGCGGGAGGGGAAGGTGGTCTGTTGAAGCTGGTGGTGTTTGTCCCCGCCGGCTACGAAAATCGGGTCGCCGAAGCGATGTACGGGGCGGGTGGCGGTCGGATCGGTCGCTACGACAAGTGTTCCTTTCGAACCGCCGGCATCGGCACTTTTCGCGCCGGCCCCGGCACCGATCCCTTTCTGGGGCGCGAGGGAGTCGTCGAGACGGTCAGGGAAGTTCGCCTTGAAATTGTTTTGCCGAAAGAACAGGTGGGTAAGGTTGTCGCAAAAATGCTAAAGGCTCATCCCTACGAAGAAGTGGCCTATGATTTGATTCCGCTGGCCAACAGTCGCCCGGCTACCGGTCTTGGGCGCATCGGCCGGCTGGCCGCTCCGGTTTCCCTTGCGACCTTTGCCGATCAAATCAAACAGGCTCTCGACACTCCGGCTCTGCGGCTGGTTGGCGATCCTGGCCGGCAGGTGGTCAAGGTTGCCCTATGCGGCGGGAGCGGCGCCTCTCTGCTGCGGGAAGCGGCCCGCCAGGGGGCCGACCTGCTGGTGACCGGCGACGTGAAATACCATGAAGCCCGGGCCGCTGAAAGCCTGGGAGTGGCGTTGGTCGACGCCGGCCATTTCGCCACCGAACGGCTGATGGTGGGAGAACTGGCTTCCCGCCTGAAGGCCGAAGCTGAAACCCGCGGAATAAAAATCACGGTAATCGAAGCAAAAGGGGAAGCAGATCCATTCAGGATGGTCTGATTCCCTTTTTTTATAGCCAGAACAGATGGCCCGAGTGGGTCGAACACGGGAGGATGCAAGGTGCAAGACAAGGTAGAACTGCTCAAGGAGCTACAGGGAATCGACCAGGGCCTCCATCGTATCCAAGGTAGCCGGAAGGTGTTGGAAAAGGAGCGAGCGGACCTTGGCGCGGATCTGGACAAGGTCCAGGCCATGGTCGACAGCCTGACGGCCGAGGTGGCAAAACTTCAGGCCGACCGCAAGGAACTGGCGGCGGCCCTGGAACAGGAGGAGCAGAATGTAAAAAAGGCCGAAGGCCGGCTGTCTGCCATCAAGACCCAGAAGGAATACGTGGCCGTACTCAAGGAAATCGACACCGCAAAGAAGCTGAATAAGGATCTGCAGGATCGCATTCAGGCCAAAAACGGCGAGATTGACGGGCTCAATCGGGAACGGGAAGAAAAAGCAGCGGCTCTTGCGGCTCTCAACGAAAAGGTTTCCGGCCGTCTCGGTGAAATCGGTTCGGTGCTGGCCGGCTACGACGAGGAGTCTGCCAGCAAGACCGGCCAGCGCGACGGGCTCCTCGACCAACTGCCGGTGCCCCTGCGCAAGCGCTATCAACTGCTGTTCGATCGCCGTGGCGGGGTAGCCGTGGTTGAGGCTCGCAACGGCAACTGCAGCGGCTGCAACATGCAACTGCCACCGCAGCTGTTCAACAGCTTGTACACCCTTCAAGAGATCCAGAGCTGTCCGCACTGCAATCGCCTGTTGTATGTCCAACCGGCGGTTTGAACCGACGCCCGGAGCCAGGGAACAGAATTTTTGAAAGAGGATGGTCGGAGACCTCCAGATGATCGCCGGCCCCGTAAGGGGCGGGAGGAAAGTCCGGGCTCCGCAGGGCGGGATGGTCCCTAACGGGGACCGGGGGCGACCCCAGGGAAAGTGCCACAGAGAGCAGACCGCCCGCCGAAGCCTTTGGCGAAGGCGGGTAAGGGTGAAAGGGTGAGGTAAGAGCTCACCAGTTCCGGCGGTGACGTCGGAAGCTAGGTAAACCCCATCCGGAGCAAGGCCTAATAGAGGAGCGTTTGAGGACGGCCCGTCCGAGGCTCCCGGGTTGGCTGCTTGAGGGCGTCGGCAACGGCGCTCCTAGATGAATGATCATCGCCCCGCCGCGGGTAACTTCGGCGGGGAACAGGACCCGGCTTACGGGCGTCTCCGGCCATTCTTTTTTTTCATCAGCGGCACAGCCTCCGAGGCTGTGCCGCTGGTTTTTTAACTGGTGCACCATGATACAACCGAATAACGACGATCTTCACCTGTGGCTCCGGATCCTGGCGCGGGTCGGGAAAGAATTGCTGCGACTGCCCGATGACGAGCGGCGCTGGCTGGTCGAGCACCTGCGGCAGATTCAGCAACTGCAGCGGCGGATTCATGGCTTTTTCGAACTGGCCGATGGTGCCGGCCGCTGTCTTGCCTGCCACGGTGCCTGCTGCGAAAAGGGCCGCAATCATCTGACCCTGGTCAACCTGCTCGGCTTTCTGCTGGCGGGGGAGGCGCCGCCGGAACCGGATTTTGCCGCGACCTGTCCGTTTCTCAACACCGCCGGCTGTCGTCTCGATGTCGAAAGGCGCCCCTTCAACTGCGTCACTTTCAATTGCGAGGCGGTGGAAGATGCTCTTGACGAGGCGAGCCGAGTCTCTTTTTACCAGATGGAACGCCAATTGCGGCAGCTGTACGAAGCCTTTGACCATCGCTACGCCGGATCGAGTCTTCGCGGTCTGCTGATTCGCGCCGAGCGCCTGGGCGAGCGGTCTTTTCTTGATCGGCTGTAAAGCCGTTTGTGCTAGAATGAACGACCATGCCGCATGTTGACGGCGTTGTTATTTCAAGGAGATGGATGCCGATGGAATTGAGTTTTTCGCGTACCAATAAAGAATTGGACGAGCTGATCGATTCTCTAATGGACAAAACCGGAGTCCATCATCCGGGGATGATCCGTGAAATGATCATCAGTGCCCTCAAGGCCGGCCAGGAGACGGACTATCTGGCCGACCTCAAGCTGATGCGCACCACCATGAAGGAAATGCGCTATACCAACAAAATATTCGGCCCTTACCGAAACCGGAAAAAGGTCACCATTTTCGGCTCGGCCCGCACCGAGCCGAGCGAGCCGATCTACCAGAAATGCGTCATCTTTTCACGCCTGCTGGCCGAGCGGGGCTACATGGCGATAACCGGCGGCGGCGGCGGCATCATGCAGGCCGGCAACGAAGGGGCGGGGGCCGAGAACTCCTTTGCCGTCAACATCCGGCTTCCTTTTGAACAGGAAACCAATCCGGTGATGGAGAGAGCCAAAAACGTCATCACCTACAAGTACTTCTTCAACCGAAAGGTCGCGTTTCTCAAGGAAGCCGATGCCCTGGCTTTGTTTCCCGGAGGCTTCGGCACCCTCGACGAGGCGATGGAAGCCCTGACCCTGGTGCAGACCGGCAAAAATCCGCCCGTGCCGTTGATTCTCATCGACGACGACAAGGGGGATTATTGGGAAAACTGGCTTGATTTCATTAAGAAAACCCTGCTCAAAAAAGGCCTGATCTCCGGCGAGGATTTCAGCTTGTTCTCCATCACCCGCGACCCGGTCGAGGCGGTGCAGATGATCGACGATTTTTACAAGGTCTATCATTCCTGCCGGTTTGTCAGAAATACCTTGATTTTCCGACTCAAACGGACGCTGACCGAAGAGCAGGTCGAAACCCTGCAGAGCGAGTTCAATGAAATCATCCAGGATGGCACTCGCCTGAAGCTCTGCGGACCCCTGCCCGAAGAAGCCGATCAGCCCGACCTGCTCGGCATGCCCCGCCTGGCGCTGGAGTTCAACCATCGCAGCTACGGATTGCTCAAGGCCTTCATTCGGCGGATCAACTCCTTTGCCGGAACGCCGGGGGGCGGTTGAAGGTCCCCGGCGCGAGTCGCGCCCGGTTTGACTGGATGCCAGGGCGGGCTAGACTGAAAGCAGACGGACCATGCACATGGAGGTGATCATGAACAGGATATCGCTGCTGCTGGTAGTACTCATGGCAGGCTTTTTTTCCGGCTGCGCCCATGTTATTTCCAACGAGGCCATGCTGGCGGTAGATCCCCTGGCCGATTACGCTCAGGTTAAGCAAACCCCCGCTGCATATCTGGGAAAAACCCTGCTGCTTGGCGGTCTGCTGGTGGACACCCAGGTTAATCGTGAGGGGACGGATCTCGAAGTGATCCTTTTTACCCTCGATCGCTGGGGCCGTCCGCTGGGTCCCGACGAGTCCGGCGGACGTTTCATCGCCCGCACCGACCGTTTTCTTGACCCCGAACTTTTCAAGCCCGGGCTGCACGTTACCCTGACCGGGAAGGTTGTCGGAGAAGAGGTGCGGCCGCTCAAGGGAGTCGATTACCCTTATCCGGTGTTCGCCATCGGCGAACTCCATCTCTGGCAATCGCCTTCACGGATTTACGGCTACCCGCCCTATTATTATCCCGCTTACCCCTGGGCGCCCTACTACGATCCGTTCTGGGACTCCTACTGGCCGGGGTACAACCCCTACTGGGATAATCGTCCCGTCTGGCGCTACCGCTGAAAAACGAGGTTCTCGGCTGGTTCAGAATCCTTCCCTCCCGCAGGACCGGCCGGGCCGGGATGTCGTTTAACGCCAGTGTTTCCTTTCCGCGGCTGCTCCCATTAGTCTTTACGTTGAACGCTGCTATCATCATGAACATGCGGGATTTTTGAAAAAACTCCGCGCGCCTCGGAGTTTTGCCGACACCTCAACGGGGATAATCGATGAGCTATGTGTTTTTAAATGGGGCATTCGTCAAGAGCGACGAAGCGATGGTTTCGGTTTTCGATCAGGGATTTTTGTACGGTGACGGCATCTTTGAAAGCTTTCGTTCCGTTGGCGATCGGCTGTACCAGTTTCCCCAGCATTTCAAGCGGCTGTTGCAATCGGCGGAGGCCCTTTGCTACCCGATTGCCTTCACCCAGCAGGAGCTGGAAAAGATCCTGCTGGAGTTGCGCGAAAAGAATCGCCTGAACGACGCCTATTACCGGGTCACCATCACCCGGGGCAAGGGGCAGATCGGTTTTCAGCGGGACATGGACAACGATCTGACCTGCCTGGTGATCGGCCGGGAATTTCAGGGTTTCGACAGCGCCTGTTACGACAACGGCATCAACCTGAACCTGGCCCGAACCCGAAGAAATGCCCCCGAAGCCATCAACCCCAAAATCAAATCGATCAGCAATCTCAACAGCCTTCTGGGCAAACTCGAAGCCCGGGCTTCGGGGGCCTTCGAGGTCATCATGCTGAACAACAAAGAGCAGATTTGCGAAGGCGCTTCGTCGAACATTTTCTGGACCAAGGATCAATGGGTTTTCACCCCCGACGCTTCCACCGGGCTGCTCGAAGGGGTGACCCGCTCGACCATCATGCGCCTCTGCGAAGAGAAAATGAATCTGCGGGTCATCACCGGCGAATTCAAGCTGCAGGATCTGAAATTCTCCGACGAGGTTTTCATTACCTCCACCTCGCTCGAAGTGATGCCGGTGGTCAGGGTGGGCGATTTCACCATCAACCAGGGGCGGGTTGGCCCCATCGCCAAAGGCCTTCGCGCAGAGCTTCATCGGGACATGGGAAAGCCGGAATGAAGGGATGAAATACTCTCTCGCGACGCTCCCTCAGGATTTCTTGAACCGGTCACCGAGAGCCGCGAAGGGGGAGTGGGCGAGGGATGGCTTGTCCTGGCGCTCGGCAGGCGTGTCCATGCAACGCTGCTCCTGAATGCCACGGGTATGCTCGTGATCGTGGCAATAGAGGCACAAAAGTTCCCAGTTGCTGCCGTCGGGAGGATTGTTGTCGTGGTTGTGATCCCGGTGATGCACCGTCAACTCGCGAAGTTTTTTGCCTTCAAATTCGCGAGTGCAGCGGCCGCAAACGTGGGGGAAGAGTTTCAGCGCCTTTTCCCGGTATCCGGCCTGACGAATCTGTTCTTCCTTGCGCATCTGGGCGATGAGCTGGTCGGCTTTAAGATCATTTGAATCGGTCATGAAATCTCCTGGGGCATTTTGTTTCCGGGCCTATCCGCGGATAATCTATCAGTTAAGGCCGGAGAAGGGCAAGAGGGACTTTCTTTTCCGGCCGCAGGGGGGCAGGATCGAGGAATCCCCATGGCCGATTGAACGAGGTTCCGCGAAACGCATCCTGAGCGTTGAGAACCGTCCCCTCCAGCTTCCTCCCCTGTAAAAAATAAGAAACGCAAACCACATTTAACAGAACCAAAATATTGGGCTGCTACACTCCCTTCTGAAAAATCAACCAATAAGGGAGGAACCTATGTATTTAATGGAAGCGCTGGCCGTACTGGTGAAAGACTGGCAGGAAAAACTAAAGGCCGGGCAGGCAACAACCCCGCTGGACGAGGTCGTTCAAACCCTGGGCGGAAAAATGCATCGATGGATCATCCCGGAGCTGACTCCGGTGATGGTCGCGGATCTGATCATGGGCAATCTGGAAGAAATGGGGATGATCGAGGTTGCCGGGGAAAAAGTCGGAGAGTTTCAAACGTCGGCCGATTTATTGTCGGATTTGAACCTTCACGACTTTCTGGGGGAGTTGGGGGGAGAAAATTCAAGGACCGGGCGGAATTATGATAATCACGATCATGTCGCGATTCCATAACCGGGCAGAGCAGGGACGGTAGGCGTGCCCTCCGGACTTCCGTGGGGTCTTGCTGCAAATATGCGAAATGGCTCAGGAAAAAGAGGGCTCCGCGAACATCTTCCCACAAGCGTTTTGAAGGGTTCTCCCTTGGGCGGATTTATCTGTTCCGCCGATTTGACAGAACTCGGGAATG
>MHXM01000126.1:0-47456 GCA_001825565.1 Desulfuromonadaceae bacterium GWC2_58_13
TATTCACCTGCACGGCCCCGGATTCCAGCCGCGTCATATCGAGGACATTGCGGATGATCCGGTTCAAATGGGCGGCTTCCTCGACGATGGTGTGCAACAGTTCCTCGCGGCTGGCGGCATCCAGAAGTTTTTCATTCCGCAACAGGGTGGTGCCGGCGCCGGTGATGGCGGCCAGGGGAGTGCGCAGGTCGTGGGAGACGGAGCTGAGCAGGGTGCTGCGCAACCGCTCGGTTTCGATCTGGAGCAGGGCTTTTTGGGCCTCATCGGCAAGAGAAGCACGTTCCAATGCCATGGCGGTCTGGTTGGCGAAGCTCTCCAGGGTGTGGATCTGCTCCGGACTGAACGGGGATGCGACCGGCCCTGGAAGAATGCCGACCGCCCCCACCGCCTTGGCCGCGGCGATCAGGGGCAGGTAGAGCGCCTTGGCGCCGGGTAGCGTGTCGGTTCCCTGTCCGGCCCGCTGACGGTGGTCGAAAACCCACTGGGCGACGCCCAGTTCCCGCGGGTCCAGGGCGTAGGTATGCCGGCCGGTAGCCGGCAAGGCGAGGTTTCCCTGGCGATCCGGAACGAGCACGGCGGCCTGACAGGAAAAAACCTCACTGAGATGGCGAACGGCGATGGCGCTCAGCTGCTCTCGCCCTTCCTCGTGGGCCAGCTCCCGGCTCAGATGATAAAGGGCGGCGGTGCGGCGCTCCCGTTGCCGGGCATTTTCCGCCTGTTCCCGCACCCGTAGGGTCAGGCTGCTGGTGACGAAAGCGACGACGAACATGACGGCGAAGGTGACGAAATAGCGCACATCCTCGACCGTGAAGGTATAGAGCGGGGGAATGAAAAAGAAATTGAAGGCCGCCACACTCAGGAACGTGGCCAGGAGAGTCGGCCCTCTGCCGGCGCGGCCGGCGGTGAGGACGATGCCGAGCAGGTAGACCATGGCCAGGTCGACCAGGGTGAAATATGGGAACATGAGACCGGCGATGACGGTGGTGAGGCCGACGCCGAAAAGACTCAGCAGCCAATCGCGCGGACGCGGTGGAGCCTTTTCGAGCCGGACGGCCGGGTTCGGTTCCGCCTCCCCGCTCTCGCCGGCGATGACATAGACGTCGATGTCGCCGCTGCCCCGGACCACCTCGTCGAGAACCGAGCCGAAAAGCCGGTCCTTCCAGCGGGGATGGGTCGGCTTGCCGATGATGATCCGGGTGACGTTGCGGGAGCGGGCGTAACTCAACACCTCTTCGCTGACGCTGTGCCCGGACAGGGTGACCGTTTCGGCTCCCAGGCTTTCGGCCAGCTGCATGTGCTCGGCGAGTTGCAGCAGGTCCTGTGGCGAGGGATGGACCTTGACCGGGGCTTCGACGGTAACGGCGAGCCATTCGGCGCGCAGCCCGGCCGCCATCCGCTTGGCGGTCCGGATCAGCCGGATCGACCGGGGATTGGCGCCGATGCAGACCAGAATCCGCTCGGCGGTCGGCCACAGTTCCCGCACGCCCTTGGCCCGCCGGTAACTCTCCATCTGGGCGTCGACCCGTTCGGCGGTGCGACGCAGAGCCAGTTCCCGCAGGGCCAGCAGGTTGCCGGTGCGAAAGAAATGCTCCCGCGCCCGTTCCGCTATCTCCGCCAGGTAGACTTTTCCCTCCTTGAGGCGCTGGAGCAGCGCATCCGGAGGAAGATCGACCAGTTCGATCTCGTCGGCCCGGTCGAGCACCGAGTCGGGAATCGTCTCGTGCACGACCACGCCGGTGATCTGGGCCACCACGTCGCCCAGGCTCTCCAGGTGCTGCACGTTGAGGGGGGTATAGACGTCGATTCCCGCCGCGAGCAGCTCGAAAACGTCCTGCCAACGCTTCTTGTGGCGACTGCCGGGGGCATTCGCGTGGGCCAACTCGTCGACCAGGGCAATGTCCGGTTTGCGGGCCAGCACCGCATCCAGATCCATTTCCGCAAGCAGCATTCCCCGGTATTCAACCGGCCTCCGGGGGAGGATTTTCAACCCGGCCAAGAGCGAATCGGTCTCGAACCGGCCGTGGGTTTCGACGATGGCCGCCACCACATCCAGATCTTCCAGCTTCTTCTGCCATGCAGCCTCCAGCATGGCATAGGTCTTCCCGACGCCGGGGGCGGCGCCGAAGAAGACCTTCAGCCGGCCCTGGCGTTTGCGCTCCTCCTCCTTCCGCGCCTCTTTCTGCAGAAGGTCGGAATCGGGGCGACGTTCTTCCATGTTCCAGCTCCCTGGCGGTCCCGGGCGGGGAAACCCCGCCCTTAAAGATTTACCGGAATCGGCGCAGCTCATCGGTAAAACCCCGACGGGCTTGAGTTTCTTCGAGATATCCCCGACCAAATCCCCTTAAAATTCGTTTCAATGGTACCAGAAAATTAATAAATGAGAGGTTAAGATGGGAGGCCGGGGCATAAAGATTTCATAAAAATTCCTGTCTTCTCAAACCTTTTCATTTAAGAAAACCTAACCGGAATCAACAGCGCGAAGCCCTTGAACCATGGATAGCAGACTTTGGGGGGCTGTTGTCGAGTGGCGCCGGTGAACGCTTCCATCGTCTGCCGAGGTGTGTTTTCTTGGTGGGGAAAGGGGAGGGGGCAACCGGGTTTCCGGCCGGTCGATTCCACGGCCGGAGATCATCCGTCCGTGCTTCTCGTTGACCGCCGCCAGGACCTCATCCAGACAGAGAATATCGCGTGTTTCCGCCCTATTGTATCCTTTCGCCAAGACGTTCCACGGCGAGGAAGACCGGGTAATTTTGGAGCAGGATTTGCATTAAATCATCCGTTTCCACACTTTGCCAAAAACCCGTCTTCGAGGAGAATCCATCATGGCGGTCGACAAAAATATTCGCATCCTGTTGGTGGAAGACTCGGCGCCGACCCGAAAAATCGAGACCCGCATCATCCAGGGTCTGGGCTTTGAACAGGTCAAGGCCGTCGTTGACGGCGAGACCGCCACGGAATTACTGCAGGGGGAGGAACAGGTCGATCTGATCGTCAGCGACTGGAACATGCACGCCATCAGCGGTCTCGACCTGCTGAAGTGGGTCCGCGCCGACGAACGACGGAAACACACTCCGTTCATCATGGCCACCGGGCAAGGTGAAAAATCCCAGGTGGCCATCGCTTTGGACGCTGGCGTCAACGGCGTCGTTTCCAAACCCTTTTCCCCCGACGACCTGATGGCCAGGATCGAATCGGCTTTTGCCGGCGATTCCACGGCCCAGGAACAAGTCAAAGCACGCAAACCTCTGGTTCTGGGCAACGGCAAGGTCCGGTTTTCGGTGGCTCACATCCAGATCACCGACCATCTGGTGCTGGGCGTGGCCAAACACCTGATCGACTCGGGAGAGGTGATCCCGCAGCATTTCGAGCTGGAAACCCGCTGTGCCCAGAGCTGGAACCCGGTGGCCACCGAACTGGAGAACGGCTCCCTCGACGCCGCGCTGATCCTCGCCCCGATGGCGCTCGATTTGTATGCCTATGGAGTGCCATTGAAACTGGTGCTGCTGGCCCACAAGAACGGCAGCATCATGGTGCGCAACAAGTTGAGCCAGGGACGGGGAAAAGACCTGTTTCAGGGCAAAACCTTCTACCTGCCGCACCAGCTTTCGGTGCACCACATGCTCACCCACATCTACATGTCCGAACTCGGCCTCGCCCCCGGGGTGGCGGGCAAATCCGCCGGCGACCTCAATCTGGAAATCGTCCCGCCGATCCGCATGCCGGAACTACTGCCCGGCAATGCCGGCGCCGCGGGATTCATGGTGGCCGAGCCGCTCGGGACCAAGGCGATCGCCGCCAACGCCGCGGATCTGGTCTTCCTGTCGGGCGAGGTATGGGAAAATCATCCCTGCTGCATCACCGTATTCCGTCAGGAACTGATCGACGAGCATCCGCAGGCGGTCCAGGAGTTTGTTTCGCTGATGGTCAGGGCCGGACGCCATATCAGCGACCACCCGGACCGGGCTGCCGCCATCGGAGTGAAATTCCTCGATCCCAAAGGGGTCATCGGGCTTAAGGAACAGGTTTTGGAAAACGTGCTGACCGAACCGATCGGCATCCGCACCAACGACCTCTACCCCGTCGCCGCCGACCTCAAGGCGATGCAGGACTACATGGTTGACCAGATGGGACTGGGCCAGCGCGTCGACATCGACGGTTTCCTCGACCTGAGATTCGCCGATCGGGCCTGCGCCGGCCATATCCCGCCGGCCAATGCCAGAACGACTCTGCAACCGGGCACCTTCCTCGACAAGGCGCGCCAGCATCGTCAGGGTAACAGCATGTCGAAGCTCATGATCGGCAAGGAGGGCAAGTACCTGTTCACCGGGGCCGCCGGCGAGGAATACGGCATCGGCATCATGAACATCAAGGAAATCGTCGGCCTGCAACCGCTGGTCACCACTCCCGAGGCGCCCCATTATATCCGCGGGATCATGAATCTGCGCGGAAGCCTCATCCCGGTTCTCGATCTGAACCTCTGGTTCAGCCGCCCGGCCATCGAACTCGGGGATCGCATTGCCATCATCGTCATCGAAACCGAACAGAACGGATCGCCCTGCGAGCTCGGCATCATGGTAGAAAACGTGTCCGAAATCGTCGATATTTCGGCCGACAACGTCGAATCGGTTCCCGAAATGATGTCCCACGCCGAATACATGCTGGCCATGGCCAAAATCAACCAGCAGGCCAAGGTGCTTCTCGACGTCAACCGGATCGTTCAGGAAACCTGCGTTTAGACGAGCCGGCTGCGCCAGATCCCCCCTTATTCATCGAAAACCTTCGGCGGGGGTTCAGGCAGAGAACAGCTGGATGAAAAGTTCGAACAGCTTGCGATCGAGGTCCGAGGTGAACTGCGTGTGCATGATCTTGAATGCATCGAAGGTCGAATGGCGGGTGTGATAGGAACGGTCGGCGGTAAGGGCTTCGTAGACGTCGGCCAGGCGACAGATCCTCGCATAGGGGTGGATGTCGGTCTCCTTGAGCCCCAGGGGATAGCCATTGCCATCGTCCCGTTCGTGGTGCTGACCGGTAATGATCTTGGCTTCGTCGGTGAGCAGCCCGCTTTCAGCGAGCATGATCCGGCCGTCGTCGGGGTGCCGGTTGACAATCTGTCGCTCATCCGGGGTCAAGGCCCCGGGCTTGTTGAGAATTTCGAGGGGAATCCGGCATTTGCCCAGATCGTGGAGGAAAAACCCGGGGCCCAGGCTTTCCATTTTTTTCATTGACCCGGTGCCGAAAAAAATCTTGGCCAGGGCAACCCCGTAAATTCCCACATTGGTGCAATGGGTATAGGTGGAATGATCGTAGGCGGTCAGGCGAATCAGATGTTTGGTCGCGCTGTCATCGTTCATGATCAGGCTGACCGTCGGAAGAATCGCCTCCTGTGCCTTGCGAACGAAGGGAGCGCGCGGTTCTTCGAAGGTCCAGCGGAGAATCTCCTGGCACGAGGCGTGAACAGCCTCGGCCTTTTTCTTCGACGTGGTATTCGGATCCCGCACGATTTCGATCAGGGTATTTTTCAGAAAATCGAAATAAACCGGGCTGTCCTCATCCCGGATATACAGGTAATACATGTCGTTGGCCATCAACCGGTCGCGGGTCGGTCGATCAATCGACAGGTTTTTCTGGGCAAATAACACAAAACCGTTCTGCTTGGTTTTGCGGTACAGGTCGCACGGGGTAAAATGCTCCGGATCGATACAGCGCAGATCGACCGGAAACCACCCACCCTCCGGGCGCGGCGGCAAATCCCCCTTGCTCGCTATTTTCGATACCTGCTCCATGCCCTGAATTTCGCTTATCCCTCTAGTTTTCACCTGTTTTCCCAAGATTACTTCAGCTATGGCTTTGAATCATACCGTAGCTTTACAACAAAAATCCACCTGTCCGTCCTTCGGCTTCAAGCTTTCATAAAAAAAAACCGGCACCCACCCCCGCGAATGCCGATCCTGTCCTGTTAACCGCCGAGGGGCGCGACAAATAATTCAAATGTCGCCGACCTGATCAAGAATCGAGGTTTCAACCTCGCGGCCCTCTTTCTGCGCCATGCTCTGAATGAGCAACTGGCCACCGTAGGCCGCCGTTTTGGTGACCAGACTTTCCGCCAGCTCTCCTTGGCGTTTTTTAAACGCTTCGATGATTTTCCTATGTTCCTGTACCGAGATTTCCATGCGTCCCGGCAGCGACAGCGACGCCATGCGTAGCCGGTTGAATTTCAACAACAACAGGCTGATAAGTTCCAGCAGCTTATCGTTGCCGGCCGCGCGGATGAAGCATTCATGAAAATCATTGTGAACCCGAAAAAAATTCTTCACGTCTCCGTCCCGGGCCAGCTTTTCGAGGCGCTCATTGATCCCGTCAAGCCTCTCGATATCTTTATCGGTCATTTTTTCCGCTGCCATCCGAGCCGCGTAGCCCTCAAGGATACTTTTGATGGCGTAAAACTCTTCTACGTCTCGCTCCGAAAGGGAAGCAACCACCGCGCCCTTGCGGGGAATAACCGTCAGATACCCTTCGGATTCAAGTTGCCTGAAGGCCTCGCGGATCGGTGTGCGACTGATGCCGAACCGCTCCGCCAGCTCAGGCTCCGCCACCTTTTCACCGGGCTTGAGGGCTCCCTTAAGAATTGCTTCACGGATTGTTTCGAGAATTTTTTCTCGCAGGGTAAGATGGCTGTCGACTAGTCTTTTTCTCACCGCTATTCTCCACCGCCATTGGTTGTATACGCTATTGCATCGTAGCAAATTGTATACAGTATACATAACATGTCAAGCTTTTTCCCCGCTTTGCATCATGCAACTCTCTATATCTCCTTGCCTTTTGGCAAACCTCCCGATATTATCCCGTTAATCCCTCACTCGGTGTTCTATGAATTCCGTTCGCCATCTCAAGTTTTCCCTGTTTATCCTCTTCGCCGTCATCGGCTTCGGCACCCTCGGCTATTACCTGATCGAAGACTGGAGCGCTTTTGACTCCCTGTACATGACTGTCATCACCCTGGCGACAGTCGGCTTCAAAGAGGTTCACGACCTATCGGACGAAGGGCGGGCATTCACCCTGCTGTTGATCCTTTTTGGCGCCGGCATCATCGCCTATGTGATCGGCAGCCTGATTCGTTTTACTGTCGAAGGGGAATTGCGCACGATTCTCGGGAGAAAGAAATTGGAAAAACAAATCAGTAAACTTCAGGGACATTACATCATCTGCGGTTACGGCCGCATCGGCAACCACATCTGCCATGAGTTCAAATCGCGCCCCTCGATTTCCTTCGTGGTCGTAGAAAAGGATAAAGAAAGCTGCGAGAAACTTGCCGCCGATGGAATTCTTTTTGTTCACGGCGATGCCACCGACGATGACACCCTCCTGTCCGCTGGCATCCGCCGAGCCCAAGGCCTGATCACCGTGGTTACATCCGACACGGAGAATGTTTATATTACCCTGACCGCCAGGGGCTTGAAGCCCGACCTTTTTATTCTGGCCCGAGCCGGCGACCCCGGTTCGGAAAAAAAGCTCCGCCGGGCCGGGGCGACCAAAGTCATATCTCCGTACACCATCGGCGCCACCCGCATGGCCCATGCCGTGTTGCGTCCATCAGTAGTCGATTTCATCGAAATTGCCACCGCCGGCCACAATCTTGAACTGCAGTTGGAAGAGATCCTGGTCTCCCCGGGTTCTCGGCTGGTGAACACGACCCTGATCAACTCGGGCATCCGCAGAGACTGGAATATCATCATTATCGGCATCAAAAAAGCCGATGGTAAAATGTTGTTCAACCCAGCTCCGACCGTGTCCATCGAATCGGGCGACACCCTCATCACCCTGGGGGAACAGCCAGCTATCCAGCATCTTGAAAAGATCGCTTCGGGAAAACCCGCCCGTGATTGACAGACTCCACGTTCATCTGCCGTTCCGCTTCGTTGATCGGTACCTGCCGTTTATCCTTGGACATCGGTTGCAGCCAGAAGTCGCCTTTCTCGCCGACGACTTGGACCGACCCATCGATTCATCGCTGCAACAACTCGCCCACGCGCTTTCCGGAGCTGGCTTGTCAACCATCGTCCACGCCCCCTTCATGGACCTCAATCCAGGGGCTCTCGATCCCCTGGTGCGCGATGTCTCCTTATTTCGCTATCAGCAGACCCTCGATGTGGCAGCCACCCTTGGCGCAAGCCTGGTCGTCTTTCATCCGGGTTACGACCGTTGGCGCTATGCCGGACAGCGTCGCCTTTGGATCGAGCAATCACTGAAATTCTGGCCGCCGTTGCTCAAACGTGCCGAACAACTGAAAATCCGCATGGCCTTGGAAAACATTTTCGAGGAAGAACCGACGTCTCTCGTAGACCTGGTGTCGGAAGTCGATTCGGACTGGCTCGGACACTGTTTCGATACCGGGCATTGGAACCTGTTCGGTAAGATAGCCCTCACCGAATGGCTCACGGCTCTCGGACCACGGCTTTTTCATCTCCACTTGCACGATAACTTTGGCGACAGGGATGCGCATCTGCCGATCGGTGAGGGTGAAATCGACTTTCCGCTCCTTTTCGACTGGCTGTCCCGGTACCCGGGCCACCCAACCCTGACACTGGAAGCTCATAGTCCCGAACTTCTGTTACGCTCCCTCTCCGCCGCCGTGGATCTAATATCCGGCGGAACCCCCAAACGTCAGCCTTGACCTTTTTTCCCTCACATGGTAGAAGCTGGTCATACCAATGCAAATATGGAGTAATGGCGTGACCACTTTATTCAAGCCAATCAAACCCAAAAAAATTTCCGAAGCAATCGTCGAACAAATCAAGGCCCTGATCTCCGAGGGGCAGCTCAAACCCGGAGAACGCGTCCCCTCCGAGCGCGACCTGGCGACCATGCTCGGGGTCAGCCGACCTTCGGTTCGGGAAGCGATCATGGTGCTCGACGCCATGGGTCTGGTTGAGTCACGGCAGGGGGGGGGCACCTACGTCCGCTCTCTCACCGAGCATTCCATTGCTGACCCGCTCACTGGCATGGTCACCAATAATGCCCGCCTGCTGTGCGATCTCTCCGAGGTACGCATCGGACTGGAAAGCTGGTCTGCCTATCTGGCCGCCCAGAATGCCACCGCCGAGGAACTTGCCGGACTGAACCAGAGTCTCGAAAAAATGCGAAGGCTGGTTCACACGGGAGGCTGGCCCGCCGAGGTGGATACTCAATTCCACTACGCCATAACCAGCGCGAGCCATAACACCATTCAGGTGCATGTGCTGAACACCATCCACACACTTTTCAAAGCAACCATCGAGGTCGCTCTGTTTGAGTTCTATCGTCGCGAAGGTTATGCCCAGTTGTTATTGGAACAGCACGAAGCTATTTTCAGCGCCATTTCGTCGCACAACCCGGACTTGGCCCGACAAAAAATGATCGAACATCTCTCGATCGTTAAACAGAAAATGTCCGAATTTCTTGTTAAGCCGAGTTCCCTCTGAGCTTCGCGATAAATAAAAAAGGCGGCCCCGGGTGGGTCGCCTTTTTTATTTATCCTGCAAAGAATGTTAAATCGATCAACGAGACTTGCGCCCGGCCACCTGAATACGAATCAGGGCCCTCGTCAAGGCGGCTTCCATGACCAGGAAGTCCTTGTCTTCGGAAGTCAGTTTCCTGAGAGCTTCCTCGGCCCGACCCAGGGCGGCTTTGGCCCGCTCGAGGTCAATCTCGTCAGCGGGTTCGGCGGTTTCAACCAGAACCGTGACCTTGTCATCTTCAACTTCCACATAGCCCCAGTTCACGGCCAGGTGAAAGTTTTCGCCTCCCTTGCGGTAGGACAGCTCACCGATTTTGAGCGTGGTCAGCATCGGTGTATGACCGGGGAGAATACCGAACTCACCCAGAGTCCCTGGAGCGGTGACCTCGTCGACTTCCTCGGAAAGCGCCTTTTTATAGGGAGTGACCAATTCGAGTCTGAGCTTTTCTGCCATTACGAACGTCCTTTACCGGATTGGCGGGGCCAAGGCCCCGCCGCTGCATCTTTTATCAGGCCGCCAGCTTCTTGGCCTTTTCCAAGGCTTCTTCGATGGTGCCGACCAGGTAGAAGGCCTGCTCCGGAATGTCGTCGTATTTGCCGGCGACGATTTCCTGGAAACCTTTGATGGTGTCCTTGAGCTCGACGTACTTTCCGGGCGAACCGGTGAAAACCTCGGCCACGTGGAACGGCTGGGACAGGAAACGCTGGATCTTACGGGCGCGGGCAACGACCAGCTTGTCTTCTTCGGACAACTCGTCCATGCCGAGGATGGCGATGATATCCTGCAAGTCTTTGTAGCGCTGCAGCACGTACTGAACTTCACGGGCGATTTTGTAGTGTTCTTCGCCAACCACCTGGGGATCGAGAATCCGGCTGGTGGAGTCGAGAGGGTCAACCGCCGGATAGATCCCGAGCTCGGCGATCTGGCGCGAAAGAACCGTAGTTGCATCGAGGTGGGCAAACGCGGTGGCCGGGGCGGGGTCGGTCAGGTCGTCGGCCGGAACATAGATGGCCTGAACCGAAGTGATCGAACCCTTGTTGGTGGTGGTGATCCGCTCCTGCAACTCGCCCATTTCGGTGGAAAGAGTCGGCTGGTAACCAACGGCCGAGGGAATACGGCCGAGAAGGGCGGAAACCTCGGAACCGGCCTGGGTAAACCGGAAGATGTTGTCAATGAAGAGAAGAACATCCTGGCCCTCCTCGTCACGGAAGTACTCGGCGACGGTCAGAGCCGAAAGGGCAACGCGGGCGCGGGCTCCGGGGGGTTCATTCATCTGCCCGTAAATCAGGGCGGTTTTATCGAGAACGCCTGATTCTTTCATTTCGTGCCAGAGGTCGTTCCCTTCGCGGGTACGCTCGCCGACGCCGGCAAAAACCGAAAAACCGCCGTGCTGCTTGCCGATGTTGTGAATCAGTTCCATGATTAGCACGGTCTTGCCAACCCCGGCGCCGCCGAACAGTCCGATCTTACCGCCACGAGCGTAGGGAGCGAGAAGGTCAACGACCTTGATGCCCGTTTCAAAGGCCTCGACCTTGGTCGACTGATCGACGAATTCGGGGGTAGGGCGGTGAATTTCCCATTTATGCTCAGTAGTTACGGGGCCGGCTTCGTCGACGGGCTCGCCAACGACATTGAGAATGCGACCAAGGGTGCCTCGGCCGACCGGCATGACGATCTGTTTGCCGGTGTCGAGAACGTCTTGACCGCGCACCAGGCCGTCGGTGGAATCCATGGCGATGGCGCGAACGGTATTTTGACCGAGGTGCTGGGCAACTTCGACGACCAGATTCCACTCGGTACCGCCAAGAGCAGGATTGGTAACCTTGAGCGCGTGATAAATTTCCGGGAGCTTGCCGGCCTCGAATTCCACGTCGATGACGGGACCGATAACCTGGGTGATTTTACCTTTATTCATGATGAACCGTTCCTCCTTTTTCCCACCCTGGTCGGGTGCGAAACATCGTTCGAATTAATTCTTTATCGATTCGGCCCCGGAAATGATCTCCATGAGCTCTTTAGTGATGGCGGCCTGGCGCGCACGGTTGTACTGGAGAGTCAGCTTGCCAATCATTTCCTTGGCGTTTTTGCTGGCGCTGTCCATGGCGCTCATGCGTGCGCCATGTTCCGATGCTACCGACTCAAGCAGGCCGCGGAAGATCTGCACCTCGACGTTTTTCGGCAGCAACTGCTCGAGAACTTCGCTACGGCTGGGTTCATAGAGGTACTGAACCATGTGAACCCCTTCTTCAACCTGCCTGGGAACGATTGGCAGCAGTTTATCGACCGTCACCACCTGTGAGATTGCGCTTCGAAAGGCATTGTATATCAGATAGACCGCGTCGTACTGTTCCGACGTGTAACCTTTGACGATCTCCTGGCCAATGAGCGAAGCGGTGCTGTAAGAAATATTCCCGGTAATATTCTCATAAACCTTGGCGATATTAAGCCCGCTACGCGTTCTGAGATATTCCTTGCCCTTACGACCGATGACCATCAGGTCGTAAGCTTCGAATTCTTCTTCATTGTTGCGAATGAAACGTTCCCCGGTCTTGCAGATACTGGCATTAAAACCTCCGCAGAGACCACGGTCCGCAGTCAGCACGACAATCAGGGCCCGCCCCTTGCCGCGCGGCTGGAGGAGGGGATGCCCTTCGGCATCTTCGCGGGCCGCCAGGCTGGAAAGCACCCCCAGCATCTTGTCGGCATAGGGCCGCGATGCAACCACCGCCTCTTGGGCACGCCGCAATTTGGCGGCGGAGACCATTTTCATGGCCTTAGTGATCTGCTGGGTGTTCTTGACCGAGCTGATCCGTTTTTTTATGACCTTCAGATTTGCCATCTGTCTAAACCTTTAGCTTGGCGATTAATTACGCTACGAACTGCCCCTTGAACTCGTCGAGAGCTGCCTTGATGCGACCTTCGAGGTCGGCATCGATGGCTTTTTTCGCACCGAGGTCGGTTAACAACTGGGCATGGCTGGCTTCGAGAAACGTAAGCAGTTCCTGTTCGTAGCGTTGTACGGCAGTGATCGGGTATTCGTCGACATAACCGTTATTGGCGGCGTAGATCGCCAACACTTGCTTGGCCACCGGCAACGGCTGGTACTGGCCCTGCTTGAGAATTTCGACCAGTCGGGCGCCACGGTTGAGCTGACGCTGGGTTGCGGCGTCGAGGTCGGAACCAAATTGGGCGAAGGCAGCCATTTCACGGTACTGAGCCAAGGCCAGGCGGAGGGTACCGGCAACCTGTTTCATGGCCTTGACCTGAGCGCTGCCACCGACGCGGGAAACCGACAGACCAACGTTGATGGCCGGTCGGACACCGGAGTAGAACAGGTCGGTTTCCAGGAATATCTGCCCGTCGGTAATCGAAATGACGTTGGTCGGGATATAGGCGGAAACGTCGCCGGCCTGGGTTTCAATGATCGGCAATGCGGTCAGGGAACCGGCCCCGAGACTGTCGTTCAGCTTGGCGGCACGCTCGAGCAGACGGCTGTGCAGGTAGAAAACGTCCCCCGGGTAAGCTTCGCGTCCCGGTGGACGCCGGAGCAGCAGGGACAGCTGACGATAGGCAACCGCCTGTTTGGAAAGATCATCGTAGATGATCAGGGCGTGCTTGCCGCTGTCGCGGAAGAATTCGCCCATGGTCACCCCGGTGTAAGGCGAGATGAACTGCAGGGGAGCCGGGTCGGAAGCGGTCGCGGCGACGACGATGGTGTAATCCATGGCGCCGTGGTGCTTGAGTTTGTCGACAACCTGGGCAACCGTGGAACGTTTCTGGCCAATGGCGACATAAATGCAGGTGACGCCGTTGCCCTTCTGGTTGATGATGGTATCGATGGCTACGGCGGTCTTGCCAGTCTGGCGGTCGCCGATAATCAGCTCGCGTTGGCCACGTCCGATCGGCACCATCGCGTCGATGGCTTTGAGACCGGTCTGCATCGGCTCGTGTACCGACTTACGAGCAACGATGCCGGGAGCCTTGATTTCGACTTGGCGATAGTTTTTGGAATCAATATCGCCCTTGCCGTCGATGGGGATGCCAATACCGTTTACGACACGTCCAATCAGGGCCTCGCCGACAGGAACCTGAACGATGCGTTCGGTTCGCTTGACGGTATCGCCTTCCTTGATGTGGTGCCCCTCGCCGAGAATGGCGGCACCAACATTGTCCTCTTCAAGATTGAGAACCATACCCATGATTTCGCCGGGAAACACCAGAAGCTCGCCCGCCATGGCTTTGTCCAAACCATGAATGCGGGCAATACCGTCGCCGACAGAAATGATGGTACCGGTCTCGCTGACCTCAACCTCGCGGCCGAAGTTTTCAATCTGCTTCTTGATGATCGCGCTGATTTCTTCCGCTTTGATTTCCATTGACCTTCTCACCCCTTCTTTAATGTATCTTCAATCCGTTTCAGCTGAGTTCTGATACTTCCGTCAAAGATCTTGCCGCCAACGCTGGCCTGCAATCCACCGATCAGGTAAGGGTCGACACTGACGGTCAGCTCGACTTTCTTTCCCGTCTTCTCTTCAAGACCAGTTCCGATCGCTTTTTTCTGGTTCTGGTTCAATTTGGACGCCGAAACGATATGCGCCCGAAGAACCCCAGAAAGCTCATCGGCAAAATCCTTGTACTGGGCCTCAATCTGCGGCAGATATTTGAGACGTCCCTTGGCCAGGAGAAGGCCGAGAAAGCGCTTCATTCCGTCAGACAGGCCCATGGATTCAGCCAGCTCCGTCAAAATCGCCGACTTCTTCTCCATGGGAAAAGAGGGGCTTTCCAGGATCAGGCGAAGAAATTTTTCAGAAGCAAACAGAGACTTGACGCCGGCCAGTTCCTGACCGTAAGCCTCCACCATTTGCTGCTCAGAGCCCAAAGTTACCAGGGCCTTGGCATATCTTTTGGTAAGTGCGCTGACGCTCAATGTAGTTCTCCCACCTTCTGCATGTATTCATCCACCAGACGGTTCTGATCCTGACTGGTAAAATTTTTCTGGAGGATCTCCTCGGCGATGGAAATGGCCATGGAAGTCGCCTCGCGACGCAACAGGGCACGGGCATTGGAAATTTCCCGTGCGGCCGACTTCTTCGCCTCGTCTTCGATTTTTTGTGCCATCTCATGGGCGTTGGCCAGAATTTTTTTACGCTCCAACTCGCCTTCGCGCTTAATGGCCTCGTAAATTTCGTCGATTTCGGCCGATGCTTTTGTCAGCTTGTCATCGTATTCGGCAAATTTTGCTTCCGCACCCTGCTGGGAAGCCTTGGCTTCCTCAAGAGCTTTTTCGATTCCCTCGCGGCGCCCGGCCAGCCCTTTTCGGATCGGCTTCGTGACAAAATAGGCCAATAATCCGAAGGTCACCGCAAAATTCAGACAACGGTAGAGAAAATCGGTCAGCAGAACACCGCTGTCGGCATGATGGGCACCTTCACCTCCGGAGGCCAAAGCCGATGCAGCAATTCCGAGCAGCAGGATACCGGCCGTTGCGGAGACAAGCTTTTTGTTCATACAAAAACACCCGACTTTCATTTCAGAGTCCTCCCCAGCACCTTGGAGGCGATTTGCGCAGCTAGAACCTTGGTTTCGGTCTTCAGCACCTGGGCCGCCGCTTCAGCTTCACTGGAAACTTTTTTCTTGATGTCCTGCAACTGATCGGCGGCCTTCGAGTGGGCCTTGCCAAGGATTTCCGCTTCTTCTCCCGCGGCGGCCTTACGCAGCTGGGCACGTTCTTCGTTTCCCTTGAGTTTGGCAGCCTGAAGCTGGTCCTGATAGCGCGCCATCTTTTCGCTGATCCGAACCTCGAGCTCTTTCGCCTTGGCATAGGAGCCGTCAATAGTTTCACGACGACGATTGAGGATACCGCGCAGGGGTCGGTAAAGGATGAAGTTCAGCACCGCCATCAATACGAAAAAGTTGACGAACTGAAGCCAAATGGTCCAATCGACTTGAATCACTACTCACCTCTTGAATGAACTGGCTGTAAAATTTTGTGAATTTGCACTGCGCTGTGACTTTGATTCCGCACCCACCCAAATGACAAGATTAAAAATTCCACCTTGTCAGAGTGCAAAGCAGGGCATTGCTATCACAGGAGCAATCCCGCTGTCAAGCAGCTTTTCCCGGCCTGGCGGAAAACCTCGACCATTTTCGATACCAAATGGCCAAATCCGCTTCATCATTTATCCCCTGGTTGTTTTTCCGACTGTCCCATGGCCAGGGTCCCGTTCAATGTCACGCCTTCTTCAACGATCAACACCGGCGTCTCGATACTACCATCCACCTGCGCCGGGGCGCGCAGTTCAACCTTGTTGGCCGCCTTGATGTTTCCCCTGAAACGACCACTCATGATCAGCGTCCCAACCGTCACTTCGGCCTGAATATCGGCCGTTTGGCCGATGATCAAGGTGTCTTTGGAAAGGATTTCCCCACGGAAAACACCATCGATCCGAACGATCTCGTCAAACAGCAGCTTGCCTTCAAACTGACTCCCAGGGCCAAGAAATGCTTTGATATCACTTTTTTCAACGGGAGTTTCCTTGCGCATGAGTTGCTTATCCTTCCTTTTAATCATTTCCACTCATTCCCTTCAGGAAACCCCCAAACGCTCCAACAGACGGTCTAGTTCGGCTGCGGAAAAATACGCTATTTCGATTTTCCCGCCCTTGCCCTTGGCAGCAATTCTGACCTGGGTACCCAAGGCTTTCTTAAGTTCGTTTTCAAGATGCTGTATCTGGGGATCTATTTCGGGTGTTTTTTTTGTTTTCGGATTCAGACCAAAACTCTTGATTTTTTTAACCAGCGCTTCGGTTTCCCTCACCGAATAACGTTTTTGCACCACCTGGTCGCGAGCCTCGAGCAGGTCTTCGGCATTTTCGAGGGACAGCAGGGCGCGTGCATGTCCCATACTCAGGCGCGCCAAGAGGACATCTTCGCGCACCTTCTCAGGGAGACGCAGCAGACGCAGAGAATTGGCAACGGTCGAGCGATCCTTACCGACTCTCTTAGCCATCTCTTCCTGGGAAAAATCGAAATTTTCCATCAGGTTGCGGTAGGCCTCGGCCTCTTCAATCGGATTGAGATCTTCGCGCTGGATGTTTTCGATCAGAGCCATTTCCAGAGCCCAATCCTCGGAAACATCCTGTATGACAACCGGCACTTCGCGCAAGCCAGCTTTTTGCGAAGCCCGCCAGCGTCGTTCGCCGGCGATGATCTGGTAATGATCCTCGACCTGTCGCACCACCAGGGGTTGAATCACCCCCTTTTCTTTGATCGAGGCCACCAGTTCGGCCATTTTTACGTCATTGAAGGTTTTGCGAGGTTGACTGCTGTGTGGGCGCAACTCCTCAATAGGACAGAGAAAATACTTGCGTCCGACTTCCTGACTAGCTGAATTCAGCAGAGCGCCGATGCCCTTGCCGAGGGAGGGTCGTTTTGCCATATCAATGTCCTGCTTCGATGATTTCCTTGGCCAGCTCCAGATAAGCGACTGCGCCACGGGAAGAAATGTCATAAAGGAGAACCGGCAACCCATGACTCGGCGCCTCGGAGAGACGTACATTGCGAGGAATTACCGAGGAAAAAACCTGGCCGCCGAAATGAGCTCGGATCTCCTCGCTAACCTGGTGCGAAAGATTATTGCGACCATCGAACATGGTTAGCAGAATTCCAAGTATTTTCAAAGATGGGTTGAGCTGCTTCTGAATTAATCGAATGGTCTGCATCAAGTGACTGAGACCTTCCATCGCGTAAAATTCGCATTGGAGCGGTATCAATATCGAATTGGCGGCGGTCAGCGCATTGACCGTCAGCAAACCCAGGGAAGGAGGACAGTCGATGATGATATAATCGTATTCGTCGCGGACCTCGTTGAGCATCCCCTGCAATTTGCACTCGCGAGCAAAGGCGGTGACCAGTTCAATTTCGGCGCCAATCAGATCGGTATTGGATGGAAGGATATCGAGATGTTCAAATTGGGAACGGACCCGGACCTCCCGGATTGAGGCATCACCAAGCAGGACATTGTAGACTGTCAGTTGCTGATTTCGCTTATCGAGACCAAAGCCACTACAGGCATTGGCCTGTGGATCCATATCGACAAGCAGAGTGCGTTTTTCAGCTACCGCCAGCGACGCAGCAAGATTAACGGAGGTCGTCGTCTTGCCAACTCCACCTTTCTGATTGGCGACCGCAACTATCTGGGCCATAAAACCTGATCTCCTTGAACCTTGCGTCGGGTCGGAAAGAGTAACATAACCCCTTTATTCTGCAAAGAAAAAAAGACACCCAGCAAGCCGGCGGTTACCTCCATCATATGGTGGTAAATTCTCCATCGATACCATATGTTGTTAAAAAAACAGATAAACAGGTCACCTTGCCGTCTTTAGGGTTATCAACAAACGTTCCGCCATTGACTGAGGAAGTCTGTTTCGTTCTAATCCGACACAGCTCACTCCCAATCCAGCCAACACTTCTTTGCACTGGGACAGTTCCCGCTCCCCTTCCGGACCCTTCATGGCCACCAACCTGCCTCCATCAGCCAGACAGGGTAGGGTTAATCTGACAAAATCGACGAGCGAAGCAAAGGCCCGCGAGACAATCACATCAAACCCCGAATCAAAACCTTCCCATCGCGGAACATCTTCAATTCGCGAATGTAGCGCTAAAAAGCGGGTAAGGCCAAGCTGACGTACTACGTGCCGTTGAAAGTTAATTTTTTTTCCGACAGCGTCCACCGACACAAAATTCAAATCATCAAAGACAATTTTCAGCGGCAGGCCGGGAAAGCCCCCCCCAGATCCAACGTCCAAAATTCGCTCCCGACCTGTCAGCAAAGGCATCAACGTCAAAGAGTCGACAATATGTTTTTCGACAACCTCCTCTTCACGGGTAATTGCCGTCAAATTTACCAACCGGTTCCAGCGAAGCAGCTCTTCAGTAAACCACAAGAGCCGCCCACGAACCGGCTCGTCGACAGATATTCCAAGGGCCTCCAGCTGTGTTTTCAACAGCTTATCCAAGCTTTTGCTTTCATCAACCACGACGCAGCAACACGCTCAGGATAGCAATGGCCGCCGGGGTCACGCCTGGAATTCTCGCCGCCTGCCCCAGGGATCGGGGACTGACTTTCTTCAACTTTTCCTGCACCTCGGCCGACAATCCGGGCAGCCTGTCATAATTAAAACCATCCGGAATCACGACATTTTCAGTTCGGCGAAAACGCTCAACCTGCTCCAATTGGCGATCTATATATCCTTGGTACTTGGTAGATATATCCAACTGATTCAGCACATCTTCGTCCAAATCGGACAGGGTTGCGTCAAGGAACAACAGATCTTTGATGGCAAGTTCGGGACGACGTAGCAACTCCAACAAAGAAGCTCCGTTTTTCAACTCTCCAAGATTCAACCTCTCGCTCGTTTCTCGATCCGCCCCCGACACCCGCACTTCCCGCAAACGCTCGTTGCCCCGTTGCAAGCTTTCCATCTTAGCCTCAAACAGTTGCCAGCGCGCCTCGGGAACAAGACCCACCGCATATCCCGCCGGAGTCAAGCGCTGGTCTGCATTATCCTCCCGGAGAAGCAACCGGTATTCAGCTCTCGATGTAAACATCCGGTAAGGCTCCCTGGAGCCCAGGTTTACCAGGTCATCGATCAGAACCCCGGTATAGCCTTGATCCCGACCTAAAACCAGCGGCTGCCCTCCCTTAACCTTAAGCGCCGCGTTCGCTCCCGCTATCAACCCCTGAGCGGCGGCTTCTTCATAGCCGGAGGTTCCATTGATCTGCCCGGCGTGATAAAGAGAATCAACAGCCTTGGTTTCAAGGGTGGGGTAGAGTTGTATTGGATCGACAAAATCATACTCTATGGCATACCCCGGACGCATGATCTCTACGGCTTCCAAACCAGGAATGCTACGCAGAAAAGCCTTTTGCACATCCGGCGGCAACGACGTTGCCAACCCATTGGGATAAATCTCCGCGCAATCAACCCCCTCCGGCTCGAGAAAAATCTGATGCCTGTCCTTGTCGGGGAATCGCACCACCTTGTCCTCAATGGACGGACAATAGCGGGGACCAATTCCCTTAATCACCCCACTGTACAGGGGTGAACGGTCAAGCCCCGAACGAATCAGATCATGGGTCCTACTGTTTGTATAAGTGATATGGCAAGGAACCTGTGGCCTATCAATCTTCTTGGTCAAAAACGAAAAAGGTTTTGGGGGATCATCACCGTATTGGGGTTCCAGCCGAGAAAAATCGATTGATCGACGATCGAGACGGGCAGGAGTCCCGGTTTTAAGACGTCCCACCTCCATGCCCAAGCTGCGCAGAAAATCAGAAAGGCCAACGGATGCCGGTTCGCCCGCCCGGCCTCCGGGATAATTGGACATACCAACATGAATCAGCCCCCGCATGAAGGTTCCCGTGGTCAGCACTACTGCCCCTGCCGTAAAGACAATGCCCTCCATAGTTTCCACTCCACCAACTTGGTGGTTTTTCACAACCAGACGGGTAACCACGCCATGCTTCAAATCTAGCAGCGGAAATCGCTCAACGACTCGTTTCATCCGCTCCGCATACATGCGACGATCAGCCTGAGCCCTCGATGCCTGTACGGCCGGACCTTTCCTGGTGTTAAGTATTCGATATTGGATGCCGGTGGCATCAATATTGATTCCCATCTCGCCACCCAATGCATCAATCTCCTTCACCAGGTGCCCCTTGGCCAAGCCGCCGATCGCCGGATTACACGACATTTGTGCTACCGCATCCAGGCTCATATTTAGCAGCAGGGTTTTACAGCCCAACCGAGCGGAAGCCAACGCAGCTTCACAACCGGCATGGCCGCCACCCACAACAATAACCTGATAGTCACTTCCGCAGCTTGCCATTCGTATTCATACCTCGACACAAGTCGGTTGAGACGAAATGTTTCACGTGAAACACCCTACTTTCCTATACAAAAACGTGTGAAAATACGGTCAAGTATATCCCCTGGGGTGGTCTCTCCGGTGATTTCGCCTAAAGCGTGAAGAGCATCACGTAGATCCAAAGCAAGAAACTCAGGCGAGGCTCCCTCGGATAATAAATCTATGAAATGTTGAACGGAAGCGCTACACCGCACCAAGGCCTCTCGGTGTCGACGATCAGAGAAAACCGTATCCATGGATACCTCTCCGACAGCCTGATCACCATGCACAAGACCAACAATGGCTTCCTTGAGTCGATCAATCCCCTCACCGGTCCGGGTGGAAACAGACACCCGTGGGAAAACAACAAACCGCTCATCAAGTTCAACCGTGGAAAGATCCGCTTTATTTTGAACCAAGAGTATTTTGGATTCCCGACAGAATTCTAATGCCAGCAAGTCGTCGCTATCGGTCGGGCGACTGCCGTCAATAACCAACAAAACCAGATCCGCTGAAAAAATTTTATTTTGTGCCCTGAAAACACCCTCAGATTCCACAGGATCATTGGTTGTACGTACTCCGGCGGTATCGATTAGTCGTAATGGAACCCCACTCAGCACCAGGTTTTCCTCTATGGTATCTCGGGTAGTACCAGGTATATCGGTAACAATGGCACGAGATTCTCCAAGCAAAATATTCAGAAGAGAACTCTTGCCAACGTTAGGTTTACCGAGAATCAATACGGACAAGCCTTCCCGAAGTATTCTACCGAAATCAAAATTTTTAAGTATAGATTCTATCCGGGAAAAAATGGAAACCGACGAAAAGCGAAGCTGTTCCTGATCTGCAAATTCAATATCTTCTTCAGGAAAATCAATATAAGCCTCTACTAAAGCGAGAAGGTCGGCGATTTCCGACTGAAATTCGTGAATGGTCCGGGAAACTGACCCTTTAAGCTGGGCTGCGGCAATTCGTCCGGCGGATTCTGAACGCGCACGAATAAGATCAATAACAGCTTCGGCTTTACATAAATCCAGACGTCCATTGATAAAAGCCCGGAAAGTAAATTCACCGGGACGAGCCAAACGGGCCCCGCCATCAATGAATTGATCCATAATTCGACGCATTATAACTAGGCCCCCATGACAATGGACCTCTGCCACATCTTCACGGGTATAAGATTTTGGAGCTCGCATCACCACAGACATTACTTCGTCAATTAAATTACCATCCCTATCTTCGAATGTTCCGAGATAAAGACGGTGACTTTCAAGTGAAGAAATAGGCCCGATGGGTTTAAAAAAATGGCGAAGTAGATTTTCAGCATTTCGTCCCGAGATACGAAGAATGCCAATTCCTCCTTCACCAGCTGGGGTAGCGGAAGCTATAATAGTATCCGTATCCATTAACATCCTCAGTATAAATACAACAAAATTTCTAACTAATAAACCAGAAACCGTTCAGCCAAGGGCAACCAAGACTGAACGGTTTATAGAATTTCGGCGGTGGTGAATCCAACAATCGCAAAATTTTTAAAAGTAGGATCAGGCTTTCTTGTGGATGAAATACTGTTGAATAATTGTAAGAAGATTGTTGACCAACCAATATAAAACCAGCCCTGAAGGAAAATTTAAGAAAAGAAATGTAAAAACAATCGGCATCAGCATAAACATCTTGGCTTGGATAGGATCCATGGTGCTCGGCGTCAGTTTCTGCTGAATAAACATGGTAGCACCCATAATAAGCGGCGTAACATAATAGGGATCTTTAAGAGACAAATCGGTAATCCAGAAGGCAAAAGGGGCTTGCCGCAACTCAATGGCCCCTAAAAGTACCTTATAAAGAGCAAAGAAAACCGGAATCTGTACTAACATCGGCAAGCAGCCGCCCATGGGATTTACCCGATGAGTTTTGTAGAGCTGCATCATTTCAAGATTCTGTTTTTCCCTGTTATTTTTAAATTTTTCCCGGATCTGCTGCATCTGAGGTTGTAATTTCTGCATATTTTTCATCGATGCATAGCTCTTATGAGTAAGTGGCCAGAAGAGCAGCTTGATGATAATAGTAAGAATGATTATTGCAATACCGTAGTTGCCTATAAAAGAATAGAAAAACTTAAGGACATGGAGCAGGGGTTTAGCAATCAAAGAAAAGTAACCAAAATCGATAGCCCTAAAAAGTTCATGACCAGCTTGTTTTAGAACATCTAGGTCGCGTGGACCAAGATAAAGAATGTAATTTAAGAAAAAAGATTGCCCTGCCTCAAGACTGATAAATCTAGAATCAAAATGACTATAAATATTTTGACCCGATTTTTCGATGCGAACTTTTTCACTTGTATCATCTAAAGGAACAACAGCACTAATAAAGTATTTGTCTTCGAATCCACTCCATATAACATTTTTACTATATTGACGTTGTTCCGTTTCAATATCTTGAGGTTTATCGGTTAGCAATTCATCAGTGGTCAATGTAACCGGACCGACAAAGGTTAAACTATCCCCTTTATTGGTTTCATCTAGAGGATTAATTAAAGAAAGGGAAAGGCTTCCTCGTACCAGCTGACTTGACCCATTGGATACCGCAAGTGAAAGATCGAATTCATATCGGTTGCCATGAAAAATATATGTTTTGTCAACCCTAACTCCATCCTGACGAACAAAGGTAAAAACCAACCGAAGTTCCTCCGCGTCTTTCAGGTACAAAGAGTCCTGGGAAAAATCAACGTGATAAACAGCATTTACAGGAAAACCTATCCCGTCCACACCGGAGGTATTCAAGGTGCCTTCACGAAACGTAGAAGGTTCAACCAAGGAAATGAAGGGAGCTTCGGCATCCAATGTTTGTCTGTAATTCTTTAATTTAAATGAAATAAGGCGAGCACCTGACGTTGAAAAAACCGCTTGGTATAAATCGTTCTCAATGGTGATCTCACGTACTGGAACGTTCTGATTTAAACCGGAAAAAGTATCGGTACCAACCTGTTGAGATGATGCATCCCGGGTTGACGATACAGGCAAAGGCACAGAATCCGGTACAGCAGAAACAGATTCCTGCTGAGGAATTTGAGGGGGGGGAGGGGGCGATTGAAAAAACAGGCTATATCCAAACCAGATAGCCATCATAAGCATCAGGGCAATTAGGGTATTTTTATTTTCCATAAAACCTACTCCAGACGAGAAGAATCATTCAACCGGATCAACCCCTCCAGGATGAAAAGGATGACATCGGCATATTCTCAACAGTGAAAGATACAATCCTTTTACGGCGCCATGTTTCTTTATCGCCTGGTATGCGTATGTAGAACAACTAGGATAGAAACGACAGGAGGGAGCCTTAAGGGGAGAGATGCATCGTTTATAAAAAACGATGAATATGAGTAATAGCTTTTCGGCCATGGCTTGCTCGGATGTTCAGCCAATCAGCAGCTTTTTTAATTCTTCGCAGGCTGCGTCATATTTTAAATTGGATGCGCCTTTTTTGGCTATGATGGATATATCTACCCTTGGATCTAAATTTTCATAATTAAGACGAAAAAATTCTCTAATCAATCGTTTAACCCGATTTCGCTGAACAGCCCCACCGACTTTTTTACTTGCAGTAACACCAAGCCTAGTGGGGCCGCCATATTTTTTTACTACCACAACAATAAAATTTTCGGTATGAAACCTAACTCCCTTATCCCAGGTATAAAGAAAGTCCGAACGTACACGAAGGCGGTACCCAGGAGGGAAAATATAAATATTACCCGTTGCCACTACAATCTATTTACAGGGGATAGTTACAACTAAATTTTTACGGCCCTTAGCGCGACGACGCTTGATAACCAAACGACCATTAGCCGTCTGCATCCGTTTACGGAAACCATGGGTACGTTTTCTTTTAATTCGGCTCGGTTGATAAGTGCGTTTCATCTTAAAAATTACTCCTGTCTATATTTGTTATTATGGTTTTACATAAAGGAGTCTATTAAACACAATACGACGCTGAAGTCAAGATTTTTTTATATTAATAAATTTAATCCAAAGCATTATTTTATATATTAATTTATTTAAAAACCATAGAAAAACATACTGTTGTTAAATCACAAATAACTTGCAAAAGCCCCTCCTCTCTGTTATTTTTTTAAACCGCCTCATCGCTAAATAACAAAACTAAACTCCCTATTTTTATTGAAAAACTCTTTATCCACAAGTGTTTATAAGTCTGTGGATATGTTTTCACCCCCCTTTCAGATTATTTGAAAAAAATATGACAACTAATCGTCTTTGGCAGGAAACCCTGTCTCAATTAGAAAAAAAGTTAAGTCCCCAAAATTTTTCTACGTGGATAAAGCCCATAAAATTTTGCGGACAAATTAAGGATATTGTTAATCTTGAAGTACCTAACAGATTTATACTTGATTGGTTGAGAGAAAACTATGCTTCACTTATTCAAGATACAATATCTCAAATAGGTGCTGTTACCTATAATATTCATTTTTCAATTGGAAATAACAATGTTGAAAAAAATAATGGGACGGTTGATAACAATACAAAGGTTACTATCCAGAATTACGCCCTAAATAATGATTTTAAATTAAATAAAAATATAACAAATTTTAACTTAAATGAAAAATATACTTTTGAAGAATTTGTGTCAGGATCATCAAATCAATTTGCATATGCTGCAGCTATGGCAGTAGCTAATAATCCTGCAACAACATATAATCCTCTTTTTATTTATGGTGGTGTAGGTCTTGGAAAAACTCATATAATTAATGCAATTGGAAACGAAATACTAAAAAAGAATTCTGATATAAAAGTTTGTTATTATTCTTCTGAAAAATTCATGAATGAGCTCATAAATTCACTCAGATATGCAAAAATGGATGATTTTAGAAAAAAATTCAGATCAATAGATGTCTTATTAATTGATGATGTACAATTTATTGCTGGCAAAGAAAGAACTCAAGAAGAGTTTTTTCATACCTTTAATGCGTTATATGAATCACATAAGCAAATAGTTGTAACTTCGGATAAATTTCCCAAGGAAATACCGGGTCTCGAAGAAAGATTAAGGTCCCGCTTCGAGTGGGGTTTAATAGCAGATATTCAACCACCTGACGTGGAAACAAAACAAGCCATATTAAAAATGAAATCCGACCAAAATGGCATACTATTACCCCAGGATGTTACGCTCTTTTTAGCTAATTCAGTAAGTAGTAACGTAAGGGAATTAGAAGGATACCTAATAAGAATAGGAGCTTATGCCAGCCTTACCTCAACACCAATTACCTTGAATATGGCTAAAGAGGTGTTAAAGGATATTTTAATAGAAAAAAATCGGGAAATTTCAATTGAAGAAATACAAAAAGTAGTAGCAGCTCACTTCAATGTTAAAGTTTCCGATCTCAAATCACCCAAAAGACTAAAAATTCTAGTAATTCCAAGGCAAATAGCCATGTATATTTCCCGCCAGTTAACATCATCTTCCTATCCAGAAATTGGTGAAAGATTTGGCGGGAAAGATCATTCAACCATTATTCATGCCATCAAAAAAATAGAAAAACAAATAGAAAATGATTACCAAATAAAAGTAACAATTGACAACATTAAAAATATTTTATCTAATTAAACTGTTTATAAAATCTTTATAAATATGTGGAAAATTACTTAAAAATAGTTTGTCCACAAAAACCGATATTTCATTGTTAAATATCCACAAACTTATCCACCTGTAAAAATAACCACAAAACAATGTTTAAACCCAATTATCAACAAACCAACAGCAAACTACTACTATTGACTATAAAAGACTTAAAGAATAATAGAATCATATAAAAGTTAACAGGAGGAGCCATGCACTTCACTGTCGAAAAAGAAATTTTTTTAAAAGGCCTTACGAGGGTACAAGGAATAGTGGAAAAACGAAACACTATCCCAATATTAGCCAATGTTCTCATTGAGGCTAATGAACATGAAATAACTATTACTGCAACAGATCTTGAAGTCGGTATGAAATCATTTTATCCAGCCAATGTAACAAAAACAGGAAAAATTACAGTTTCAGCAAAAAAACTATATGAGATAACAAAAGAATTACCAGAAAAAGAAATTTCATTTCTATCCAAAGATAACTGTTGGATAGAAATAAAATGTGGAAAAGCCATTTTTAATATAGTTGGTCTTTCTGCTGACGAATTTCCATATTTTCCTTATCCTGACAAGGAAAATTTTATAAATATAAAAAGCAGTATTATTAAAGAAATGGTAGATAAAACCTATTTTTCAATTTCTACTGATGAAACAAAATATAATTTAAATGGAATATATTTTAAATCTGATAGAATTGATGAAATATCAAAAATTTCTTTAATAGCAACTGATGGCCATCGTTTATCCATGATAACAAAAGAAGTTCAATTTATCAGTATTAATGAATTGGAAAAAGGTGTTATTTTCCCCAAAAAAGGAATTTTTGAACTTAAAAAAATAGCAGACGAAGATGATACAGATATTAAAATTGGTTTTATGGATAATAATGCTGTAATAAAAAAAGATAAAACAATAGTTATAATGAGATTGGTGGATGGAGAATTTCCAGACTATAATAGAGTAATACCAAAACAAAATGATTACAAAGTAGAATTGAATAGAAATGATTTTCTTCATTCACTTCGTAGAATATCTATTCTTTCAAATGATAAATCTAAAGGAATAAAAATATCTATCAAACAAAATTTGCTGGAAATTTCATCCTCAAATCCTGAATTTGGTGATGCTAGAGAAGAATTAGAAGTAAATTATTCAGGCCCTGAAATTTCTATTGGCTACAATGCCAGATATATTATAGACGTTCTTCAAAACCAGAATTCAGATAAAATAGAACTTCACATAAAAGATAACCTTTCACCGGGTATAATAAAATCTGCATCCGATAATGAATATCTTGCTGTAATAATGCCTATGCGTCTCTAAACTATGTATATTGATAGAATTTTTCTAAAAGATTTTAGAAATTTTAAACAAATTCAGTTTTATCCACATGAAAAATTTAATATTATTTATGGTAGAAATGCTCAGGGTAAAACAAATATACTTGAATCAATCTATATTTTGGCGAATTTAAAAAGCTTTCGTGGATCAAGTAACGATGAGCTGATAAGACACGAACAAAATATTTGTTATATAAACTCTTCAATATTTTCAAATGGCGTAAATAGAGAAATTAAACTTGAAATTAATAAAAAAGGTAAGAATGTAAAAATTGATAATAAAAAACCACATTCTGCAATTGAATTTTTTGGGTATTTACGGCCTGTTCTTTTTGCCCCTGAGGAAGTTTCTTTATTAAAAGGTTATCCAGCTGGGAGAAGATCTCTTTTAGATAGAGCAGTTTTTCAAGCTTCGCCTATTTTTATAAACATGATCATGGATTACAACCGTTTTCTCAAACAACGAAACAAACTTCTTAAAGAAAAAAAATATCAAACTGAAAATGATCCGTGGACCGATGGTCTTGTTACAACCGGAACACGAGTACGTCTTGAAAGAAAAAAATATATAGTTAGGATACTTCCACTTTTTAAAGAAATATTCAGTAAAATTACAAATGGGGCCGAAACAGCCGACATTATATATCCTTTGCCACCTGACTCTGAAAATGTGTTAAAAAATCAATTTTATCTGGAATTGGAAAAAATGGCCGAAAGAGAACTAGCTTTCGGCCAAACTCTAGTGGGGCCGCATCGGGATGATCCCATTTTCCTAATAAACGGCAAATCAGTACGTCAGTATGGTTCTCAAGGACAACAGAAATCATTCATCCTTGCCTTTAAAACGGCTCAAATTTTAGATCTCGAAAAAATTTTAGGTGAACCACCGATTCTCCTGCTTGATGACATGACAGGTGAACTAGACATGTTCAGACAAAAATTTTTTTTTGATTTTTTAAATAACAGCAAAGGACAAGTTTTTATAACAACAACAGATATTCAACCACTATTGAAAGCAGGAATAAAAGACGGGCGGTTTTTAAGGGTTCACCTAGGAGAAATCCAAAAAATCGCATTTAACGAGGAAACACTATGACAGAAAATAATTACAAGGCTTATGAGGCAGACAGTATAAAGGTCCTGGAAGGACTCTCTGCTGTACGCAAAAGGCCAGCCATGTATATTGGTTCAACCGGTCCAATGGGTCTGCATCATCTGGTTTATGAAGTCGTTGATAATTCTATTGATGAAGCTTTAGCTGGATATTGCAATGAAGTATTTGTATTTATTCATGTTGATGGTTCAGTGACGGTTGAAGATAACGGTCGTGGAATTCCCGTCGACATGCATTCAACCCAAAAAAAGTCAGCAGCAGAGGTAGTTCTTACGGTACTTCATGCCGGCGGCAAGTTCGACAGCGATTCCTATAAGGTTTCAGGAGGTCTACACGGAGTTGGTATCTCGGTAGTCAATGCTTTGTCTGCCAGGTTGGAACTCGAAATTCGTCGAAATAACAAAGTTTATCGACAAATTTATGAACGTGGATGTCCCCTCGCTCCCCTTGCCGTCGAAGGCGATACCACTAAACGTGGTACGAAAATAACCTTCTGGCCAGATGAACAAATATTTGAAACAACCGAATTTTCTTTTGAAACATTATCCCAGCGTCTCCGTGAACTAGCTTTTTTAAACGGTGGTGTGCTTATTCATATTCAAGATGAGCGAAGTGAAAAAAGCCACGATTTTCACTATGAGGGCGGTATCGCTTCTTTTGTCGAGTATCTGAACCGAGCCAAGACCCCTATTCATTCCAAGCCTATTTTTATTACTGGCACTAAGGAAGGAGTAGAAATAGAGGTAGCCATTCAGTATAACGATGGATATGACGAAAAAATATTTTCCTTCGCAAACAACATTAATACTCACGAAGGCGGAACCCATCTTATAGGTTTCAAGGCATCGCTGACCCGTACCATGAATACTTACGCGACTGCCAACAATCTACTTAAAAATATCAAAACTTCTATTTCTGGAGATGATCTACGTGAAGGGATGGCAGCAGTTATTTCAGTGAAAGTTCCCGAACCTCAGTTTGAAGGACAAACTAAAACTAAACTGGGAAATTCCGAAATAAAAGGGTTCGTAGAAACCCTTATGAACGAAAAACTCGCCGTTTACCTTGAAGAAAATCCGGCTGTTGCCCGCAAAATTCTGGAAAAAGGGATTGAAGCCGCCCGTGCTCGGGAAGCCGCCCGTAAAGCTCGCGATCTCACTCGCCGCAAGGGAGCCCTGGATGGTCTCTCTCTACCAGGTAAATTGGCTGACTGTCAGGAAAAAGATCCTTCTTTGTGCGAAATATACCTCGTCGAAGGTGATTCAGCCGGCGGCAGCGCCAAGCAAGGCCGGGACAGGCGTTATCAAGCTATCCTGCCACTCAAGGGAAAGATACTCAACGTCGAAAAGGCTCGCTTCGACAAGATGCTTACCTCCAACGAGATACGCACATTGATAACCGCCATGGGCACCAGCATCGGCAAGGAAGATTTCGATGTCAGCAAACTTCGTTATCATCGCATCATCATCATGACTGACGCCGACGTCGATGGTTCTCATATCCGAACCTTGCTGCTTACTTTTTTCTTCCGCCAGATGCATGAGTTGATTGAGCGCGGCCATCTCTATATAGCTCAGCCGCCCTTGTACAAGGCCAAGCGAGGCAAGAAAGAAATCTATCTCAAAGACGAAGCCGCGCTGCTTGAATACCTGCTTAGCGAAGGGGTCGAGGGATTGTCGGTACAAATGGAAAATAGCGGCAAGGTTATTCGCGGCAAACAAATCATTCCAACGTTGCGCAACATTATCGATTACAACAACCTCTTCAACAAACTCGTCCACAAAGGGGTCAATCGCGAAGTTCTTACTATTTTCGTGAATGGCAAGGTACAGAACGGTTTTGGAGACATGGTCGATCTGACCCCACTGGCGCAGAAACTCAAGACCGTCGAACCTCGCGCCGAATTCCAGGTGCTTCACGACCCAGCACGTATTCTTTTTACCCTTGGCAACATCCGGGCACGCATCGATCAGGGCGTGTTGGGTATTTTATCCTCCCATGAATACAAGCTATTATTGCAATCCTACAGACAGGTTGAGGATATTTGCCAAGGAGAACGAGCCTTCATTGCCTCGGAAGGAAAAGAAGAAGGAATTGTTAATGACCGCCAGGAATTACTTGATTTTTTCTTCGAGCGGGCCAAAAAAGGACAATATATCCAACGTTACAAAGGGTTGGGTGAGATGAATCCGGAACAACTCTGGGAAACCACCATGGATCCGGAAAAACGGATTCTATTACAGGTCAAGATAGAGGATGCGGTGGAAGCCGATGAAATATTTACCGTCTTAATGGGGGACCAGGTCGAGCCGCGACGCGAGTTTATCGAAAAAAATGCTTTAAATGTTTCGAATTTGGATATTTAAAAAAGCAGGCATGGATTTGGAAGCGCAGGGCACGAGGAAAAGGTTGGCTAACGAATTCCCCGGTGTCTGTGACCGCTCGGCTCAAGCCTGATTTTTCGGAGGAAATTTAATGGATCCCCATCAGAACAAGATTCCCGTTAACATAGAAGACGAAATGCGTAAGTCTTACATGGACTACGCCATGAGCGTCATCGTCGGTCGAGCATTGCCCGACGTGCGCGACGGCCTCAAGCCGGTTCACCGCCGGGTCCTTTACGCCATGAGTGAACTCAGCAACGACTGGAATAAGCCGTACAAAAAGTCGGCTCGCGTGGTTGGTGACGTCATTGGTAAATATCACCCGCACGGCGATACCGCAGTGTATGACACCATCGTTCGCATGGCCCAGAGTTTTTCCATGCGATATCCTTTAGTGGATGGCCAAGGAAACTTCGGTTCCATCGATGGCGATTCGGCAGCCGCCATGCGTTACACCGAAGTTCGCATGGCCCGACTGGCTCATGAATTACTGGCCGATATAGACAAGGAAACGGTTGATTTAGGTCCCAACTACGACGACTCCCTGACGGAGCCGCTGGTCCTTCCCTGCAAGTTTCCCAACCTGTTGGTCAACGGCTCGGAAGGGATCGCGGTCGGCATGGCGACTAAGATTCCACCTCACAATCTCGGTGAAGTCATTGATGGTTTGGTGATGGTGATCGAAAATCCGGCCATCGATTTTGAAGAACTTATAGCTTTGATTCCCGGCCCCGATTTTCCAACCGCCGGTTTCATCCTCGGCCGTGACGGCATCCGCGAAGCCTACAGTACCGGTCGAGGCATCATTCAGATGCGGGCCCGGGCGCTGGTCGAGAAGGACCGTCGTACCGGCAAGGAAAGCATCATAATTAACGAAATACCCTTCCAGGTCAACAAGGCCAGATTGATCGAAAAGATCGCCGATCTGGTCAAGGAGAAGAAAATCGAAGGTATTTCCGATCTTCGCGATGAATCGGACCGCGAAGGTATGCGCATCGTGATTGAACTAAAAAAAGATTCCATTCCCGAGGTTATTCTCAACCAGCTGTACAAGATGACGCAGATGCAGTCGTCTTTCGGCATTATCATGCTGGCGATCGTCTCGGGGCAGCCGCGAATTCTGACCCTCCGCGAAGTGCTCGATCGATTTATTGAACACCGCAAGGAAATCATCACCCGTCGCTGTATTTTCGAGTTGAAAAAGGCCGAAGCCCGAGCCCATATCCTGGAAGGCCTCAAGATAGCGCTGGAAAACCTCGACGAGGTTATCCAGATCATCAAAAACAGCGTCAATCCAGCAGAGGCCAAGGACCGCTTGATGGGCCGGTTCGGTTTTTCAACCCTTCAGGCTCAAGCAATCCTGGACATGCGTTTGCACCGGCTGACCGGTCTGGAACGGGACAAGATTGTTGCCGAGTACAACGAGGTAATCGCTCTGATCGCGCGCTTGAAAGAGATCCTGGCCAGTGAAGTGGAAATCCTGGGCATCATCAAGCAGGAATTGCTCGATGTAAGAGAACGTTTCGCCAATCCGCGACGTACCGAAATCATCGCCAAAACCGGTGACCTCTCCCTCGAAGACCTGATAGTTGAAGAAGATATGGTGGTTACAGTGTCCCACACCGGCTACATCAAACGCAACGCCGTATCCCTGTACCGGGCACAGCGGCGCGGGGGCAAGGGCAAAACCGGCATGCGTCCGAAGGAGGAGGATTTCGTCGAACATCTGTTTATCGCCTCAACCCACGCCTACATCTTGGTTTTCACCGACCTGGGGAAGGTCTACTGGCTCAAGGTCCACGAAATTCCGCAAGGGGGGCGCGCTACCAGGGGCAAGGCCATCGTCAATCTGCTTCAATTGTCCAACGATGAAAAGGTCACCTCAATTTTGCCGGTCAAGGAGTTTGTTCACGGAAAATACATCGTTACCGCCACCCGTCACGGCGTGGTCAAAAAGAGTGAGCTGATGGCTTATTCAAATCCTCGCGCCGGCGGCATCATCGCCCTGACCATCGACGAGGGGGACCGCCTTATTTCAACCCGCCTGACCGACGGCAGCATGGACATCCTGCTCGCCAGCAGTCACGGCAAGGCGATTCGCTTCCCCGAAAGCGACGTACGTCCCATGGGACGTACATCCCGCGGGGTGCGCGGCATGATGCTCGAGAAAGACGACAGCATCATCGGTATGGAAGTGGTGACCGATGCCACCGCGGCGACGCTGGTAACGGTCACCGAAAACGGCTACGGCAAGCGCACGGATCTCGACGAATACCGGATCCAGAGTCGAGGAGGCAAGGGAATCATAACCATCAAGACTACTGAACGCAACGGCAACGTGGTGGATATTAAACTGGTCAACGACGAGTCCGATCTGATGTTCATTACCGATCGCGGGAAAGTTCTGCGTACCGGAGTTTCGACCCTTTCGGTGATCGGTCGCAATACCCAAGGGGTACGACTGATGGTGCTCGAAAGCGGTGAACGGATTGTCGCCGTGGCCACGCTCGCCGAGAAGGACGAAGAGCATGGAGATACAGAAGCTGAAGAAGAGGCTTTTGAAGGAGGAGATGAAGCACCGGAGGAAACGCTCTAAAAGCCGCCGGTGGTTGATTCACGGAATTCTCCTCTTGGTGGCGGCGGTTATTGGCGGAGGCGGTTATTACCTGTACAACATCGAAGCGATCCTCGAAGGCGATTTTTCCAAGGCTGAACAGTTTCAGGAACAGGGAGATTACGAAAAAGCAGCCAAAATATTTGAAAAGCTTTACCTATATCATCCCGATTTTTATCTGGCTGACCGGGCACTGTTTCAGGCCGGTGAAATACTTAACCTGTACCTGAAAAAGTATCACGAAGCTTTGCTGGCGTACTCGCTGGTTGAAAAGGACTATTCCGAATCGCCACTGGCGAAAAAAGCCCTTCAGCAGGTTGCCGAAATATACAAGAACCAGCTTCGCGATTATCCCAGGGCCATCGTTGCTTACCAGAAACTTCTCGATAATGGGGTGGGAAATGGCGACCGGGTGCAATATGAAGTGGCCGACAGCTACTTTCGGTTGAATAATTTCGAGCAGGCACGCATAGAGTTCGAAAGCTTGCTGAAAAACTATCCCGACAGCAGTCTTACCGCCGAAGTCCAGTACCGGGTGGCGGTGGCCACCTCTCTCGAAGGCGACCTGAAAAAGGCGTCTGAATCCTTCAGGTTGGTCAGTGAAAAATGGCCGGAAAGCTCTTATGCCATCGAAGCCCGTTTCGGCCTGGCCGGGGTGCTTGAGGAACGCGAAGAATTGACGTCGGCCCTGGAGGTGCTAGAGAAGTTACGCGGCGTTTATCCCAACCCCGAAGTACTTGAGAAACGCATTATCCAAGTCAAGGACCGGATCAAAAAAAAGCAGAAAGCTATCTGACATGAAACCTGTCAAGAACATTGGCGTCATCGGGGCCGGCAGTTGGGGAACCACCCTGGCCGACCTGTTGGCCAAGAAAAACTACTCGGTCACTCTCTGGGTCTATGAAGAAGATCTGGCTGAGCGCATGGCTTCCAGCCGGGTTAATGACCTATATCTGCCTGGTTTTACTCTCTCCGAAAACCTTTCCGTAACCTCCGCTCTGACAGAAGCCGTACAGGGGCGCGATCTCCTGCTGCTGGTTTCCCCATCACAGGTGATGCGCAAGGTCTTGCAACAGGCTGGACCGCACATCGGCGGCGAAACTCTTATTGTTTCAGCTTCCAAGGGGATCGAAAACGACTCCCTGCAGCCCATGGCCGAGGTTATCACCGAATGTCTCGGGGCCGATCGGGGGCGGCGCCTGGTGTTTCTATCCGGACCGTCCTTTGCCCGGGAGGTTGCCGCCGGGATGCCGACCGCCGTGGTTGCTGCTTCGGCCGATGCCAGGGCGGCAGCTATCGTCCAGGAAGTCTTCAGTACCCCGTACTTTCGTATTTATACCAACGACGACGTGATCGGAGTCGAGCTGGGTGGAGCGCTGAAAAACGTGGTCGCCCTGGCTGCGGGAGTTTCCGATGGCTTGGGCTTCGGGTATAATACCCGTGCGGCCCTGATCACTCGCGGGCTTGCCGAAATGACCCGGATGGGGGTCGCCTTGGGGGCCCATCCGGGTACCTTTGCCGGTCTGGCCGGAATGGGAGACCTGGTGCTGACATGCACCGGCGATTTGTCGCGAAACCGCACGGTGGGTATGGAACTGGGTCGGGGGCACACTCTTGAAGAAATCCTTGGAAACATGAACATGGTGGCCGAGGGAGTGAAAACGACCCTGTCAGCGTATCAGTTGGCGCAAAAAATCGGGGTCGACGTGCCCATTACCGAACAGATGTACCGGATTCTCTACCAGAACAAGGACCCGCGCCAGGCCGTTTCCGACCTGATGCTGCGGGAACTCAAGGCCGAAGCGGTCTGAATTGGATCAAGGAGCGAGCCATGAAACGGCGCATTTACGGATTTATCCTTTTGTTATGTCTGCTTGCGATGCCGGCGCTGGCCGCTGAATATGCCGTTATTCAGACCACCCTTGGGGATATCAAGGTGGAACTGAATCGGGCCAAGGCCCCCGTTTCGGTGGTTAACTTTTTGGCCTACGTCGACCAAGGGTTTTACAACGAAACCATCTTTCATCGGGTGATCAAGGATTTCATGATCCAGGGTGGTGGTTTTACGGTCGATCTCCAGCGTAAGTCGACCCTCGATCCAATTGTTAATGAAGCTCCCAACGGGCTGAAAAACCTTCGTGGCACCATCGCCATGGCCCGGACCAATGTGATCGACAGCGCCACCAGCCAGTTTTTCATCAACCTTAAGGACAATTCCTTTCTTGATCACGGCGGGGTTTCTCCGGCGACCTACGGCTACGCGGTCTTTGGCCAAGTGGTGGAAGGAATGGAGGTGGTGGACGCCATCGCCCGAAAAAAAACCCGCGGTCTCAACGGTCTCTTTAAGGATCTGCCGGTTGATGCCATTGTTATCCGTGAGGTGAAATACATCAAAGAAGAAGGCAAGTAGGCGGACCGAGATCCGGCCAATTTTTTCTGACGACATTGAGAGCGATAAAACAGGGGTTTCACGGGAGAAACAGGTGACCACTATCCGCATCATGACATATTTTGTGCGGAAATGCCGTGGCGGGGATGGCCAGGTTGATCCCGACCGTATTGCCGACGTGATCGCAGAGGGGGCGCCCGATATTGTGGCCTTGCAGGATATTGGGGATGAGGTGGCAACCGATCAGCTCAATTACCTGTCCGGACGCCTCGGGATGAAATGTTATTCGACCTCCCCTTGCGGTGGCAACGCGTTTCTTTCATATTATCCCCTCAAGGGGGTGCTGGAATACGATCTGGGCAAGGGAGGGAGCTGCCTGAGGGCCGATGCGGATATCGAAGGCAAGCGCCTGCACCTGCTCAACCTGTGCCTGAAATCCGGCAAGTTGGAACGCCGACACCAGATCGATGCACTGCTTGGCCCGGACCTGCTCGGCGACCGGGCGCTGACCTGTCCGACCCTGATTCTCGGCGATTTTGCCGATTATTACTGGGGGGCCGGCAATTTGGCTCTCAACGTCAATCTCAGTAAGGGAGTGCGATCCCTTTGGCGCGGCACTTTTCCGGCTTGTTTTCCGGTGGTCGATCGTGATCGCGCCTACTATCGCGGTTATCTGCGCATCGTCGACAGCACCATCCTGTGGTCGAAGTTGGCCCGCAAGGCCTCGACCCATCTGCCGTTGATTCTCACCGCGCAGATCACCGACCCGCGAACCTTTTTGAGGGCCGAAAACCTCAAGCGCAGTCGGATGGAAGTCGCCCCCGGCTGATTCAGCGAGATATCCCCACCTGTGGAAAAGTCTGTGGAAACAGTGGATAAGGAAGTTCGGAAAACGCCCTGCCGGGTTCCTGAATAGGCATGTTTAGGTAATCGGAAACGCGGAATCGATGGCTCACCTGACGATGAAGAAAAAAAAGGCTGTCCTTCTGCTGACAGCTCTTGGGGAGCTTTACCCCGATGCCCGCTGTGCCCTCTATTTTCGGAATCCCTTCGAATTGCTGATCGCCACCATTCTTTCCGCCCAATGCACCGATGTTCGGGTCAACCAGGTGAGTCCAGCTCTGTTCGCCCGTTATCCGGACCCGCAAGCATTCGCCGAGGCCGATCTGGCCGAGCTCGAAGCGGCCATCCGTTCCACCGGTTTTTTTCGCAACAAAGCCAAGAATATTCTCGGCTGCGCGAAAGCCCTGCTTGATCGGCACGACGGTCAGGTGCCACGAACCATGACTGAATTGACCGCCTTGCCCGGGGTTGGCCGTAAAACCGCCAACGTGGTTCTTGGAAACAGCTTCGACACTCCCGGCATGGTGGTCGATACCCATGTCAAGCGACTGGCCAATCGCTTCGATTGGACCCGGTCGGTTGACCCGGTCAAGATAGAGCAGGATCTCTGCCGTCTCTTACCTGCTGAAAAATGGACTTCCGCCAGCCACATCCTCATTCTCCATGGTCGCGCCCTGTGCAAGGCCCCGATTCCCCTCTGCTCGCAATGCCCGGTTTTTGATTTGTGCCCACGCGTCGGGGTGACGCGATCGAGATGATAAGGCGTCCGTCCTGTTTCACGTGAAATAAAAAAGGCCAGCGACCGTTTTCCGGTTCTGGCCTTTTTTATTCAATGATTTTGACAACTAGTCTTCGTCGCCGGGCAGGGTGGGAATCAGGGTGATACTGTTGTCGTCTTCTTTGGGGCCTTCGGGGAGGGCCTTGGTCGAGTTGTCGAGGCCGATCGATTTGCCTTCGCGATCAAATACCGAGTTGTCGTCAAGGATGACCAAGCCCAGACGTTCGGCAACGTCACGGCGGTACTGGTATTGATGGTTGAGCTTCTCCCGCCGCAAACGGTAGCTCAAATACATCCAGACCATTCCGAACACGGCGGCAACGGCCAGCAACACACCGAGGGAAACCAGCAGATAAAAGGCGGCGCGTTCGCCGGCGTGGCCGATGAAAATTAAGATGTCGTCGATTTTGTAAATGATGCCAGCGGCCACCACCAGCATCAGCAGTCCAAGCAAGAACGGTACCTGGCGGGTGATGTGCAGGGCCATCTGCAGTTTGGATGGGGAAGAAAGGTCGCCGCCAAATCCGACGAGATCCTTGCTCGGGGTGTGGGAATATTCGTACAGGTATTTGTTGAAGAAAAGCACCACGACCCCAAACATGAAGGTGATCGCCACCGGGGCGATGAAGGCGGCAAAAATGTAGGGGCGCCACGGAAAGCTGGCTTCAGCGGCCGACAGGTTGACGATGAAACAGACAAAAAAGATCAAGCCTTCGACGACCACCAGAATAATCAAGTAGTTGAGGATGAAACTTTTCAGTTCGGCTTTTTCAAAAAGGTTGGCTATGCCCTTGAGTTTTTCTTCCGAAGTGCCGCTCATGGAAATATCCTTTTTCAGTTATGAAACAGGGTCCCGCTCGGTAGAGCAATCCGGTCCCCTTGGTTCGGCTGACGGAAAGGGTTTTATTGTGGCTAATGACCGTTGGTTTTTGAACGATCAAGCATATTAGCAGTCTTTGTTTTAATAATCAAACAATGAGGTTAGGTGTTCGCAAGATCTGAACGATCTCCATGGAGAGATGTCCGACCGTTTTTCCGGACCGGGTAAGGTTTGACAGGAGGGGGCTAAAATTGTAAAGTACGCTGGTTTTATGGAGAGATTTTAACGGGATTTCAGAACGAAAGGACGGGCAGATGTTTCCAGCCGTAAAGGGCGATATTGTTAAGCTTCATTACACCGGCAAGCTGGCCAGCGGAGAAATTTTCGACGCTTCGCCGGAAAACCGGCCACTCCGGTTCGTGATCGGGAAAAACGAGGTTATTCCTGGCGTCGAACAGGCCGTGATCGGAATGGTCCGGGGGGAAAAAAAGACGGTAACAGTTACTGCCGACCAGGCCTATGGCCAGAAATTACCCGAAAAGATAGAAGAAGTGCAGCGGAGCATCCTCCCCGCCGGGATGGCGCTGAATGTCGGCGGCAAGCTTCAGATCACCAAGCACGATGGTAGCCTGCTCTATGTCGAGGTTCTCGCCCTGACCGAGACGACCGTCACTCTCGACGCTAATCACCCGCTGGCGGGAAAAGATCTGATATTCGATATAGACATGCTTGAAGTGGAAAAGGCTCCTAAGTCCGATTTTTTCAACCAGATCTTTAAATAGGACCCCGCTGCCGTTTTTATGGCGGATTGAGTCCTTCGTTGGCAGGTAGTTTAGCGGCGATAGGGTTTGAGGACAATCGTGCCGATTTCGAGAAGCTGTCCATTTTCTACCCGCGGACAACCGCCGTTTTCGAACTCCAACACCCCATAAGGTTCGTTGGCGACGGGTTGGCCGCGGGTTCTGGTCCGTGCGGCCAGACAGTAAGACCCTGGTTCGGGGAGGTAGAGGGTGAACCGGCCGTCGGCATTGACGGGAAGCGAAGTGAAATCGGGCATCCGGTGAAAGTTATGGTCGCGGTAGGCTAGCGCGAAAGCCCCGACGGCCGGCTGGCCCCGGTCGTCGAGAATGCGGCCGGTAAAACCGGTCGCGCCGGAGCTCAAAGCGCCTTCTCGCATAACCATTGACCGCACCATGGTTTGCAACTGAAAGTCGACCCGGCTGGTACAGCCATTTTCTACTTTTACCGGGTTTGTTACCGGCATGCCCCAGGCATCCCCCGGCAGGGGGGGGCCAGCATTGCCGCCCTCCCTGCGCATCCGCGCGACCAGATAATATTCCCCCGCAATGACATCAAGAAAATAGGTACCGGTGCTGTCGGTTCGGGCCTCGAAGTCCGCCGGTCCGCGCAGGTTGCTGCGCCGACTTCGGTAGGCGTAAACATAGACCTCGGTGGATGGCTGACCGTGCTGGTTAGTGACCTGACCGGCGATGCCGGTCAGGTCGCGGGGAGACGCGGGGGAGTGAGGGGCGGGCGCGGGGGTACAGGCGCCAAAGGCTTGGGTCAGTACACAGATCAAAAAAACAAGCAGGCGTGCCATTTTTTCCATCGTTGCTGCGAGCGGGTCAGTTGAGCTGAATTATGTCGCCCCGGTCAACCTGGAGTAGAAATAAAGTTTTGAGCGCATCACCGGTCGTCCCGAACGAAGTGTTGCCAGAAACCCCATGAAAATCGATGAGTTGGGATAGAGCCTGTTGCAACTCATCGCGGGTGCGGATTTCCGGCCGATCGAGCAGGGTGAAGAGGATGTTGGCCACGTCAAAGCCTTGGGCTTCGAGGATGCTCGGTTCCTCGCCATACGCCGCCGTATAGTTTTCGACAAACTGGCGAATGGACGGGTCGGCGCTGGCCCGAAAAAAGCCGTCGACAAAAATCGCTCCCTGCAGGTAACGGCCGGTGGAGCGGAGCAGATCGCGAGAATTCCAGCCATTGATGCCGAGCAACTGGACATCCTCGATGCCGTAAAACAGCAACTGGGGAGCGATCAGGCTGATTTTGTCGGCATAGTCGGGGATGAACAGTGCTTGAAACGGCAATTTAACCTTTTGGACCGCCTTGTCATCTTCCACCACCTCATCCGGTTCAGCCTTGGGGTCCACATCCGGGGAAGCAGGGTCCTCCTCTTTGAGCAACCTGACCTGGCGCCGAAAATCGGTGGCCTTTTCAGCGTACATCTGGGTGGCCACGACCTGGCCGCCGCGGTTCTGAACCGCACGGATGAACAGGTCGGTCATTTCATAGCCGAGCTTGTTTTCCGGGTGCAGGATGGCGAAGGCGGTAATGCCCAACCGTTCCATGGCATGGCTGACCAGCGCTTCCACCTGCTGGCGACTGGTCAGAGAATCGCGGAAGATGAAGCTGCCGGTTTCCGGGAGGCCGTCGCGAGGGGACAGGGACAGGAGAGGGATTCCGATCCGCTGCGCCTGTGCCGCGGCCGCCGCGGCCGCTCCGCCGGTCAGGGGCCCGGCAATGGCCATCACGCCCGCCTCGCCGGAAAGCTCGGTGACGATACGGGAGCTTTCTTCCGCCGTGGCGCCGGAGTCACGAAACTCCAGATGGATCGGCGGTTTGTTTTGATCATGGAGATCGGACGCGAGTTCCATGCCGCGGCGGACAAGTTGGCCGAAGGGTGCGTAGCGGCCGGTCAACGGAAGCATAACGCCGATAGAGCGTTGCAGAAACGGGCTGCCGTTAAGTTTTTCCCAGAGGGCGACCGCCTCGTTGCGGTAAGGAAAAGGGGTTGAATTCTGGATGACCGCAGCCGCCAGGCGTTTGGCTTCGTTCTGGTCGTTCCGCTTGTCGGCGCCCAGGGCGAGTTGCAATATGGCGTCCTGGCCGATGGCGGTATCGCGGAACATGAACGCCGCTTCGCCGATTTCGGTGGGCGAAAGGTGTTCCTTGAGGATGCCGTGGGCCAGTTCCAAAAGTTTGCTGTCGGTCGGTTTGGCGCTTCGGTGTATGAAGGTCAGGGCCTCCAGGTAATTGCCGAGACCGGCGTTGGCTTCGGCGAGCGCGGCTAGTCGACGGGAGCGGTCGTTCGGGGTCAGGGACTCCGGGTCGGTGTTCAGCAGGGTCGTCAAACCGGCTTGGAATTGGCCGGTGGCGACCAGTGAAACACCTTCGATACAGAGAGCTTCCGGGCCTTTCTGGGCGAGCGGAATACGGCTGATGTAAAGCAGGGCTTCCTGGTGACTGCCGCTGTTCTGAAAAATGCGCGCCAGATAGAGATAAGCCCGTGGCAGTTCCGGGGAGTCGTAGTTGCGAATAACGAAGCCGCGCAGCAGGGATAGGGCTTCCTGCTGGTCGCCGCTGTGAAACTTGTCGATGCCGAGCTGCAGGGAGGGGTCGGCTGGCTGGCTGGCAGCGCTGGCTGGAGTGATGTGCAAAAGGGTGCTGCTAAAAAGCAGGCACAGGATGATCAACCAGCTGCCGAACGTTTTGCCCATGCGCGCCTCCATGCCACGATCGAATCATTCGAACAGATCTTTGACTTTATCGAAAAACCCTTTGCCCATTGGATGAACGTCTTCGCCGCTCTCGCGGGCAAATTCCTCAAGCAGTTCCTTCTGCCGGGAAGTCAGGTGGGTCGGTGTTTCGATCCGCAACACCACCAGCTGGTCGCCGCGACCGTACCCCTGCAGATGGGGAATGCCCTTGCCGGAAAGGTTGAGGACCTTCCCCGACTGGGTGCCGGCCGGCACCTTGAGTTTCAGTTTGCCGTCGAGAGTCGGCACCTCGATTTCGCAGCCGAGGGCCGCCTGGACAAAGGAGATCGGCGTTTCACAGATGACGTCCTGCCCTTCGCGCTTGAATATCGGGTGGTCCTTGACCGTGATAACCACATACAGGTCTCCCGGCGGGCCCCCTTGGACGCCGAGATCCCCTTCGCCGTTGAGTTTGAGCCGGTTGCCGGTTTCGACACCGGCGGGAATTTTCAGCGAGATGGTCTTTTTTGCCTTGGTTTTGCCGGTGCCGCGGCATTCGGGGCAGGGGCTTTCGATCACCCGGCCTTCCCCGGCGCAGTCGGGGCAGGGTCGGGTCAGGGAGAAGAAACCCTGCTGGTAACGGACCTGTCCGGCGCCCTGGCAGGTCGGACAGGTTTTAGGATTGGTTCCCTTGCGGGCACCCGAACCGCCGCATTCGTCGCAACGCTGATTTCTGGGAATCTGCACCTTGGTTTCAAGGCCGAAAGCAGCTTCTTCGAAGGAGATGCTGAGGTTGTAGCGCAGGTCGTCGCCGCGCCGGCCCCGACCGCGCCTGGCACCGCCGCCACCGAAAATGTCGCCGAAAATATCGCCGAAAATATCTTCGAACGGACTGCCGCCGAAACCAAAGCCTTCCGAAGAAAAACCGCCGCCGTTGCCGAGGCCGGCATGGCCGAACTGGTCGTAGGTGGCTCGTTTCTGGCCGTCGGAAAGAACGGCATAGGCTTCGGAAAGCTCCTTGAAACGTTCTTCGGCCTCTTTATTGCCAGGATTTTTGTCCGGGTGATGCTGAAGAGCCAGTTTTCGGTAGGCTTTTTTTATCTCGGTTTCGCTGGCGTTGCGATTGACTCCCAGCGTTTCATAATAGTCGCGTTTGCCGTTTGCCAAGGGACGATCCTTCTTCCTGGGGTCAAAATGGTGGTAGGGGCACGGCGCGCCGTGCCCCTACCGGGTCCTGGAAAAACAGCTGTTTTCCCTTATTTCTTGTTTTCGTCGACTTCTTCGAATTCGGCATCGACCACGTTTTCGCTGCCTTCGCTGGCGCCGGTATCCTTGGCTTCGCCTTCAGCGGCACCTTCGGTCTGGGCCTTGGCGTACATGGCTTCAGCCAGCTTGTGCGAAGCCTGGGCCAGGGCTTCGGTTTTCTTCTGGATTTCTTCGGCAGTGTCGCCTTCCATGGCCTTCTTGAGGTCATCCAGGGCGCTGGTGATCTTGGCCCTGGTTGCCTCGTCAACCTTGTCGCCGTGGTCCTTAAGAGATTTTTCCGTGGTATAGACCAGACTGTCGGCCTGGTTGCGGGTCTCGATCAACTCGCGTTTCTTTTTGTCTTCGCCGGCGTGGGCTTCGGCATCCTTGACCATCTTCTCAATTTCTGCGTCGGAGAGGCCGGAGGAGGCGGTGATGCGAATCGACTGCTCTTTGCCGGTGCCCAGATCCTTGGCCGAAACATGCAGGATGCCGTTGGCGTCGATGTCGAAGGTAACCTCGATCTGCGGCACGCCGCGGGGAGCGGTGGGGATCCCGACCAGCTCGAAACGGCCGATGGTTTTGTTATCGGAGGCCATTTCCCGTTCGCCCTGCAGCACGTGCACCGAAACGGCCGGCTGGTTGTCGGAGGCGGTGGAGAAAATCTGGCTTTTTTTGCAGGGAATGGTGGTGTTCTTCTCGATCAGCTTGGTCAAGATGCCGCCAAGGGTTTCGATCCCCAGGGAAAGAGGGGTGACGTCGAGCAGCAGCACGTCCTTGACCTCGCCCTTGAGCACGCCCCCCTGGATGGCGGCGCCGATGGCGACCACCTCATCGGGATTGACCCCCTTGTTGGGAGTTTTGCCGAAGATTTCCTGAACCCGCTTCTGCACCACCGGCATGCGGGTCATGCCGCCGACCAGGATGACCTCGTCGAGGTCCGAAGCCGACAAACCGGCATCTTTAAGGGCGGTTCGGCAGGGTTCGACCAGCTTGTTGAGCAGGTCTTCGCAGAGGCTTTCGAGTTTGGCCCGGGTCAGCTTGATCAACAGGTGCTTGGGGCCGGAAGCGTCGGCGGTGATGAAGGGAAGGTTGACTTCGGTTTCCATGGAACTGGACAGTTCGCACTTGGCTTTTTCCGAAGCTTCCTTGAGCCGCTGCAGGGCCATTTTATCGCTGCGCAGGTCGATCCCTTGCTCCTTTTTGAACTCGCCGGCGACATAGTCGATGATGCGCTGGTCGAAGTCTTCGCCGCCGAGAAAGGTGTCGCCGTTGGTCGACTTGACTTCGAAGACGCCGTCGCCGAGCTCGAGAATCGAGATGTCGAAAGTGCCGCCGCCGAGGTCGAATACGGCGATTTTCTCTTCGGCTTTTTTGTCCAGACCGTAGGCCAGGGAGGCAGCGGTGGGCTCGTTGATGATGCGCAGCACGTTGAGTCCGGCGATCTTGCCGGCATCCTTGGTGGCCTGGCGCTGGGAATCGTTGAAGTAGGCCGGCACGGTGATGACCGCGTCGGTGACCTCTTCGCCGAGGTAGTCTTCGGCGGTCTGCTTCATCTTCAGCAGGACCATGGCCGAGATTTCCGGCGGGCTGTATTTTTTGCCGCGGGCCTCGATCCAGGCGTCGCCGTTGTCGGCCTGCAGAATCTTGAAGGGGCTGATCTTGATGTCCTTGCGTACCGCATCCGAGTCGAACTTGCGGCCGATCAGGCGTTTGATGGCGTACAGGGTGTTTTCCGGGTTGGTGACCGCCTGCCTCTTGGCCTGCTGGCCGACCAGCCGCTCGCCGTTTTCGGCAAAAGCGACCATCGACGGGGTGGTGCGGGCGCCTTCCGAGTTGGCGATGACAACCGGCTCACCGCCTTCCATAACGGCAACACACGAGTTGGTGGTGCCGAGGTCGATACCGATTACTTTACCCATGATGTATATCCTCCTTGTGTTTACAGTCTTCAGGCTGTAGCAGCGTTGTTATTGTTCGTTACCGTCGGCCTTGGGCGGCTCTTCGACCGAGGCCTTGGCCAGCATGACCATGGCTGGGCGAAGCAGACGGCTGCTGAGCAGGTAGCCCTTTTGCAATTCATGCACCACGGTGTTGGGGGCGTGTTCGGAGCTTTCCACCTGGCCCATGGCTTCATGGCGGGACGGATCGAAGGGTTCGCCGACCGAGTTGAACGGGGTGACGCCGAATTTGTCCAGGGCCTTGGCGAACATCGACAGGGTCATTTCCACCCCCTGTAGCAGCCCTTTGGCATCGCCGCTTTCCTGGCGTGCATGGGCGACCGCCCGCTCGAGGTTGTCGACCACCGGGATGATTTCCTTGATGATGTTTTCATTGGCGAAGCGCGACAGATCTTCTTTTTCCCGCTGGGCCCGGCGCCGAAAGTTTTCCAGATCGGCGCGCTCGCGCAGATAAAGATCCCAGTTCTTTTGAGCCTCGGCGCGAGAGGCGGCCAGCTGCTCTTCAAGGGACGGCTCTGCGACGGTGTCCGTTTCCGGCGTGGCGTCCCGTGGGGCCTGTTCGATAACCTGTTCTTCGTTTTCGGCAGCGACCTGCTCATCCAGCTGCTCTTTTTTCTTTGCCACGTTATTCAATCTCCTATTCGAATTCTATTTCGAGAACCTGGCTGACCAACCGTGCCGTGTAGTCGACAACCGGAATGACCTGAGAATAGTTCATCCGGCTCGGGCCGATGACGCCCAGTGTGCCGATAGTGCCGCGGCTGCTGGAGTAGTTGGCGGTGATCAGGCTGCATCCCTCGATTTCGCTGTATTCCGATTCGCTGCCGATGAAAATCTGCACACCCTTGGCGCGTTGGCTCTTGTCGAGTAGTTCCACCAGCAGGCTTTTTTGCTCGAAGGCCCGGAACAACCGTTTCATTCGGTCCATGTCCTTGAACTCGGACTGCTCAAGGATGTTGGAAGCTCCTTCGATAAAAACCTCCCCGCCGATTTCCTCGCTCAGGACTTCTCGCGACAGTTCCAGCGCCCGTCTCAGCAGTTGGTCGTAGGTGGTTTTTTCCTCGGTCATGTCACGGACCGTTTTGGCTTTTATTTCCTGAATGCTGAGGCCGGTCAGAGTCTGGTTCAGGTAATTGGAAACTTGTTCCAGTTCGTGCTGGGAGATGGGGGTCTCGGTTTCGATGACCTTGTTCTGTACCAGACCCGAGCGGGAGACGAAGATTACCAGGATTTTGCCATGTGACAACTTGAGAAATTCTATGTGGCGGAAGACCGTCGAGGTGAAACGGGGGATCATCACCACCCCGGCATAGCTGGAAATAGCCGAAAGTACCTTGCCGGCCTCCCGCAGTCGTTCTTCTACCCGCAGACCGTCGAGCCGGTAATACTGCTCGATGCGACTTTTTTGCTGCGCATCAAGCTGGCCGACCTGCAGCAGGGTGTCGACGTAAAAGCGGTAACCCTTGTCGGTTGGCACCCGTCCGGCCGAAGTGTGGGGAGAGACGATATACCCCATCTCCTCGAGATCGGCCATGACGTTGCGTACCGTTGCCGGTGACAGCCCGATCTGGTGGCGTCGGCTCACCGCCCGTGAGCCGATTGGTTCGGCGGTGCAGATATAATCTTCGACGATTGCTTCAAGGATTCGTCGACTGCGCTCGTTGAGTTCTTCACCCATCGGTATCGCCTTAAAAAAATCAAGCCGGAAAAGACCCGGCTGTGACATCCGCTTAGCACTCCTGATGGCCGAGTGCTAACGCGAACAACATAACAACGCCCCATTCCTTTGTCAAGGGCAAATGGGACCAGAAAAAAGGCACTTTTTCAGAGAAAAGGGAGGATCAGGTGGTCAAAGATCAACCAGCCTTCGAGGTCGAGTTGCCAACGTTCCCGATTCTTATGGAGGTGCCCGGAGGTCTGCCGCAAGGAAGAACCGAAGGCGCTGGCAACGCTTTCACCAAAGCGCGAGGAAAATTCCGCTTCGCCAACCCCCTTGCCGGTACGCAGACCGAGGTAGAGAGTTTCGGCCATCGCTCCACGGCGGTCGAAATGTTCCAGTTCTACCGCTGGGTCGACCCGTTGCTCCAACTGGTGGCGGTAGCGGTCGAGATCCGGGGCGACCGACAGGCGGCGGCCCCAGTTGTGGGCATCGAAAGAGTGGGCGCCGGCGCCGATGCCGAGACTGGACTGCCGCTGCCAGTAGCCAAGGTTGTGCCGGCACTGACGGCCGGGAAGGGCGTAGTTGGAGATTTCGTAATGGTTGAAGCCGGCTCCCGTCAGATGCTGATGCAGGGCCATAAAGTGTTCGGCGTAGGCAGTGTCTTCGGGGAGCAACAGAGAACCGCTGTCCTGTTGCGCATGGTAGGGAGTTCCCTCCTCGACGGTCAGTCCATAGCAGGAGAGGTGTTCCGGCTGATATCCGAGCAGCCGGTCCAGTTCTTCCTT
>MHXM01000126.1:47488-50972 GCA_001825565.1 Desulfuromonadaceae bacterium GWC2_58_13
ACATCAGGTCGCAGGAGAGGTTGTCGAACCCGGCCAGGCGGGCCAGGCGGATGGCGGCAAGGGCTTCTTCGGGCGAATGAATCCTCCCGAGTTGGCCCAGCCGGGTTGGGTTGAGCGATTGAATGCCCAGCGACAACCGGTTGATTCCGGCGGCGCGGTAGCCGGTCAAGGATGGCAGGGAAACCGTGCCGGGATTGGCTTCGAGGCTGATTTCGATATCTTGGACGAAGCCGAATCTGGCTTCGGCCGATTTCAGAATCCGGGCGATCTGGGCCGGGGTGAGTAGCGAGGGGGTCCCGCCGCCGAAAAAAACCGAAGTCAGCGGACCCTGCCAGGCCGGATCTGCCGCGTTCAGTTCGAGATGGCGCAAAAGCAGGCCGGTGTAGCTCTCAAGGTCGGCAGGAGTGTGCCGATCCGTGGAGAAAAAGTCGCAGTAGGGGCATTTCCGCGGGCAGAAAGGGATATGGATATACAGGCTGGCCATGATAAACCAAAACGGCGGGGAGCCTGGCTCCCCGCCGTTTTTAGAGAAAATTTCGTTATCGATCAGTGAAATTTCGTGAAGGAGTCGGCGTTGATCCACAGATGGGCCAGAATGCTTACGGCGTAGCCGAGAGCGACCGCCCAGGTCCATTTGAGATGGTTGCCGAAGGTGTAGATGCCCCGGGCGGTTCCCATCAGGGCCACGCCGGCGGCCGAGCCGATCGACAGCAGACTGCCGCCGACCCCGGCGGTCAGAGTGACCAGCAGCCACTGGCCGTGGGACATGTCGGGATTCATGGTCAGCACGGCGAACATGACCGGGATGTTGTCGACCACCGCCGAGAGGAGGCCGACCAGAATGTTGGCGGTGGTGTGGCCGAGACCGACGTACAGGGCGTGGGAGGTCATGGCCAGATAGCCGAACTGGCCGAGGCCGCCGACGCAGAGGACGACGCCGTAGAAGAACAGCAGGGTATCCCATTCGGCGCGGGCGATTTTGCGGAACAGGTCGAAACCAACGGCCGGGCCATGGCCAGGCGCCGGCGCCGCATCCGGCTCGACGTGGTCGTCCGGGTTGTGCCCGGTCATGTCGAGGGGCTGATCGCCGGTTCCCGGGCGATGTTCGGCCTTTTTCAGCCAGAAACCCAAGAAGCCGAGATAGCTGAGGCCGAGCATCATGCCGGCCGCCGGTGGCAGGTTCAGGAAGTTATGGAAAGAGACCGCCGTAACGATGGTACAGAGAAACAGGAACATGATCCGCTTGGCGCCCAGCTTCATTTGAACCATGCATTGCATGGCTTCCGGGCGGTCCTTGCTGACGGACAGGCTCATCAGCGCCGCGGGGATGACCCAGTTGAGCAGGGAGGGGATGAAGATGGCGAAAAATTCGCCAAAAGCGACCATTCCTTTTTGCCAGACCATCAGCGTGGTGATATCGCCGAAGGGAGAAAAGGCGCCGCCGGCGTTGGCGCCGACCACGATGTTGATGCAGGCGACGACCATGAATTTTTTGTTGTCCCCGCCGACCGCCATGGCCACGGCGCCCATGAGCAGTGCGGTGGTCAGGTTGTCGGCCACCGGGGAAATGATGAAGGCCAGAAACCCCGTCAACCAGAACACGGTTCGCAGGGTGAAGCCGCGGCTGACCAGCCAGGACCGGAGGGCCTGAAACACATTGCGTTCGTCCATGGCGTTGATATAGGTCATGGCGGCCAGCAGAAACAGAAACAGTTCGGCGTATTCCAGCAGGTTGTTTTTGATCGCCACATGGGCGCTGTGGGTATCTCCCGTGGCCGCATAGGCGAGGGCTACCAGAACCCAGATGATGCCCGCCGCCAGCAAAACCGGCTTGCTCTTGCGCAGGTGCAGTTTTTCTTCCATGATGACCAGACTGTAGGCGGCAACAAACAAGATCAGGGCGAGAATGCCGTAAAAGGTACCGGTCAGGTTGAGAACGGGTTCGCCCCCCTCGCTGGCCCAAAGAGGAGACGCCGTCATTGCAACACATAAAAGAGCAGAAAGTAGTTTTTTCACATGGTCACCTTTGGGCTAGAGTGGAGAACATTTTCCCATTAATTTTCTCTTTGGTCAGCCGGTAAGCCCCGTTTTTATCATTTTCCTTGATGGGGTGTCAAGAGAAACAGGGTTTTTCAATTGCTTGCCATGACCGATTTATTTCATTATACTTGGCCCTCGGATGCGCATTTATTAATGGTTCAAAAGATTACAATAGAACGATATTTTATTGATGTGAGGACGCTATGAGAAAAAAGATCTGTGCCGCCGCCGTTCAGTTTAATATTGCTCTGGGGCAGGTGGATGCCAATCTGCTGCGGGCCGTCGAAGGCATTCGCAAGGTCGGGGAACGGGATGCCAGGCTGGCTGTGCTCCCCGAGATGTGGAGTACCGGTTACGATTACAAACACCTTCCCGAACTGGCCGAACAGACTCCCCGGGTGATCGAGGCGATCAAGGCGCTTACCGCCGAACTCCAGATGGTGGTGGTCGGCAGCCTGCCGGAAAAAGAAGACGGACGCATCTACAATACCGCCTACGTCATCGACCAGGGAAAGGTCATCGGCAGCTACCGCAAGTTGCATCTCTTTTCCACCATGGGCGAAGACCGCTTTTTGGCCGCTGGCGACAAAACCCTGGTGGTGCCGACCTCGGTCGGACGGATCGGGGTGGCCATCTGTTACGATCTGCGTTTTCCCGAACTATTCCGTAAGCTGGCCCTGGAAGGGGCCGAGATTCTCTGCCTTCCCGCCGAATGGCCCAAACCCCGCCAGGAACATTGGCGCACCCTGCTGCGCGCCCGGGCGATTGAGAACCAGTTGTTCGTGGTGGCCACCAACTGCTGCGGCATCCAGGGTAAACTCGACTTTTTCGGTATGAGCCTGCTGATTGCGCCGCGCGGAGAAGTGCTGGCCGAGGGAGGCGAAAGCAACGTCGAGCTGACCGCCTTGTTTGATTTCGAAGAGATCGTCACCTACCGTTCCCAGATCCGCTGTTACCAGGATCGGCGGCCCGAAGTGTATGGCACGCTGCCCTGATTATTGCTCCAGGCGCTGAGCCTCCTTGCGGAATCGTTTGGGAATTTCGTCCAGCGAGTCGGCGAAGCGCAACTCTCCCTGGTCGTCCGCGTAAAAATAACTCGGATCTTTGACGGCGGTAGCCGGCGCCGGTTTTTTCGACTCGGGCTGCGGTTGTCGTCTGGCCGGAGCCCGTTCCGCTCGTTCTATCACCGCCTCGACGCTGGTGGTTTTTTGCCCCGGAACCAAGTGCGGCAGACGGGTGCGAAAATCGAGATAAAAATGTCGGACTGCATTCAAGGCGGGTTGGTGGGCTGGTACGCGCATGAAAAACTGGTCGATGGCGACCAGGATCAACAGAAACAGGATGGTCCACAACAGGGAACGGGTGAGGCGTTTCATCAATCTCTTCCTGATTTAATGATGGTGACCGTTGTGATCGTGCGGGGAGTCCTCGGTTGAGCGGGGAC
>MHXM01000127.1:0-2939 GCA_001825565.1 Desulfuromonadaceae bacterium GWC2_58_13
CGCGATCGAGGATATCCGGGTTTTGTGTCTCAAGTTCTGGGACCGCATCGATAATCTGCAGACCATCGGCGCCCTCAAACCGGAAAAACAGAACCTGATCGCCGAAGAGACCCGCTCCGTTTACGTCCCCCTGGCCAGTCATCTCGGCATGGGCTATGTCGCTTCCGAACTGGACGCCCTCTCGCTCAACATTCTCTATCCGCGCCGGGCCACGACCTATGCCCGGGCGGTGGCCGAACTGCGGCAGCGGCTGGAAGCCCCCCTGCGCAAGATACGCTCCGAGCTCAACAAGGAATTCGAACATCACAAGGTTTCGGTGCTGCTCAAGGATCGCTGGCGGCCCTTTTCCATTGCCGCCGCCAAGAGCATGCACCGGGGGTTCCCGACCCTGTACACCCTGGAAATCCAGGTCGACCGGACCATGGACGCCTATCTGGCCCTCGGCCTGCTGCACCGGATATATCCGCCGATTCCCGGCAAGTTGCGTGACCACCTCAACGTCACCTCCCAATTCGGCTATCTGGCCCTCAAAACCACGGTACAGGCCGGCGAACACCGCATGCGGGTCGAAATCACCACCCGCAAGCTGGCCCGTTTCAACGAGGGCGGGGTGCTGGCGCCGGGCTTCGAGTTTCGTCGGGCCAATTTCGAAGGGCTGATGCGTTCGCTGCTCGAAGGGGAATCGGCCTTCGACACCGACAGTCTGCGCCTGGCCTCGGCGTCGATCCAGGTCTATACCCCCTTGGGGGAAACCCGTTCCTTGCCTGAAGGAAGCAGCGCCCTCGATCTGGCCTTCGATATTCACGAAGAACTTGGCCTGCATGCTTTCCGGGCTCGGATCAACGGGCAGACCCGCCATCTCAAAACCCGGCTGCTGGATGGCGATCAGGTCGGCATCGAACGGTACGACACCCCTCATGTTTTGCCCAAGTGGCTGGAGTGGGCGGTGACTCCTCGCGCCCGCAACAGCATTCGCCGTTATCTTCGCTCCCGGGTCAAGGACGGGGTTCCCAACGGCTCCTGATTTCCCCTCTCATTCCTGTCGATTAGTAATCTATGTCCAGAATCGTTTTCCTCTGTTTGTTCCTGGTGTTGACCGTATCGTCGGGATTTGCCGATGGACAGGCCAATGTCTTCGTCTATCATCGGTTTGGCGATTCCCGATTCCCGTCGACCAATATCCCGCTGAACGTCTTCGCCGATCAGCTTGAACTGCTGAAACAGAAAAACTATACCGTTTTGGCCCTGGGCGATATCGTGACCAGACTCCGGGAGGGCCGGGCGCTTCCTTCTCGTTGCGCGGCGATTACCGTGGACGATGCCTATCGAACTTTTCTCACCGGAGCCATGCCGCTGCTGCGCCGTTACGGATATCCCGCCACCTTGTTCGTCAGCACCGGTTCGGTGGGGGGCGAAAATTATCTCAGCTGGGATGATTTGCGCGCACTGGTCGAACAGGGGGTGGAAATCGGCAATCACTCGGCGTCGCACCCCTATCTGCTCACGCGCCAGAGGGGTGAAACGGCGGGGGCGTGGCTCGACCGGATTCGGCTGGATATTCAGCAGGCCAGCCAGACAATACAGCATGAGCTTGGCCGGACGCCCTTGCTGTTCGCCTATCCGTACGGCGAATACTCCCCGGAAATCGTTGAGCTGGTGCGTGAATCAGGCTTTTCCGGGGCTGCGGCGCAGTTTTCCGGAGTCGTGTCCGCAGCGGCGGACCCGTTCGTGCTGCCGCGTTTTCCGATGGGGGGCAATTATGCCACTCTGGCTGAATTCAGCGAGAAGCTGGCCATGCATCCCCTGGACGTTCAAATTATTGATGATAAGGGGCCCGTCGTGGGCAAGGACAATCCGCCCGAATTGGTCGTGGATATCCTGAACCGCGACGTGGATCTTGCGCAGTTGCGGTGTTTTGTGCAGGGGCAGCAGGGATGTTTCATGGTCGCGGACCCGTCGGTTCCGGGAAGGTTCCGGGTGCGGGCCCAGCAACCGCTGGACGGGCGGCGCAGCCGATATACGCTGACGGCGCCGGGAAGCAAGGGGCAGGGGTGGTTTTGGTTCAGTCGGTTATGGATTTTTCCGGATCGTTGAAACGCGCGAACTCGAAATGGTCGAAGAAAGCAGCCCGGCAAAAAAACCCACTCTTTCCTCGGCCTCGGAGGGGTTATTTTGACGGAAGATGACGGATGCCAGGCGGTTCAGCCGGTTGTTGCGGATGACCGTCTGAATCTGGGCCACATATTCTTCTCCCCGCGACGAATACAGGGTCAGCCCGGTGGCCAGGTCGACTCCCTGGAGTGGTCTGCCTTCGGCTCGCATCCTGGCTCGAAGTTCCCTGAGGGGTTTGTAGGCCGGGTGGGTGTTGAGGTTTTTCATGTAGGAGGTTACCGAGTCGTAGAGCGACGAAAAACATCGCAGCTCGTAAATCTCCCCTTCCGGGCGCTCGTTTGGAACCATGCCCGTGCCCGGGATGAAGGTCCATTCTCCGAACAGGTTATTGCCTAGACGGGCGAAACGGGAAGATCCGTAGGCCGACTCGGTGGCGGCCTGGGCCAGGACCAGAGAGGTTGGCAGGGTGTCGACGCGGCTCAGCAGGCTTTCTCTGGCGCGCGGATCTTCGAGTGGGTTGCCCGAAACCTTGTATTCGCTTGCGATGGCCCAAAGTTGGCTCTGCTCGTTAATGGTTAAGGTCTTGCCCAGGTCATGTTGTTGCAGCAGGTCGGTCAGGGTGTTTTTCTGTTCTCGTATTTCTTCGTTGACGCGTAACACGACCGGCAGGAGGGAAAGAAAAAATACGATTTTCTTTTTTTTCACCTGGGGAATGTGGTCAAGGTCGGCGGGGAGCGCTTCGAGAAAGATGGAGGGGATTCCGTCATCCAGGGTCCCCCAGGCGTAATTGTGGCGGGAAAAAAGCTTCTCGAGTTCCAGATGATTGG
>MHXM01000127.1:2956-6369 GCA_001825565.1 Desulfuromonadaceae bacterium GWC2_58_13
GGGGGCCAGCGCGCTTCCGGTTATCAGGGGAACGAAGAGCAAGGTCAGAATGATTTTAATTACGAGCATTTTCATGGCTGTAGCGCATGCCTTCCAGTCATGGTTAAGTGAATCTTAAGATAAAGCGAAGCGAACCTTACCACGGTTGAAACAAAATCTCAACCCCGGACGCGGAAAGAGTCACCCGCGTGAAATCGTTACGCCGAGAATTATGGCTAGAAGTGCCGACCCGACGCGGGTTTATCCCCATTAGCCGCAAGACCGGGGAATGCCCCATGGGGGAAGTTCTCAGACTTGTCATTCGACCGCCAACGTTGTAAAAGGGCGCTGGTTAAGATTGTCGGAGAATGAGCTCTGGATGATTTTATTGTATACCGTATAAGGTAGGCACTTGAGATTCTGCCATTTGTATGGTAAAACGTCCTGTCATTAGAATTTACTTTTGGGAAGTTGACTTATGGAAACGATAAAGACGGCAAGCTTCGAGTACCTGATCAGTCTCGCCAAGGAAAAGCCTGAAGGCGGCTATCTTTTTGTGCTTGATGGGTCCAGTTATCACATTAATGATGTTCTGGAAATTTCCAAGCTGGCAGAAAAACATGGCTATATAGTGATTTACTAACAGGAGGTAGTTCACATGGGTTCCCAGGGAGCAGTTTGTTACACGTTTGAAGCGGCCGTCGAAATGGCGGTAAAGATGGAAAATACCGGTTTTCGGCATTATCTCGCAGCCATGCGCAAGGTCAAGAACAAGCAGGCGAAGATGATTTTGCAGGACGCGGCCTTAGATGAACTCGAGCATAAACATTTACTCGAAAAAGCCTTGGTCGAAGGGACGCTGGCCGGAGCCGAGAGTATGAATCGCCCGGTTCCGACCATGAATCTCGATTACGTGCTTAAAGCCAAGGCAATCAGCCCTGACGCCGATGCCCGCGAGGCGCTGGCGTATGCCATTCATCTGGAGAAAGAAGCGGTGGAATTCTACAAAAAGATGTCCGCCGGTTGCGCTGGCGCGCCGATGGGTTCCGTTTTTGAAAAGATCGGCAACGATGAAACCCGCCATCTGAAATCCCTGGAAGATCTCTACGAAGAGCATTTCATGACCGAAAATTGATTCCGTCTCTCGATAGGACCAAACAATAAATGGCATCGCTGAAAAGCGATGCCATTTTTATGAGGCAGCACCCGGAAGCGAGCACCGGACCGGCGGTCTAATTTTTCATCATCCGCATTTTCTTGCGTTTTTCGCGGATCATCCGGGTGTCGTTGTACATGTCGTTGTAGGAAGCTTCCATTGCGGCTTCAAAATCGATGGTTTCTCCGCCGTTTTCCTTGATGAACTGTTCGGCGGCCTCTTTGGTTTCAAAGGCCCATTTGGCTCGCTTGGTCATGACGCCGGGTTGATTGCCACCCAGAACCCAGGTTGCCATTTGGGCGTCGATGAGTTTGCGGGTTTGATAATCGCCGACCTGGATTGTCGTCGGTGTCTTGTCGATATTGTTCGCCAGATCGACTGCCGCGCATCGGATGCTGCACAGGCCCACCTGCGTACCGTCCTCGTAACTAATGAGCATCCGGCTGTGGGCAAATTTTTCACGGTGCATTCCGCAGTAACTACAGGAACTGTGCTGGGTCACATCCTCCATCATTTCGGCCCAGACCAGTGGGCTGACCAGCAATATAATCGCGATCATTCCCAAAAATGCTTTTTTCATGGGTTCTCCTCCATCAGTGATTGATTATTAAACTGTTTGTAAGGGTAATCCGATATTTTTATTTTTCAACCGCTCGGGATGGATTAACGGCCCTTTTCCGTAGCTTCCATCCGTATCGCATCGGCCCCGTCTGGCTCGGAACCGACCATGCCTCCCCAGTAAAAGGGAACATTTCGTTTTTGGGCGTCTATGTTTTCCTCGGTCTTTTGGGCCTCGTGCTGGTGGAACCATCGGTCCGGCATCCGCGGTATAATTGATATGTCCATGGAAGGTAAAAAAGGAGGTGAAAAATCATGGTACGGTTTTACGATCCGGTAAACGAGGAAGATTTGAAACGTATCGAAAAGATTCTCCAGAGCAGCGGCATTGAATACTTCCTGGTGTCCGTGCCCGAAAAAGAATTGGGCGGTTACCAGATCCAGGTCGCCGAGGAGGACTTTGCCCATGCCGAAAGCCTGGTCAATCGCTCGCTGCAGTGACGAGCGAACCGCAATTTAATGTTAAGGAATATCGTGGCGGAAGAACGGAAAGGACGATGCCGTTTTCGTTTCCCGTTCTTCCGCTGAAACGTCAGGAACTCCGATTGGCCGTGGGTCTTCTTAAGGTTCGGGACGGCGGATCGGACAGAGTTGGAAACCGTCGTCCCGCATCAGGTGCGTTTCCTCCGAAAGTGATCGATGCTCCATGGCCCTCCCCCGGCCGCCGCGAGGTAGAGATAGACATAGCAATAGAGCACGGCCAGTTCCCCCTGGTTCAGAATCGGCCAGAACCCCTGGGTTGCGTGTGCCATAAAGTAGGCAACGGCCATCTGGCCCGATAGGATAAAGGCCGCAATTCGGGTGAACAATCCCAGCAGGATGAGCAGCCCGAAGAAGAATTCCAGGACACCGGCCACTCCCAGCAGGGAGAACAACTCTACCGGAACCTTCATCGTATCGGCCGGTATTCCGAAGAGTTTCTGGGAGCCGTGCTGAATGAACAGAAAACCTGTGATGATTCGCAATATGCTCAGCAGTCGAGGTGCCCATTTCGAGCCGAACGAATTGAGATCTGACATATAAACACCCGCCTTTCTCTTTAGTACAAACTAAAAAATGGATGCCGGCATCCCGGTCCCAACGTCGAGATGCCTTTATTAAAATCATGTACCGTTGTCGGATATTGTCAAGCGACAGAGGTATCCAGGCGGTGGCATAGCGGGATTTTCCCTTGCCCCCCCCAAAAAAAAGGCCGCAATCGCGGCCTTTTTACCTGAAGTGTCCCCAGAGGGTTTCATGCCCTTATCCGGAGTGAGTTACCTTCAGGTGACAGGTGTCGATCCCCAGCAGGTGGCTGATCGGACAGTACCTGAAGACGGCGGTTGCCAGGAGGATGAGCCCGAGCAGTCCCAGCAGGTTGATCGGGGCTTCAAGGAAAAAGAGCAAGGAAAATATGGCCAAGCCGAGGACGGCCCGGATGATTCTTTCGGTTTTGGAGCAGACATTGTGTGTCATGGCTGACCTCTACTCATGCTGGCAGAGGGGGGATTCCCTCGCGTTCACATCCCAAGTATACCACCTTCGGCGAGGTGAAAAGAGAGCGGACCGCTGGAGGTTGGTTCCCAATAGGTGATTTATCTGACAGGATTTGAACCTCGCGGTTACCAGCGGACCGGGTCCGAACCGGCCGGTTTTCTCTCGGGAACGGACCCGGAGGTTC
>MHXM01000128.1 GCA_001825565.1 Desulfuromonadaceae bacterium GWC2_58_13
TGCCATGGTCAACGTGACCGATGGTCCCGATGTTGACGTGAGGCTTGGTTCTTTCATATTTAGCTTTGGACATGAACTGAGTCTCCTTTACCCCTTGGCCTTGGCGATGATCTCTTCACCGATAGCCTTGGGAACCTGCTCATAGTGATCAAAGGCCATGGTGTAAGTCGCACGGCCCTGCGTCGCACTGCGCAGGTCGGTGGAATAGCCAAACATGTTGGCCAATGGAACGTGCGAATTGATTATCTGGGCGCCACCACGGGATTCCATTCCCATGATCCGACCGCGACGGCTACTGAGATCGCCCATGACATCGCCCATGTAATCCTCGGGGGCGACAACCTCAACCTTCATGATCGGCTCAAGCAATACCGGGGCAGCCTTGGCGGCACCTTCTTTGAAGCCCATCGAACCGGCAATCTTAAACGCCATCTCAGAGGAGTCGACATCATGATAGGAACCATCAAAGCAGGTTACCTTGACGTCGACAATGGGGAAACCAGCGAGAACACCGAGTTGGGAAGCCTCCTCGGCTCCCTTGCCCACCGCCGGAATGTACTCTTTGGGAATGACGCCGCCCTTGACCTCATCGACAAAAGTGAAGCCGACGCCCGGTTCCTGAGGTTCGATGCGCAGCCAGCAGTCGCCATATTGGCCGCGACCACCGGACTGGCGAACAAACTTACCCTGAACCTCGACCTTCCTGGTGATGGTTTCACGATAGGCAACCTGAGGAGCACCGATGTTGCACTCAACGTGAAACTCGCGTTTCATGCGGTCAATGATGATCTCAAGGTGAAGTTCGCCCATGCCGGAAAGAATGGTCTGGCCGGTCTCTTCGTCGGTACGGCTGCGCAAGGAGGGATCTTCAGATAGGAGCTTGCCGAGAGCTACACCCATTTTCTCTTGATCGGCTTTGGTTTTAGGCTCAACGGCTACATGAATAACCGGCTCGGGAAACTCCATGGATTCGAGCAGGCAAACGTCCTTTTCGCTACACAGAGTATCTCCGGTGGTAGTGTACTTCAGACCTACCGCAGCGGCGATATCCCCAGCATAAACCAGCTTGATCTCTTCGCGCTTATTGGCGTGCATTTTAAGCAGACGACCGAAACGCTCCTTCTTCCCCTTGGTCGCGTTGATCACCGAGGTGCCCGATTCGGCAACGCCGGAATAGACGCGAAAAAAGGTCAACTGCCCGACGAAGGGATCGGTCATGATCTTGAACGCAAGAGCGGCAAAAGGACCGCTATCGTCCGCAGGACGGGTGACTTCTTCTTGGGTGTGGGGATTAATGCCGCAAATGGGGGGAACATCGGTCGGCGCCGGCATGTAATCCACGACCGCGTCAAGCAAATTCTGCACACCCTTGTTTTTGAATGCGCTACCGCACAGAACCGGGTTGATATGCAGCCCTGCCGTCGCCTTGCGAATACCAGCCTTAATCTCGGCGACGGTGAGCTCTTCACCACCGAGATACTTCTCCATCAGCCCATCATCATGCGAGCAGACCTCTTCGAGCATGGCCTCCCGAGCCGCGGCGGCCTCGTCCACCATATCGGCGGGGATATCGATTACTTCGAATTTGGCGCCCAACGACTCGTCGTCCCAGACGATGGCGTTCATTTCAACAAGGTCGACAACACCCTTGAAATAATCTTCTTTTCCGATGGGAAGCTGAATCGGCACCGGGTTGGCGCGAAGACGGTCCCGCATCATCTGCACGCCACGATCAAAATCGGCGCCGACACGGTCCATTTTATTTATGAAGGCTATGCGGGGAACCCCATACCTGTCAGCTTGGCGCCATACCGTCTCGGACTGGGGCTCAACACCACCAACCGAACAAAATACAGCAACCGCACCGTCAAGGACACGCAGAGAGCGCTCCACCTCGATAGTGAAGTCAACGTGTCCAGGGGTATCAATAATATTTATACGGTGATCATCCCAAAAACAGGTGGTCGCCGCAGAAGTGATGGTAATTCCACGCTCCTGCTCCTGCGCCATCCAGTCCATCGTGGCCGCGCCATCATGGACTTCACCGATTTTATGGGAAATACCGGTGTAAAACAGAATGCGTTCGGTCGTAGTCGTCTTACCGGCATCTATATGAGCCATGATGCCGATATTACGGGTCTTTGAAAGGGGTACTAAACGTGCCACAACTATCTATCCTCCACGAGGGATTCTTTACTTTACCAGCGGTAGTGAGCAAAGGCCTTATTGGCCTCCGCCATACGATGGACATCTTCCTTCTTCTTCACCGACGCCCCACGATTGTTGGCTGCGTCGAGGAATTCACCAGCCAGGCGCTCCTGCATGGTCTTCTCACCACGAGCACTGGCATAGCCAGAAATCCAGCGCATCGCCAGCGCATTGCGTCGATCAGCACGAACCTCTATCGGAACCTGATAAGTAGAGCCGCCCACACGACGGGATTTGACTTCCAGCAGCGGACGAACATTCTCGACAGCCTTCTTGAAGACCTCCAGAGGATCTTCGCCGGTCCGAGCCACAACCAAGTCAAGGGCCCCGTAGACAATCCGCTCAGCAACACTTTTCTTGCCATCCAGCATGATGCAGTTCATGAACTTGGCTAGCAGCCGGTCATGATATTTCGGATCGGGAAGGATAATCCGTTTCGCAACTTCTCTTCTTCTCGGCATAACGTCCTCTCAGACCTTTTCTTTATTTAGGCCGCTTGGCCCCATACTTCGAACGACTCTTCATCCGCCCCTTGACCCCGGCAAGATCCAAAGTGCCGCGGACGATGTGGTAACGCACACCCGGCAAGTCCTTGACGCGGCCACCCCGGATCAACACCACGGAGTGCTCCTGGAGATTGTGGCCAACACCAGGAATGTACGAAGTCACGACGATCCCATTGGTAAGGCGTACACGAGCAACCTTCCGCAATGCGGAGTTCGGCTTCTTAGGGGTCGTCGTGTACACGCGGGTACACACACCACGCTTCTGAGGGTTTCCCTTCAGCGCAGGCGCCGTCGACTTCCTTTCCTTTTTTTCGCGTCCCTTGCGGATCAACTGATTAATAGTCGGCATCTACATACTCCCGAAATCGCTTATTCTGTAGTTAAAAGAGCAATTGAGCTACTGTTTTTCCGAGTGGGGAAAAACCCGCAGACTGTATCAATCCGCCCAACCTTTGTCAAGGTCTATTTGTGCTTTTTTTCAATACCTCGGGTTGGGCGGATATTTTTCATCGTTATTCGTATTTTACCGTTTCTTCAGCGACATCCTCGTCGTCGTCGATCAACTCCTCGGGGAGGGTTTTGACCACCTCTACCGGTTCTTCGATGAACAGCTTGGCGCTGCGATACTTGGAAACCCCGGTCCCGGCGGGTATCAACCGACCCATGATGACGTTTTCCTTAAGGCCGCGCAGATAGTCAACCTTCCCTTCGATCGCCGCCTGAGTGAGAACCTTGGTGGTCTCCTGGAAAGATGCGGCGGAGATAAAGGACTCGGTGGAGAGGGAGGCCTTGGTAATACCGAGCATCAACGGCTCGCCCACCGCCGGCTGCTGCCCTTCGGCGAGGACCCTCTGGTTTTCGACCTCAAACTCCCAACGCTCGACCTGATCGTCAAGAAGGAACTTGGTGTCGCCAACCTCTTTGATGCGCACGCGGCGCAGCATCTGCCGCACAATGGTCTCAATGTGCTTGTCGTTGATCTTAACCCCCTGCAGCCGGTAGACCTCCTGGACCTCGTCGACGAGATACTTGGCCAGTTCCTTCTCGCCGAGAACCCGCAGGATGTCGTGAGGGTTGGAGGAGCCGTCCATCAATGCCTCCCCGGCCTTTACATGGTCCCCCTCGTGGACACTGATGTGCTTCCCTTTGGGAATGAGGTATTCCTTGGCCTCACCGACCTCGGGGGTAACGATGACTTTTCGCTTCCCTTTGGAATCCTTGCCGTAGGAGACCTGGCCATCGATCTCGGAAATGACGGCAAATTCTTTCGGTTTGCGGGCTTCGAACAATTCGGCAACCCGCGGAAGACCGCCCGTGATGTCTTTGGTTTTGGTCGTCTCCCGGGGGATCTTGGCCAGAATGTCGCCGGCACTGATGAGAGTGTCTTCGTTGACGACGATGTTGGCCCCCACGGGAAGCATGTAGCGAGCCGGCGCGCCGTTGGGAAGCTTGGCGGTTTTCCCCTCTTCGTCCTTGAGGGTGATACGCGGACGTTTGTCCGCTCCCTTGGACTCGATAATGACTTTCCGGGTCAGACCGGTAACCTCGTCGAGCTGTTCTTCCATGGTACCGCTCTCGAGGATGTCGCCGAAGCGCACCCGGCCGGGAATCTCGGTAAGAATGGGCATGGTGTACGGATCCCACTCAGCCAGCAGATCGCCAGCCTTGACCGGCCCTTCGGGGGCGATGCGCAAACGGGCGCCATAAACGACGCCGTAACGCTCGCGTTCACGGCCGGTCTCGTCAACCACCGCAACTTCACCATTGCGGTTCATGACAACGTGATGACCGAACTTATCGACAACCGTATTCAGGTTAATGTACCTAAGAACCCCGTCGAAACGCGCATCGAGAGAGGTCTGTTCGGCACGGCGGGACGCGGTACCACCAATGTGGAAAGTCCGCATGGTCAGCTGGGTACCGGGTTCGCCGATGGACTGAGCGGCAATAACGCCGACCGCTTCCCCCAGGTTAACCATGTGCCCGCGTGCCAGGTCGCGGCCGTAGCAGGTGGCGCAGATGCCGCGGCGGCTCTGACAGGTGAGAACCGAACGTATCCGCAGGCGTTCAATGCCGGCGTCCTCGATTTTCTGGACCAGGTCTTCCTCGATTTCGTCGTTGGCTTCGACCAGAACTTCGCCGGTCACCGGATCGAGAACGTCCTCGAGGGCGGTACGGCCGAGGATTCGGTCACCAAGCTGTTCGATAACCTCGCCCCCCTCGGTGAGGGAGGACACCAGGATGCCGTCGAAGGTGCCGCAATCCTGTTCGGTGATGATGGCATCCTGGGCCACGTCGACCAGGCGGCGGGTCAGATAACCGGAGTTGGCGGTTTTCAAGGCGGTGTCGGCCAGACCCTTACGAGCACCATGAGTCGAAATGAAGTATTGGAGAACGGTCAAACCTTCACGGAAGTTGGCGGTGATCGGGGTCTCGATGATCTCGCCCGAAGGCTTGGCCATCAAACCGCGCATCCCGGCCAGCTGGCGGATCTGTTGCGCGCTGCCGCGGGCACCGGAGTCGGCCATCATGTGAATGGCGTTGAAGGAAGGGACCTTGACCGGGGTCATGTCCTTGCTCCCTTCCGGCGGATGAACGATATCCACCGAAAGGTTGCCCAGCATGGTCTGAGCGATATCCTCGGTACACTTGGCCCAGATGTCGATGACTTTGTTATAGCGTTCGCCGTCGGTGATCAGGCCTTCGGTGTACTGCTGCTGGATCTCACGCACCTCTTCAACAGCGCCGTCGATATGCTTCTGTTTGGTCTCCGGAATGACCATGTCGTCAAGACAGATGGAAATACCGGCGATGGTGGAGAAGCGGTAACCGGTTTCCTTGAGGCGGTCGGCCAGGATAACCGTTTCCTTATTGCCGGCCAAGCGGAAGGCCACGTCAATGAGCTCGGCCACCTGTTTCTTGCCCATAACCCGGTTGATGTAGCTGAACGGAAGAATCTCGGGGACGATTTCCCGCAGCAACACACGGCCGGTAGTGGTCTCCACCAGAACCGGCGAGCCGTCAAGTTCGACCACCATTCTCACCTTGATCTTGGCCTGCAGATCGATCTCGCCAGAATCATAGGCAATGCGCAACTCTTCCGGCGAGGACAAAATCTTTCCTTCGCCTTTAGCGAAAACACGATCGCGGGTCATGTAATAGAGGCCGAGAACCATGTCCTGCGATGGAACGATGATCGGTTTGCCGTTGGCCGGAGAGAGGATGTTGTTGGTCGACATCATCAACACGCGGGCCTCGATCTGGCTCTCGATGGAGAGCGGCAGATGGACGGCCATCTGGTCGCCGTCGAAGTCGGCGTTGAAAGCGGTACACACCAGCGGATGCAGCTGGATCGCTTTACCTTCGATCAATACCGGCTCGAACGCCTGAATACCAAGACGGTGCAGAGTCGGGGCGCGGTTGAGCATGACGGGATGTTCCTTGATGACCTCTTCGAGAACATCCCAGACCTCCGGCTTTTCCTTCTCCACCATCTTCTTGGCGCTCTTGATGGTAGTACAGAAGCCGCGTTCTTCAAGCTTGTTGTAGATAAACGGCTTGAACAACTCAAGGGCCATCTTCTTCGGCAGACCGCACTGATGCAGCTTAAGTTCGGGACCGACAACGATAACGCTGCGACCGGAGTAATCGACACGCTTGCCGAGCAGGTTCTGGCGGAAACGACCGCCCTTGCCCTTGAGCATGTCGGATAGCGACTTGAGCGGACGTTTGTTGGGACCGGTGATGGCCCGGCCGCGCCGACCATTGTCGAACAGGGCATCCACCGACTCCTGCAGCATGCGCTTCTCGTTGCGGATGATGACCTCGGGAGCCCGCAGTTCCATAAGCCGCTTGAGACGGTTGTTGCGGTTGATGACGCGACGATAGAGATCATTGAGGTCGGAGGTGGCGAACCGGCCGCCGTCGAGGGGGACCAATGGGCGCAGTTCGGGAGGCAGCACCGGAATGGTTTCGAGAATCATCCACTCGGGGCGGTTGCCGCTCTGCTTGAACGCCTCGATGACCTTGAGTCGCTTCGACACCTTCTTGCGCTTGGCTTCGCTGGTGGCATCCTTCATCTCGTTACGCAACTGTTCCGAGAGCCCGTCCAGGTCCATCTGCTCAAGCAGGTCACGAATGGCTTCGGCCCCCATGCTGGCGGTGAACTGGCCGGCGAACTCGTCCATCATCTCGCGATATTTGTCTTCGCTGAGCACCTGGCCCAGTTCCAGAGGGGTATCTCCCTTGTCGAGGACAATATAGGCCTCGAAATAGAGAATTCGTTCAACCTCTTTCAGGGTCAGGTCAACCAGAGTCGAAATCCGCGACGGCAACGACTTGAGAAACCAGATATGGGCCACCGGGCAGGCCAGGTCGATATGACCAAGACGTTCCCGGCGAACCTTGCTTGGAATGACTTCGACACCGCACTTCTCGCAAACAATGCCACGGTGTTTCATGCGCTTGTATTTGCCGCAATTACACTCGTAGTCCTTGGTCGGTCCGAAGATCTTGGCGCAGAATAAACCATCCCGCTCCGGCTTGAACGTCCGGTAATTGATGGTTTCCGGCTTTTTGACCTCGCCGAAAGAACGTTCGCGAATCTTCTCCGGCGACGCCAGGGAGAGCCGGATCGCATTGAAATTTAGGGGATCCTTCGGCCGCTCAAATAGACTGAAGATATCTTCCAAAACGCATCCTCCTTATGGGATGGTGGTTGATTTATGCGGAGAGCCGGCAACCGCCGTCGCCAGTACTTGCCAGGCGACCGACAGCTGCCGACTGATGCTGCTGTTAATCCTCTTCTTCGAGAAGCTCAACATCGAGACACAGGGACTGCAGTTCTTTGACCAATACGTTGAAGGATTCGGGGAGACCCGCCTCCAAGGTCTGCTTGCCCTTGACAATGGCTTCGTACATACGGGTCCGGCCAGCCACATCGTCCGATTTGACGGTGAGAAACTCCTGCAGCGCGTGAGCCGCGCCGTAGGCCTCAAGTGCCCAGACTTCCATCTCGCCGAGACGTTGACCGCCGAACTGCGCCTTGCCGCCGAGAGGCTGCTGGGTAACCAGACTGTAAGGCCCGATGCTGCGGGCATGGATTTTGTCGTCGACCAAATGGTGCAACTTGAGCATGTACATGATGCCGACCGTTACCTGTTCTTTAAAGGCGTCGCCGGTCTTGCCGTTGTACAGGGTCATCTGGCCGCTGGTCGGGAACCCGGCACGAGCCATTTCGTTCTTCATCTGTTCTTCGTTGACCCCCTCGAAAACCGGGGAAGCCATGGGCACGCCATGGGAGAGGCGGCGGGCCAAAGCCAGCGTCTCTTCGTCGGACAGCCCGTCAATAAAGGCATTCAATTCGGGATTGCCATAGACATTCTTAACCTTGGCCTTGAGCGCGTCGGTGGTGAAATTTTTGTCCATGACCTCCTGGATCTGCATACCGAGGCCGCGCGCGGCGAGCCCGAGATGCGTCTCGAGAATCTGTCCGACGTTCATACGGGACGGCACGCCCAACGGGTTGAGAACGATCTCGACCGGGGTACCGTCAGCCATGTAGGGCATGTCCTCAACAGGAAGAATCCGCGAAAGAACACCCTTGTTACCATGACGGCCGGCCATTTTGTCACCGACTTGCAGTTTGCGCTTGATGGCCACATAGACCTTGACCATCTTGATGACGCCCGGGGGGAGGTCATCGCCACGCTTGAGCTTTTCGATCTTGTCGGTAAAAACCCCCCGGATCAGATCCTCGCGATCGCTAAGGCGGGCAAACAGGGTGGCCACCTTTTCCTCGATGTCCCCTTCGCCGGCCAGGGAGATTTCCTTCCACTGACGGAACGGCACCTTGAGAAGGAGTTCGGCGGTGATTTTCTTCCCCTTGACCAACAGGGTTTGGCCGGCATCGTCGGTAATGGTAACCGCCGAGGTCTGACCAACCAGCAGATTTTTAAGTTTGCCCTTGGCCGATTCGCGAATGATGGTGATCTCGTCGTTCTGATCCTTGAGCAACTTGTCGATTTCGGTCTTTTCGATGTGCTCGGTGCGGCTGTCCTTATCGGCCCCCTTGCGGGAGAAGACGCGGGCGCCGATTACCACCCCCTCGACCCCCGGCGGAACACGCAGCGACGTATCGCGAACATCGCCGGCCTTTTCGCCGAAAATCGCCCGCAACAACTTCTCTTCGGGAGACAGCTGAGTTTCCCCTTTGGGGGTAATTTTACCGACCATGATATCGCCGGGCTTGACCTCGGCACCAATACGGATAATACCACTCTCGTCGAGATCGGCCAGCGCGTCCTCGCCAAGGTTGGGGATATCGTCGGTGATCTCTTCCTTGCCGAGCTTGGTATCTCGGGCGACACACTCGAATTCCTCGATATGGATCGAGGTGTAGCGATCCTCTTTGACCAGCTTTTCGGAAATCAGGATCGAGTCCTCGAAATTGTACCCTTCCCAAGGCATGAAGGCGACCAGCACGTTCTGCCCGAGGGCCAATTCGCCCCACTGGGTCGACGGACCATCGGCAATCATCTCGCCGCGCTTGACCTTGTCGCCGATTTTGACGATCGGCTTTTGGTTAAGACAGGTGTTCTGATTGGACCGGGCGAACTTGGTCAGGGTGTAAATATCGACCCCAGTGCCGGTTTCATCGACCTCGTCATCGTCAATCTTGACCACGATACGGGCGGCGTCGACGCTTTCGACGATCCCGTTGTGCCGGGCAACCACGGCTGCGCCGGAGTCGTGGGCAACAATCCGCTCCATGCCGGTACCGACCAGCGGCGCGTCGGCCCGCAGCAGAGGCACGGCTTGTCGCTGCATGTTCGAACCCATCAGGGCGCGGTTGGCGTCGTCATTCTCAAGGAAAGGAATCAGGGCGGCGGCGACCGAAACCAGCTGTTTGGGAGAAACGTCCATCAGCTCGATCTCTTCACGGTTCATCAGCATGAACTCGCCGCTCTTGCGGGCATTGACCAGCTCGTTGACGTAAGTGCCGTCGGGATTGAGCGGGGCATTGGCCTGGGCGATGGCGTGACCTTCTTCTTCGAGCGCCGAAAAGTATTTGATCTCCTTGGTGACGTTCCCGTCCTTGACCAACCGGTACGGAGTTTCAACGAAGCCATGTTCATTGATTCTGGCATAGGTCGAAAGCGATGCGATCAGACCAATGTTCGGACCCTCGGGGGTCTCTATCGGGCAAACCCGGCCATAGTGGGTCGGATGCACGTCGCGGACTTCGAAACCGGCCCGTTCGCGAGTCAGACCGCCGGGTCCCAGAGCCGACAGGCGGCGCTTGTGGGTGATCTCGGAAAGCGGGTTGGTCTGATCCATGAACTGGGATAGCTGCGACGAACCAAAGAACTCTTTAACCACCGCGGAAACCGGCTTGGAGTTAATCAGGTCGTGGGGCATGAGGCTGTCGACTTCCTGCAGGCTCATGCGCTCCTTGATGGCGCGCTCCATCCGCACCAGGCCGACCCGATACTGGTTCTCGAGCAGTTCGCCGACAGCGCGCACCCGACGATTGCCGAGGTGATCGATATCGTCGATGGCCCCCTTGCCGTTGCGCAGATCGATCAGGTAGCGCACCACCTGGAGAATATCCTCCTTGGTCAGGGTGGTGTGCTCGAGCGGGGTCTCCAAGCCAAGCTTGTAATTCAGCTTGAGCCGACCGACGGCCGACAAATCGTAGCGCTCGGCATTGAAAAACAGGCTGTCGAACAGAGCCTTGGCGCTACGGATGGTCGGCGGATCGCCCGGGCGAAGACGGCGGTAGATCTCGATCATCGCTTCATCCGACGTCGTGATCTTGTCCTGAAGCAGCGTCTCACGCAGGAACGGACCCACATACAGGTTGTCGATAAAGAGAACCTTGAATTCATTGATGCCGCGGGAACGCAGATCATTGAGTCGATCCATGGCGATCTCTTCGTTACACTCGATAACGACTTCCCCGGTGGCGGTGTCGACGATATCGGTCGAAGTGATCTTGCCGACAACTTCTTCTTCGGTGATCTTGATGAACTCGACTTTTTTGTCGGCGATCTTCTTGACAGCGGCCTTGGTGAACTTACGGTTGGCCTTAACGATCAACTCGCCGTCGGGGTCAATCACATCGAAGCTTGCGCGCTGGCCGAGAAGCAAGCTTGGATTAGCGCGCTTCTTATAGCCATCGCCATCGATGATGATGTCCTCGACGTCATAGTAGTAGTTGAGCAGTTCTTCCGCGCTGTAACCAAGAGCCTTGAGCAGCACCGTGGCCGGCAATTTGCGCCGACGGTCGATCCGGACGTAGAGGATATCTTTATGATCAAAGTCAAAGTCGAGCCAGGATCCGCGATAAGGGATCACCCGGGCGCTATAGAGAATCTTGCCGCTGGAGTGGGTTTTGCCCTTGTCGTGGTCGTAGAAGACGCCGGGGGAGCGATGCAACTGGCTGACGATAACCCGTTCTGTCCCATTAATGATAAAGGTTCCGTTTTCGGTCATCAGCGGGATTTCACCGAAGTAAACTTCCTGCTCTTTGATGTCCCGAATGGACTGGACACCAGACTCCTTGTCCACATCCCAGGAAACCAGGCGGACCCGTACCTTGACCGGAGAGGCGAAAGTCATGCCCCGTTGATGACATTCATCGACATCGTACTTGGGCACGCCCAACGAGTACGAAACATACTCAAGGGAACAGGTCTCGCTGAAATCACGAATCGGAAACACGGAGCGGAATACGGATTCAAGGCCCATGTTCTGCCGGGCCGAAGGAGGCAACTCGGCCTGAAGAAAACGCTTGTAGGAATTTTTCTGTATATCGATCAGATTGGGAATGTCGATAATCCGCTGAACTTCGGCGAAATGTTTCCTCAGAAGCTGGTTATTCGCGATCGAATAAGCCATGGTTTCTCCTTTAGGTAACGAAAGTAGAATAGCCAAGGCCGCACACGGCGACCTTGGCTAAAGGCGAAACTATCGAGCCGTCAGCTACTTGAGCTCCACGGTGGCGCCGGATTCTTCGAGCTGCTTTTTGAGTTCTTCGGCTTCAGCTTTGGAAACACCTTCTTTAACAGCTTTCGGTGCGGCGTCGACGAGGTCTTTGGCTTCTTTGAGGCCCAGACCGGTAGCGGCGCGGACAACTTTGATGACATTGATTTTCTTTTCGCCGGAGCTGGTGAGAATAACGTCAAACTCATCTTTTTCTTCAACAGCGGCAGCTTCGGCGCCGGCAACCGGACCAGCCGCAACGGCAACCGGCGCAGCAGCGGACACGCCGAATTTCTCTTCCAGTTCCTTGACCAGCTCCGCCAGTTCGAGAACGGTCATCTTTTCGATAAATTCTACAACTTGCTCTTTGGTGATATCAGCCATGATCTATATCCTCCGTAATGGTTTTGTCTGAAAAATGTTAAGCGGCTTTTTGGTCCTGAATCGCGGCCAGAACCTGCACCAGCGACCGCGGAATGGCCGCGAGAACACCGACGAAGTTGGATGCCGGCGCATTGAGGGATCCCAGCAACTTGGCCAGGAGTACTTCGCGACTCGGCAGTTCGGCCAGGGCCTTGATGTCTTGGATGGACAACAGCTTGCCATCGAGAGCAGCAGCTTTAAGTTCAAATTTGGCGTTAGTCTTGGCAAACTCGGTCAATATCTTGGCCGGAGCCACCGGGTCACCGGTCACGATGGCAATTGCGGTGGGCCCTACGAGATGATCGTTCAGACACGCTACGCCGGTGCCTTTGGCAGCCAGCTTCAACAGGGTGTTCTTGGCGACCTGATACTCGACGGAAACACCACGCAGTTCTCCGCGAAGCTTGTTGACCTGGTCGACATTCAACCCACGATAATCGGCGATGAACGCCGCTTTGGCCAAGGCCAGTTTTTGCGCCAGTTCCGCGACAACTTGTTCTTTACTCGTTCTGTTCAACGTCTCTCCTCCTTTCTGTTTGATTCTTGGGATCCTGAAAATCCCGAGCCCCTGTCAGAGGTGGTTACGAGAGACGGAAACGTCCGTCGCTCCATACTTCAGCCTCGGCAGGCGGATTCACCATTAAACTCTCTGCGAGAGTGCCTGCTGTCTTTGACCAGGAGCGTTGAGAACTACTCAACGGCTACGGCTCGCAATGACCTTGCGAGCCGCATAAAAGGCAGTGCGCTACCGCCTTTATTTAATCAGCGCCTGAAGAGCCGGGACGTCGATCACGACGCCGGGCCCCATGGTGCTGGAAATGCAGACCTTCTTGAGGTAAGACCCCTTGGAGGTCGAAGGCTTGGCCTTGATCAGGGCATCGACCAGGGAGATGATATTCTCCTGCAGTTTCTGCTGCTCGAAGGACACCTTACCGACCGGAGCATGCACGATACCGGCTTTTTCAACACGATATTCGATTTTACCCGATTTGGCCTCGCTGACCGCACGACCGAGGTCGAAGGTGACGGTACCGACTTTCGGGTTCGGCATCAGACCACGCGGACCGAGCAGACGACCGATCTTACCGACGGTACCCATCATGTCCGGGGTAGCGATGGCGGTATCGAAATCGTACCAACCGCCTTGAATCTTGGCGACCAAATCGTCGGCGCCAACGAAATCGGCACCGGCCGCAGTAGCCTCCTGAGCCTTTTCACCCTTGGCGAAAACCAGGACGCGAACAGTCTTACCGAGGCCGTTGGGAAGCACGACGGCGCCGCGGACCATCTGGTCGGCTTTACGAGGATCAACCCCGAGACGGACGGAAACGTCCACGGTCTCATCGAATTTGGCGTAGGCACTGTCCTTGACCAGCGCGATCGCTTCTCCAATGGGATAAGCAACGCTCCGATCCACCTTGGCACTGGCTGTTTTATGATGTTTTCCTGTACGCATGTTCGTTTACTCCAGACTATGCCGTATATTAGACGATTTCCAGCCCCATGCTGCGCGCGGTACCTTCGATGGTCTTAACTGCGGCATCCACATCGAAAGCATTCAGGTCGGGCATCTTCAGCTTGGCGATCTCGATCACCTGATCCCTGGTCACCTTGCCCACTTTGTTCTTATTGGGCACACCGGAACCCTTGGGAATCTTCGCTGCCTTCATCAACAACACGGCGGCAGGGGGGGTTTTGGTGATAAAGGTGAAGGAACGGTCGGCATAGACCGTGATGACAACGGGAATGATCATCCCATCTTCACCCTGGGTCCTGGCGTTGAACGTTTTGCAGAATTCCATGATATTCACCCCGTGCTGACCCAGCGCGGGACCGACCGGAGGCGAAGGATTGGCCTTGCCGGCGGGAATCTGCAGCTTTATTTGTCCAATAACCTTCTTGGCCATGAGCTACTCCTTAAATATTGCGTTCTGACCAGGATCAACTGGTCTTCTCAACCTGTATGAATTCAAGCTCCACGGGGGTAACCCGGCCAAAGATGCTGACCATGACCTTGAGCTTGCCTTTATCCGGCTTAACATCTTCCACCACACCGGTGAAATTCAGGAACGGACCGTCGACGACCCGCACGGTTTCGCCCACCTCGAACTCAACCTTGGGCTTGGGACGCTCGGCGCCCTCTTCCATCCGGGTGGTTATCTTGGCAATCTCTTCGTCGGAAATCGCGGGAGGGGCCGTGCCGCCACCAACAAAACCGGTCACTTTGGGAGTATCCTTAACCACATGCCAGGTTTCGTTGTTCAATTCCATCTGGACAAGGATATAGCCAGGGAAAAACTTCCGGGAAGAGGTGCGGCGTTCACCATTTTTCAGCTCAACGACCGTTTCGGAGGGAATCAGGATTTGGCCAAACTGTTCTTCAACGCCAAGCATCCGTATCCGCTCTTCGAGATTGAGCTTGACCTTGTTCTCAAAGCCCGAATAGGTATGCACCCCGTACCATCTCATTGCCATAGAAGCTACCCTATCTCCAATCAGCCCAGGAGGGCGCGGATTGCCGAGGAAAGGGCGGTATCCACAACCCACAGAAAGGCAGCCACAACCACGACAAGGGCAATGACGACCAGTGTTGATGCATAGGTATCTTTCCTGGTCGGCCAGGTCACCTTTGCCAGCTCACCCTTGACATTGGTGAGAAACTCTGTCGTTTTCCCAAGCACTATCTGAACCCCCATGGAGGATTATCTACAATTTTATGGCAGGCCAGGAGGGACTCGAACCCCCAACACCCGGTTTTGGAGACCGGTGCTCTAGCCATTAGAGCTACTGGCCTGCATGCGAACAGCCTCTTTAGCCGTCCCCCACCTGAAAACTATTTAGTCTCGCGGTGCGGGGTATGCTTTCTGCAAAAACGGCAATACTTGCTGAATTCCAGCTTGTCAGGCGTGGTTTTTTTGTTTTTGGTAGTCGTGTAATTGCGTTGCTTGCATTCGGTGCAAGCCAGAGTAACGATGTCCCGCATGTTCATTCCTCATCCCCCCTCCCCGTTCGGGGGGAGGGGGAAACATGTATGAAAAAATTAAGCGATGATGTCGCTGACGACGCCGGCGCCCACGGTACGGCCACCCTCACGGATAGCGAAACGCAGTTCCTTATCCATCGCGATCGGAGTGATCAGC
>MHXM01000129.1:0-15044 GCA_001825565.1 Desulfuromonadaceae bacterium GWC2_58_13
AGGATTCCGGGCTGCAGGTCACCGAAGAAAACGCCGAACGCGTCGGCGTCGTGGTCGGCGCCGGTCTCGGCGGTCTGCCGGCTATCGAAAAATACCACGAAGTTCTGATGAACGGCGGTTACAAGAAAGTCACCCCGTTCTTTATCCCGATGCTGATCATCAACCTGGCCCCCGGCCACATTTCCATCCGCTTCGGCGCCAAGGGACCCAATATCTCAACGGTTACCGCCTGTGCCACCGGCACTCACTCGATCGGCGATGCGTACCACATGATCAAGCGCGGCGATGCCGACGCCATGATTGCCGGCGGTACCGAATCGACCATCACTCCCCTCGGCATTGCCGGCTTCAACGTGATGAAGGCGTTGTCGACCCGCAATGACGATCCGACCACGGCCAGCCGTCCTTTTGAGAAGAACCGGGATGGCTTCGTCATGGCCGAAGGGGCCGGGATCGTGGTTCTCGAAGAGTATGAAGCCGCCAAGAAGCGTGGCGCGAAAATCTATGCCGAGGTGGTAGGTTATGGCCTCACCGGCGATGCCCATCACATCACGGCTCCCGGCCCGGACGGCGAGGGGGCGGCTCGCTGCATGAAGATGGCGCTGAAAAACGCCGGTCTGAATCCCGCGGATGTCGATTATATCAACGCGCACGGCACCTCGACCCATTTCAACGACCTCTACGAAACCATGGCCATCAAGAGTGTTTTCGGCGATCACGCCAAAAAACTCATGGTCAGCTCGACCAAGAGCATGACCGGTCACGCCCTCGGCGCCGCCGGCGGCATCGAAGCGGTTTTCTCGCTGCTGGCTCTCGATCGTGCCGCCGTTCCGCCGACCATTAACTACATCGAGCCCGATCCCGAGTGCGATCTCGATTACGTGCCCAACGAGGCTCGTCAGGCGAAGATCCGGGTTGCCATGTCCAACTCCCTCGGATTCGGCGGCACCAACGGCACGTTGATTTTCAAGAAGGTCAGTGAATAATGATAGTGGTTGCCAGTGATCACGGCGGACTTGAGCTCAAGTCCGCCATCTGCCAATACCTCGGTTCCCGTAACCTCGATGGCCGGGATCTGGGGACGGACAACGGAGATTCCGTTGATTATCCCGATTTCGGTGAAAAAGTAGCCCGTGCCGTCTCCTCGGGCGATGCGGAAAAGGGAATCCTCATCTGCGGCACCGGCATCGGCATGTCGATCGTCGCCAACAAGTTTCCCCGCGTGCGGGCCGCGCTGGTCAACGACCCGTTCACCGCGCAGATGGCCAAGGAACACAACAATGCCAATATCCTGGTAATGGGTGGCCGAGTGACTTCGGCGGAGACCGCTTGTCGCCTGGTTGGAATCTGGCTCGACGCGGTTTTCGAGGGAGACCGGCATCAGCGGCGACTCGACAAAATCGCCCAGATCGAGGACGAGGTACGAAAAGGATAACGCGACGGCTTAAAGTCGAATGGGCAGGCCGCCGGCCTGCCCATTCGTTTTACATCTACGGTTAAATCAGTTTTTGAAAACCATCCGCAGTGGAGGTCTGAACACCATGTCTGAAACGCTCGCCCAGTTTGATCCGGAAATAGCCGCCGCCATCCGTCGGGAAACCGAACGGCAGGAATATAACCTCGAATTCATCGCTTCCGAAAACTTCGTCAGCGAACGGGTTCTTGAGGTTCAAGGGTCGGTGCTGACCAACAAATATGCCGAGGGCTACCCATCCAAGCGCTATTACGGCGGCTGTGAATTCGTTGACGTGGCCGAGCAGTTGGCCATCGACCGGGCCAAGGAGCTGTTCGGCGCCGAACACGCCAACGTGCAGCCCCATTCCGGTTCGCAGGCCAATATGGCGGTCTATTTTGCCACCTGCGAGCCCGGCGACACCGTGCTCGGCATGAATCTCGCCCACGGTGGCCACCTGACGCATGGCTCCCCGGTCAACTTTTCCGGCAAATTGTTCAATATCGTACCCTACGGCGTCAAGAAGGAAACCGGCACCATCGATTACGAGGAAGTCGAGCGTCTTGCCGTCGAGCATAAGCCGAAATTGATCGTGGTCGGCGCCAGCGCCTATCCGCGGACCATCGATTTTGAAGCCTTTCGCCGGGTCGCCGACAAGGTCGGCGCGATGGTCATGGTCGACATGGCCCATATCGCCGGCCTGGTCGCCGCCGGTCTGCATCCCAATCCGGTGCCTTACGCCGAGTATGTCACCACGACCACCCACAAAACCCTGCGTGGTCCCCGTGGCGGGATGATCCTTTGTCGCGAGGAATTCGCAAAAAAGCTCAACAGCAACATTTTCCCCGGCATTCAGGGCGGACCCCTGATGCATGTCATCGCCGCCAAGGCGGTGGCTTTCAAGGAAGCGCTCACCCCCGAATTCAAGGATTATGCCGCCCAGGTGGTTAAAAACGCCAAGGCGCTGGCCGAAGGTCTGGTTAAACGAGGGTTCAACCTGGTTTCCGGCGGCACCGACAATCACCTGATGCTGGTCGATCTTTCCGGTACCGAGATCACCGGCAAGGTGGCCGAAGCGACTCTGGAGAAGGCCGGGATCACGGTGAACAAGAACGCGGTTCCCTTCGATACCCGTTCGCCCTTCGTGACCAGCGGTTTTCGTATCGGCACCCCGGCGACCACCACGCGTGGTCTCAAGGAGGCGGAAATGGAAATGGTCGCCGCCTGGATCGAGCGGGCGCTGAAGAACGTTGACAACGAAGCCGAACTCGCCGCCATCCGTGGCGAGGTCAAGGCGCTCTGCAAAAAATTCCCCCTCTACGCCCATCGATTGGTCTAAATGGATCGGCCGTCCTGGGAAGAATATTTCATGGAAATCGCCCATCTGGTGGCCAGGCGCTCCACCTGCCTGCGCCGCCAGGTCGGTGCGGTCATGGTCAAGGGGAAAAACATCCTGGCGACCGGCTACAACGGCACGCCTTCGGGGATTACCCATTGTGACCAGGTCGGCTGTCTGCGGCAGCAGCTCAACGTCCCCTCCGGCGAGCGCCATGAGTTGTGCCGGGGGCTGCACGCCGAGCAGAACGCCATCATCCAGGCGGCCAAGCATGGTAGTAATATCGCCGGAGCCACCCTCTACTGCACCAACTCGCCCTGTATCATCTGTTCCAAAATGCTCATCAACGCCGGTATCCAGAAGATTGTTTTTCAGGAGGGGTATCCGGACCGGCTGTCCCTGGAAATGCTGGAGGAAGCCGGTGTCGAGGCCTTGGATTCCAGCCAGGTTGCCGCCATGTCCAAAGCCAAGGGAGAGTCGGGATGAAGTGTCCGTTTTGCGCCTATCACGACACCAAGGTGGTCGATTCCCGGCTCGGGCGGGAAGGCAACAATATCCGCCGTCGCCGCGAATGCATCTCCTGCGAGAAACGCTTCACCACCTACGAACGGGTCGAGGAAACCCTGCCGCTGGTGATCAAGAAGGACGGCCGCCGCGAACCTTTCGATCGCAACAAGATCATCGCCGGCATGCAGCGGGCCTGCGAAAAACGACCGATTTCCATCGCCACCATTGAGAAGGAGGTCGATCGTCTCGAACTGTCACTGCAGGAAAGCGGAGAAAAGGAGATCGAGTCGAGCCGCATCGGGGAGGCCGTGATGAATGCCCTGCATGCGCTCGACGAAGTCGCCTACGTCCGTTTCGCCTCGGTTTACCGGCAGTTCCGCGATATCAACGAGTTCATGGCCGAATTGACCGATATCCTGGCCAAGGGCGGCGGAAAATCCCCGTCGTAAGCGGTTTCACATTCGTGTCATCCCAGGTTGATCATCCCCTCTCCTGATTGTTCGAGGTCATCATGTCCGCCGTCGCCGAATATATGGATCGCGCCTTGGCCCTGGCCCGCAAGGGTGAAGGACGGACCCGGCCCAATCCTGCGGTCGGGGCGGTTATTGTCGCGGGAGCCGAGGTGGTCGGCGAAGGCTACCACCCCGAGGCCGGGCAGCCTCATGCCGAAATTTTCGCGCTGCGCCAAGCTGGCGTTCTGGCTCGCGGCGCCGACCTTTATGTGACCCTCGAACCGTGCAGTCATCAGGGGCGCACCGGTCCCTGCGCCGACGCCGTGATCGCGGCCGGCATCGCCCGGGTTTTCGTGGGCGTCGGCGACCCCAACCCGCAGGTCGGCGGACGGGGGATTGACCGCTTGCGCGCCGCCGGCATTGAGGTGCAGGTCGGAATTCGCGAGGCGGAGTGCCGCCGACTGATCGCGCCCTTCGCCAAACACGTTACCACCGGGCTGCCGCTGGTAACCCTCAAGTCGGCGGTGACCCTGGACGGCAAAACCGCGACCGCGACCGGCGATTCCCAATGGATTTCCGGGCCGGCCAGCCGCTTGCATGTGCATCGCCTGCGCGACCGGGTCGACGCCATCCTGGTCGGTGTCGGTACCGTGCTTCACGACGATCCGCAGCTGACCACCCGGCTCCCCGAGGGAGGGCGCAATCCCCTGCGGGTGGTGGTTGACTCCCGCCTGCGGATTCCTGCCGACGCCAGGCTTCTCCGCGATCTGGATTCAGCACCCACGCTGATTGCGACGACCTCCCGGGCCAGCTCCGAAACGGTGAAACGACTTGGGCGACAGGGCGTCGAGACGCTCGTGCTCGACGGGCCGAACGGCCGGGTCGATCTGCCGGCGTTGCTGGTCCAACTCGGGCAGCGAGGGGTGCAGCACCTGCTTCTCGAAGGGGGGAGCGGTTTGAATAACGCCATGCTCCAGTCGGGACTGATCGACCGGATGATGGTCTTTGTCGCCCCGAAGCTGGTCGGCGGCAGTGACGGGTTCGGTATTTTCGCCGGCGCCGGGGTGCTTCGCTTGGCCGATGCGCCGATCCTGACCGATGTGCGCAGCAGCCGTTTCGATGACGATATCCTGATAGAAGGGGAGGTGGTTCGATGTTCACCGGCCTGATCGAAGATTTGGGAACGGTTCGCGAACTGCGCAAAAGTGCGGACAGCGTGCGACTGACCGTGGCTACCGGCATTCCCATGAGCGAGATCGAACTGGGCGAGAGCATCGCCGTCAACGGCATCTGTCTGACCGTGGTTGCCTTTGGCGACGGGCAGTTTTCGGCGGACGTCTCCCCCGAGACGGTCAGCCGGTCGACCTTGGCATTTCTGGTTCCCGGCAGCCGGGTCAACCTCGAACGGGCCCTGCGCCTCGGCGGCCGGCTCGGCGGACACCTGGTCAGCGGCCATGTCGATGGGGTCGGCACGGTCGTGAGCCTGACGCGCGACGGCAACGCCTACCGGTTCACCTTTCGCCTTTCCGCCGAGGTCAACCGTTATGTGGTGGAAAAAGGCTCGATCGCCATCGACGGCATCAGCCTTACCGTCAACAGGGTCACCGAGGATACCTTTTCCGTGGCGATCATTCCCCACACCCTGGCCGAAACGACCCTCAAGGACCGCCAGGTCGGGGCGACGGTGAACATTGAAACCGACATCATCGGCAAATATGTCGAACGCCTGATGGGACGGGCCCCCGGGGGGGAGCCGCGCTCGCCCGTCGATCTCGAATTCCTTGCCAAGCATGGATTTCTGTGACATATTAGCGGGCCGCGAAGAGGAGTTCTGAAATGCCCATAGCAAAGATTGAAGCCGCCCTCGACGATATCCGTCAGGGTAAAATGGTGATTCTGGTCGACGACGAGGACCGGGAAAACGAAGGCGACCTGACCATGGCCGCCGAGATGGTGACTCCCGAGGCGATCAACTTCATGGCCCGCGAAGGGCGCGGGCTGATCTGCCTGTCGCTGACCGAAGAGCGTGCCGACCATCTCGACCTGCCGCTGATGGTTCGCGAAAACTCATCCTCTTTCGGCACCGCGTTTACCATTTCCATCGAAGCCCGGCGCGGCGTGACCACCGGAATTTCCGCCGCCGACCGCGCTCGCACCATCCAGGTGGCGATTGCCGACGAAAGCTCCGCCAAGGATCTGGCCCGGCCCGGCCACGTTTTTCCGCTACGCGCGAAAAAAGGCGGGGTGCTGGTGCGGGCCGGACAGACCGAGGGATCGGTCGATCTGGCTCGACTGGCCGGGTTGAAACCCGCCGGGGTCATCTGTGAAATCATGAACGACGACGGCACCATGTCACGGATGCCCGAGCTGAAAAAATTCGCCAAGATCCACGACTTGAAAATTATCTCCATCGCCGACCTGGTTTCCTACCGGATGCGCAAGGAATTGCTGGTGCATCGGGCGGCCGTGACGGTGCTGCCGACCCCCCATGGCGGCGAATTCACCGCCATCGCCTATGAAAACGATGTCGACAAAGCCCAGCATCTGGCTCTGGTCAAGGGCACCATCGATTCCGATAAACCGGTGCTGGTGCGGGTTCATTCCGAGTGCCTGACCGGCGACGTGTTCGGCTCCCAGCGTTGCGACTGCGGCGACCAACTCCGCGCCGCCATGGGCCAGATCGAGAAAGAAGGAGCCGGGGTGGTGCTGTACATGCGTCAGGAAGGGCGCGGCATCGGCCTGATCAACAAACTCAAGGCTTATGCCCTGCAGGATCAGGGACATGACACCGTGGAAGCCAACGAGGCCCTCGGCTTCAAGGCCGATCTGCGCGATTACGGTATCGGCGCCCAGATCCTTTCCGAACTGGGCGTGCGCAAGATCCGCCTGATGACCAATAACCCGAAGAAGATCATCGGTCTGGAAGGTTACGGATTGGAAATCGTCGAGCGGGTCGCTATCGAGATGCCCGCCTGCGAAACCAACGTGAGATATCTGAAAACCAAGCGCGAAAAAATGGGGCACCTGCTGGAAAACCTCTGATCCGGACCGGTTGCCGTAGCGTATGGCTCGCGACCGGGCACCGATAACCGGGAGATGTGATTCATGACTAAAATGATCGAAGGAAACCTGGATGCCTCCGGGCTCAGGTTCGGCCTTGTGGTGAGCCGTTTCAACAGTTTTATCAGCGACCGTCTGGTCGAAGGCGCGATCGACGCTTTGGTGCGTCACGGCGCCGACCAGGACAAGATCGCCATCGCCAAGGTTCCCGGCGCTTTCGAAATTCCGATGACGGCCAAGAAGATGGCGGCCTCCGGCAACTACGATGCGCTGATCTGCCTGGGCGCGGTGATCCGCGGTTCGACCCCCCATTTCGATTACGTCAGCGCCGAAGTATCCAAAGGCATCGCCTCGGTCAGCCTCGATTCGGGGATCCCGGTGGCATTCGGGGTGCTGACCACCGACAACATCGAACAGGCGATCGAGCGGGCCGGCACCAAGGCCGGCAACAAGGGCGTCGATGCGGCCGTGACCGCCATCGAAATGGTCAACCTTTTCAGAAAACTGTAGGATACATGTCAAAAGGGATGCGCAGGCAGGGCCGCGAGCTGGCCCTGAAAATCATTTACAGCCTCCAGGATCAGGACACCTCCATCGAGGAGGTGCTTGACGATTTCTGGGGAAACTTCCGGTTTCGCGACGACGTTCTTGGCGATCCCCTGGATGAGTTCAAGCATCCGGTTGCCGACGACGTCCGGGAATTTGCCGAGGGGCTGGTGCGGGGCGTATCCGACCACCTGGAAACCATCGACCAGATGATCGAGGATCTTTCCACCAACTGGGCGCTCGACCGGATGGCGCGGGTCGATTTGTCGCTGTTGCGTCTGGCGGCTTTCGAGCTTCTTTGTCGTCCCGACGTGCCCGCCAGCGTGGCCATCAACGAAGCGATTGAAATCGGCAAGGTGTATGGCACCAAAGATACGCCGTCCTTCGTCAACGGCATCCTGGATAAAATTTCCCGCTCCTGTCGTCCCGCCGGGCAATGACCGCCCTGCGTGTCCTCGATGTGCCGGCCGACCGCATGGAAGGCGAGGTGGTCGCGGCATTGTTTTTCGAGGATGTTCGTCCCCTGCACGGGGCGGCTGCCCTGCTCGACTGGCGTCTTAACGGCCGATTGACCAACCTGCTGCTTGCGGAAGAGGTGACCGGACGGATTGGCGAGCAGGTGCTGGTGGCCAACAATGGCAAGCTGGCTGCGGATTGGATCCTGTTCGTCGGCGGCGGCAGCTGGCGCCAGCTGGATGCCGACCGTTACCGGGAGGTGGCGCGGCAGCTGCTGGAAGTTTGCAGCAATGCCGGTTTCTCGCGGGTTTCCCTCTGTCTCACGGCGACGGCCGGCATGGCCGCGACGGTTCTGGAACATGGACTCGACCGGGCCCTGGCCGATCTGCCCGGCAAGCGTCCTGAATGCCTGCTTTCCTTTGACGATGACGATCCGTCCGCCGGTTAGCTGCCGGTCAGATTGCCCTGGCCGTCGCCCCGTTTCCGACCAGGGCCGTATTGCCAATATCCGTTCATTTACGAGGAGTCCATGAAAGAAATCAAGGTAGGTCTGCTCGGTTTCGGCACCATCGGAACCGGTGTGGTCAAGGTTCTGCGGAAAAATGGCCGTCTCATCGAGGATCGCCTCGGCGCGCGCCTGACTCTGGCGCGGATTGCCGATCTTGATATTACGACCGATCGTGGCGTGCAGGTCGATGCCGGTTTGCTGACCACCGATGCCGACGCGGTGCTGACCGCTCCCGATATCGAGGTGGTGATTGAATTGATCGGCGGCTATGAACCGGCGCGTACCTTTGTGCTGAAGGCGATCGCCAACGGCAAGCACGTGGTGACCGCCAACAAGGCCCTGCTCGCCCTGCACGGCGAAGAAATTCTCGCGGCGGCGCAGCAAAAAGGGGTCGATGTCTATTACGAAGCGGCGGTCGGCGGCGGTATTCCGATCATTTCGTCGATCAAGGAAAATCTCTGCGCCAACCGTTTCAGCAGCGTGTTCGGCATCCTCAACGGTACCTGCAACTACATCCTGACCAGGATGACCAACGACGGCGACGATTATGCCGCCGTCCTCAAGGATGCCCAGGCCCTGGGTTACGCCGAAGCCGATCCCACCTTCGACGTGGAGGGGGTCGATACCGCGCACAAACTCGCTATCCTGATTTCCCTCTGTTTCGGCACCCGGGTTCGGTTCAAGGACATTCACACCGAGGGAATCAGAAATGTCTCCGCCCTGGATATCCAGTTCGCCCGACAGTTCGGCTATCGCATCAAACTGCTGGCCATCGGCAAGAACGATAACGGCCAGATCGAGGCCCGCGTCCATCCGACCATGATTCCGGATAACTATCCGTTGGCCGATGTTCATGGGGCCTTCAATGCCGTGCGGTTGGTCGGCGACTTCCTTGGACCGGCCATGCTCTACGGCAAGGGCGCCGGGATGGAGGCGACGGCCAGCGCGGTCATGGGCGATGTCATGTCCATCGCCCGCAATATCCTCTGCGGGGCTGCCGGTCGGACCCCCGCCATGGGTTATATCCATGAGGCGGTCAAGGATCTGACCATCAAGCCGATGGACGAGATCGTCAGCCAGTATTATCTGCGGTTTGCCGCCGACGACCGTCCCGGCGTGCTGTCGCAGATCTCCGGCATCCTCGGCAAGTTCGACATCAGCATCACCTCAATGATCCAGCCCGAGCGGCAGATCGGCGGCGCGGTGCCTATCGTCATGATGACCCACGACGCCAAAGAAGCCAACGTTCGCAAGGCCCTGGCCGAGATCGACGCGCTGGCCGTGATCAAGGAACAGAGCCGGTTCATCCGGATCGAAAACGATCTCGGCTGATTTCGGTCGGCATTTATGAAACAAACGACAAAAGGCGCTCTTCGGAGCGCCTTTTGTCGTTTGCAACCTGTTGTGGACCACCCCCAGCCCCTCCTAAAACAGGAGGGGAGGATAAAATGACATGGCCGGCATTTCAGGCGAGCCGTCCGGTCTGCCGCAGAGCCTCGTAGAGAACAATACCGGCGGCGGTGGAAAGGTTGAGGCTGCGGACGATGGGGGAGAAGATGGGGATGCGCAGGCAGCGGTCGGGGTTGGCGGCGAGCAGGTCTTCGGGCAGTCCTTCGGTTTCCTTGCCGAACACCAGAAAATCGCCGGGCAGAAAGTCCGCTTCGACGTGGCTGCGGGCCGCTTTTTTCGAGGTGTACCACCAGCGGCCGTCGGGGAAGGCCTGCTGCATCTGGTCAAGGGAATCCCAGCGGCGCACGTCGATGGCTTCCCAGTAGTCGAGGCCGGCCCGCTTGAGCTGTCGGTCGTCGATGGAAAAGCCGAGCTTGCCGACCAGATGCAGGATGGTGCCGGTGGCGCCGCATAACCGGGCGATGTTGCCGGTGTTGGGGGGGATCTCCGGTTCGACCAGGACGATATGAAAAGGTGTCGAGGCGTTCATCGGTCAGTCGCGCCAGCGCCGGTGGACCCAGAACCACTGGGTGGGTTCGCGGCGCACCGCTGTTTCGATGCATGCGGTCAACCGGGCGGTGTTGCGTCTGATGGCTTCTTGCCCCGGTTCGTCGGCCAGTTGAATAATCGGCTCGAAGACCACATGGTAACGAAAATCCTCGGTGCGGTAGGCAAAGGCCGGGACGATCGGCACTCCCTGCTTCATCGCGATCTGGGTGATGATCGGCGTGGTCCAGGCCGGACGTCCGAAAAAATCGACCTGCACCGCCTCACTGCGGGAAATGTGCTGGTCGAGCAGCAGCGCAACGACCCGTTTTTGAGTCAGAGCACGAAAAATCCGGCGCGCACCTTTTTTGCTTTCCAGGCAACGCCCCCCGCTGGCCTCGCGGAGCTTTTCGAAATAACGGTCGACGTAAGGGTTTTTCATCCGCTTGGCGACGAAATCGGTCGGGTAACCGAGGACCGGCAGGAAGAAGGTTCCAACTTCCCAGAATCCGATATGGCCGGTAAGGATAAAGGCTCCCTTGTTCAAGGCGTAGGCCTGTTCCAGATGTTCCAGCCCCGAAAAGGTAAAATAGGCGTCGAGGTCGGCTCGGCCTTTAAACAGGTCGAGGCGAAGCATTTCGATACCGCTCACCCCCAGATGGCGAAATACCTCGTGAACATCCTGGTCGATCTCGGCTGAGGTTTTTTCGGGATAGGCCCGACGCAGGTTTTCCGCTGCGGTGGCTACCCGTTTTTTCTGAATCAACCGGCTCAGATCGCCGAGTCGTTCACCCAGGCGCAGGGCGGTGATGCGTGGCAGGGTGCGGGCAATAAAGGCCAGCATCAGAAACAGCGCATATTCGAAAAGATATTTGTATTTGCTCGATTTTTTGGCCATACCTACGGATCTCTTTTCTGAGGTCGTTTCAAGCCGCGCAGTTTAACATGTTACCGGCAACCGGGCAATAAAAAGGCGGGTCCGCAGGGACCCGCCTTTTTACCATTCTGGGGCGTCGAAATTATGCCCGGCTGGCGCGCAACGCCTGGTCGAGGTCGGCGAGGATGTCTTCGATGTCCTCGATGCCGACGGAGACCCGGATGAACTCGGGAAAAACGCCGGCCGAACGCTGCTCTTCCTCGGTCAGTTGCTGATGGGTGGTCGATGCCGGGTGGATGACCAGGGTTTTGGCGTCGCCGATATTGGCCAGATGACTGGCGAGCTTGACGTTGTCGATGAATCTGGCCCCGGCGCTGGTGCCGCCCTTGATGCCGAAGCCGACGATGGCGCCCTGGCCCTTCGGCAGGTATCGGATGGCCCGGGCGTGATCCGGGTGGTTTTCGAGGCCCGGATAATTGACCCAGTCGACCAAAGGATGCTGTTCGAGGAACCGGGCGACGGCAAGGGCGTTTTCGCAATGCCGGGGCATCCGTACGTGCAGGGTTTCCAGCCCCTGGAGGAACTGAAAGGCATTGAACGGCGACAGGCACGGACCCAGGTCGCGCAGCAGGGTGAGGCGCATTTTCAGGATGTAGGCCAGGTTGCCCAGCGCCTGGTGATAGATCAGACCATGATAGCTGGGATCGGGCGTGGTGTACTCGGGAAAGCGGCCGCTGGACCAGTCGAAATTGCCGCTGTCGACCACGGCTCCGCCGATGCTGGTGCCATGGCCGCCGATGAACTTGGTCAGCGAATAGCAGACGATGTCGGCGCCGTGCTCGATGGGACGGAACAGCACCGGGGTGGCGACGGTATTGTCGACGATGAAGGGAAGACCGTGGTCATGGGCGACCTTGGCAATCGCTTCGAAGTCGTCAACATTGTTTTTGGGATTGCCGATGGTTTCGGTGTAAACCGCCTTGGTCCGGTCGTCGATGGCGGCGGCGATGGCGGCCGGGTTGGACGAGTCGACGAACTTGACTGTGATTCCCATCCGCGCCAGGGTGTGGTGAAACAGATTGTAGGTGCCTCCGTACAGGCCGCTGGACGAGACGATGTTGTCGCCCGCCTTGGCCAGATTGAGAATAGCCAGGGCGATGGCCGACGAGCCGGAGGCGAGAGCCAGGGCGCCGACCCCGCCGTCGAGTTCAGCCAGGCGTTTCTCCAGCACGTCGGTGGTCGGGTTCATCAGGCGGGTGTAGATGTTGCCCATTTCCTTGAGGCCGAACAGGTTGGCGGCGTGTTCGGATGAGTTGAAAACGTACGAACTGGTCTGGTAAATGGGCACCGCCCGGGAGTTGGTGGCCGGGTCGGGCACTTGTCCGGCATGCAGGGCTTTGGTTCCGATCCGGTAACCGGTTTTGTCGCTCATGGATATCCTCCTGTCAACTGGGTAATTATTCGAATGACCATATATCCGTGCTAGCTTGTCGGTAGGGTTATCTATTGCTAACATCCAGCAGTTATATTGTCAAGAATAAAGATCCTGATATAACCATAGCAGAACGCGAAGAAATAAAAAGGGCGGATCCCGACAGGATCCGCCCTTTTTAATCATTGCCCGAAAAAAATCAGCTGACGCGCAGGGCCTGTTCGACGTCGGCGATGAGATCGTCGATATGCTCGATGCCGACGGAAAGCCGAATCAGGTCGGGGGTCACGCCCGAAGCAATCTGCTGGGCTTCGGACAGCTGGCGATGGGTGGTGCTGGCCGGATGCAGCACGCAGCTGCGGGCATCGCCGACATGGACCACCAGGGCGATGACCTTGGTTGCTTCCATGAATTTGATGCCGGCTTCGCGCCCTCCCTTGATACCGAAGGTCAGCACGCCGCTGGCCCCTTTCGGCAGGTACTTGCAGGTCAACGCATAGGTCGGGTGGGTTTCCAGTCCCGGGTAATTGACCCAGGAAACCTTCGGGTGCTGCTGCAGATGCCTGGCGAGGGCCAGGGCATTGCTGCTGTGACGTTCCATGCGCAAGGGGAGGGTGGTCAACCCGTGATGGAACATAAAGCTGTTGAAGGGTGACGGCGTGGCGCCCAAGTCGCGCATGTACTGCGCCCTGGCCTTGACGATGTAGGCCCGGTCGCCGAATTTTTCCACGTAGCGCAGGCCGTGGTAGCTGACGTCCGGTTCGGTCAGGTCGGGAAACTTGCCGTTGGTCCAGTCGAATCGACCGCCGTCGACGATCACCCCGCCGACGCTGGTGGCATGGCCGTCGATATATTTGGTCGCCGAGTGAACCACGATGTCGGCGCCGTGATCGAAAGGCCGGCACAGGTACGGGGTGGGAAAGGTGTTGTCGATGACCAGCGGCACCCCCATCGCCTTGGCGATCACCGAGAATTTTTCGAAATCGAGCACGTTCAGGCCGGGATTGCCGATGGATTCGGCATAGAGAGCCTTGGTCTCCGGGCGAAACCGGCGCCTGATTTCATCCACCGGGGCTTCGGGATGGACGAAACTAACCTCGATGCCGAGCTTGGGCAGGGTATTGGCGAACAGCGAATAAGTGCCCCCGTACAGGGTGCTGGCGGTGACGATGTGCTGGCCGGCCCGGCAGATATTCATGATTGCCGTAGAGACGGCCGCCTGCCCCGACGAGGTCGCCAGAGCGCCGACGCCTCCTTCCATCAGGGCGATTTTTCCTTCGAAGGCATCGGTGGTCGGGTTGCCGAGGCGGGTGTAAAAGGGGTCGGGCAGGTCGAAGTCGAACAGTTTGGCCACATGTTCGGCGCTGTCATATTTAAAGGTGGTACTCTGGCAGATCGCCGGGATGCGCGGTTCGGTCGGTTTCGGCGCGTAGGTTCCCTGGACCGCCTGAGTTTCAATTTTCCAAGATGTACTCATGGAAGCCTCCTTGTTGTGGGGATTTCAGGTCAGGCATCATATCAGAAATACTGCACATATAAATGATAATTTACGAAATTAAAGCGGGTCCAGCCGCAGCCGCGAAGGATTGGGTGTAACGACCTCTTTTTCGGATTGCAGGTCGGAGTTATGCCAGGTCAGGAGCAGGGCCGCGATGGTGACCAGTAGAAGGATCCACCAAATCGGAAATTTTATTCTTATGAAAGTTCGCTTTTGCCTGTCGACCTGCTTCATTCGGTCCTCCCTGAATTTGAGTCGTTTTGCCTGATTTGAGTAGACCAGACAAACTGTTTGCAAAACAGAAGCAGTTCGGCTAAAAATGCACCGTAACAGATTTCAGGGAGACACTCTGCATGCCACCCGAATCCTTTCGTTACCAGCAGGTCGGACAACATATCCTGGCGATGATCGACGCGACCGCCCTGGTTCCCGGCCAACGCCTGCCGTCGCTTCGGCTCCTGAGCCGGCAGCTGCGGGTGAGTATCGCCACCGTTTCCCAGGCCTATCTCGAACTGGAAAAACAGGGGATCATCGAGGCCCGCACCCGTTCCGGTTTTTTTGTCCGGATGCCCCTCAAATCCCTGCCGAAGCCCGGACCGGTGAGCCGTCCCGAGCTCGCGCCGATGGTCGGCAACCGCAGCCACCTGATCCAGACCGTGCTCGAAGCGGTCGGCCACAACGACCTGCTCCCGTTCGGAGTCACCGGCGCCGCTCCCCAGCTCTTGCCCGGACGGCAACTGGCCCACTTGTTGGCGGCCGAATGTCGTCGGACTCCGGATCAGGTGTTGGCCTACGAGCAGATCGCCGGCAACCTCGATCTGCGGCGGCAGGTGGCTGTGTACCTGATGCATCGCGGCATTAACGCCGCCCCCGACGATATCCTCATCACCAACGGCGCCATGGAGGCTCTTTACATCGCCGTGCGCATGCTCACCCGCCCCGGCGACAACGTGCTGGTTCAGTCCCCGACCTATTATTGCTTTT
>MHXM01000129.1:15240-15405 GCA_001825565.1 Desulfuromonadaceae bacterium GWC2_58_13
GCACCTGCAAAGCCCTCGATTTCGACGGGCTGGTCGTGTATTGCAATTCCTTCTCGAAAACCGTATCCGCCGGCTACCGCCTCGGCTACATGCTTCCCGGCCGCTATTATCGGCAGGCTCTTGAAATCAAGTCGACCACCAATGTCAGCTCGGCAACCCCCACCC
>MHXM01000129.1:15423-15940 GCA_001825565.1 Desulfuromonadaceae bacterium GWC2_58_13
ATCTGCGGCAGGGGTTGTTCGACCGCCATCTCAAGCGTCTGTGCCGGATATTGGAGCAGCAGATGCAGACCATGCAGCTGCATCTTGGTCGGCACTTTCCCCCCGGCACCGCCGTGACCCGTCCCCGGGGCGGCACGGCGCTATGGCTGGAGCTGCCCGGAGCTGTCGATTCGGTCGACTATTTTTACCGGGCTCGGCAGATGGGGATCGGCGTGGTGCCCGGCATGGCCTTTTCGACCCAGGATCGTTTTCGCAACTACGTGCGGTTGAGCTGCAACGGTCTCTGGAATGAACGGATGGCCGCCGGCATCCGTTCGCTCGGGGAACTGGCCGCCGAAATGGCCCGGGAGAAATAGCATGTCCATGGATATCCTCTGTCTCGACGCCGTGGTCCGCGAATTGAACGAGGTCCTGCGCGGCGCGGCGGTCAGCCAGATCCATCAGCCCGGAGCCGCCGAACTGGTGCTGCGGCTGTGGACCGGCCGGGACAATCCGCGTCTGCGCCTGTCGGCGGCGC
>MHXM01000129.1:15950-16750 GCA_001825565.1 Desulfuromonadaceae bacterium GWC2_58_13
CCGTCTGCATTTGACGGCGAAAAAACTCCTCAATCCGCAGGCGCCGCCCCGTTTCTGTCAACTGTTGCGTGCGCGGTTGAATCGCCTGCTGGAGGTCGAACGGATGCCCGGCGAGCGGATCGTCCGTCTCCACTTTTCCGGCGCCGAGGGAAGTCGCTGGATATTGGTCGCCGAGCTGCTCGGCGCTCACGCCAACCTGATTCTGCTCGATGAAGCGGGGCGGGTGGTCGACGCCCTGCAGCGGCACGAAAACGACACTCGCCCGATCTTGCCCGGGAGGGCCTACAAGCCACCCCAACCTCAGGATAAAATCGACTTCCTGTCCGAGCTGCCGGAGATTCCCCCCGAGGTGCCTTTTCATCAGTGGCTGCTCGACAACCTTTCGCCAATGACCCCTTTGATGGCTGCCGAGCTGTCGGCCGCAGCCGCTTGCGGCGAGCCGCCCCGGCAGGTGTTGCGCCGGTTCCGGGACAGGTGGCTGGCCGGCGACTTCAGCCCCTGTATCTTTATCCGCCAGGAGCGCCGGGTATTGTCACCGATGGTTCCCGAATTCATCGAAATTGCCGAGGTGCAACGCTTCGCGAGCATGTCCGAAGCGGCCGACGCCTATTACGGCGAAGCCTCCGAAGAAGCGGTGTTCGGCGGCGGCAAGGGAGAGCTTGCGCGGGTGGCGCGCAAGGCCGAGCAGCGCCTGGAAAAACGGCTTGCCCACATCGAGGCCGAAGCCGTGCGGGTGCAGGATTTCGACCGCCAGCGGCAGTTGGGCGATCTGTTGTTGGCCAACCTGTTCCGGCTGCGGC
>MHXM01000129.1:16848-18398 GCA_001825565.1 Desulfuromonadaceae bacterium GWC2_58_13
CAAGCGCGGCCAGGAGCACATCGCCCGCCGGAGGCAGGAAACCCGGGACGAACTCGACTGGCTGGCCGGCGTGGCTCTGGCCGTCGAAGAAGCCGAAACGGCGGTGGAGCTGCAGTCGATCCGGGGAGAACTGACCGCCGGCGGAGTGCTCAAGGAATCCGCCCGGCCGCCGCGCAAACTCCCGCCGCCCGCCGCCGACGCCGGCCTGCGGCAGGCACTCAGCCCGTCCGGACTGCGGATCATCTGGGGCCGCAACAACCGCGGCAACGATCAGGTCAGCAAGCAGATGACCGGGGCGGACGATCTCTGGTTTCACGCCCATAACCTGCCCGGCTGTCATCTGGTGCTGAAAAGGGAAGGGCGGCGCGACATCCCGGAGGAGGATATCCTCTATGCCGCTTCCCTGGCCGCCGGCTATTCGCGGGGCCGAAACGACCACAAGGTCGAGGTGATGGTGGCCGAAGGGCGCACCGTCCGCAAGCCCAAGGGAGCCCGCCCCGGCCTGGTGCTGGCCGACCCCTTTCGCACCCTGGTGGTGCGCCCGCAACGGCTTGCCGGGACGGATGAAGAAAAAAACGAGTGACTATTTTTTTGTTGCATTGGCTCGGGGCTTTTGTTATAAACAGCCTCGCTTCAAGCCGAAGTGGTGGAATTGGTAGACACGCTAGGTTCAGGGTCTAGTGCGCGTAGGCGCGTGGGAGTTCGAGTCTCCCCTTCGGCACCAGCAAAAATTCAACCCGATCGCATCTGCGGTCGGGTTTTTTTGTGCCGAAGGGGAGACTCGAACCCTAGTAGTTGATCTCGTCCTTCGGCGCTAAAAGAAATCGACCCGGTCGCAGCTGCGGTCGGGCTTTTTTATTTCAATCTCGGCGACTTAAAGTCGATTTAGGGGGGGAACGACAGTACCTTTTGGGGGAAGTAAATTTTTTCTTGCGGGTTCCCAAATTGGGAACTATAGTACCCACTATGGGAACCTTAGACGGAAAGACATATAGTTTGGGAGAGGCACTGTTCTCCAAAACTCAAAGACAGATCTTGGGGCTATTATTCGGCCATCCCGATAAAAGCTATTTTGCCAAAGAGATCTACAGGCTTGCCGGGCTAGGGGTTGGTACCGTCCATCGCGAGCTTGACAAGCTCACCTCAGTCGGTCTGTTGACTCTTGAGCATGTCGGCAACCAGAAGCATTACCGGGCCAACAGGAAATCACCGATTTTCGAAGAGTTACGAGGAATCGTTCAGAAGACGTTTGGCTTGGCCGATGTTCTGCGGGAAGCTCTTTCAGGGCACGCTGATGAAATAAAGCTGGCCTTTATCTATGGGTCGGTCGCCAAAGAAACGGATCGCGCCAGCAGCGATATCGACGTCCTCATTATCTCAAATGATTTGTCCTATTCGGAAGTGCTCTCTCTGTTTGACACTGCTGAATCAAGGGTAGGACGAAAAGTGAATCCAACAATTTACAAGAATGAAGAATTTCAGAAGAAGTTGATGGCAGACAACAACTTTGTAAAGCGTATCATTGACCAACCCAAAATTTTCTTGATTGG
>MHXM01000130.1 GCA_001825565.1 Desulfuromonadaceae bacterium GWC2_58_13
TCGATTGAAAAAACTATGACCGTTGCGTTGTACCAGCGGCAGATGGATGGCTTCCATATCGAGAAAGCCGTCGGGTGCCAGAACCCCTTCGTCGCCGTAGATCTCCTCGGAGGCAAGGGCCAGATCGCCGACCTGTAGCCCCGAGCCGGGGAACGCCCCGCCGCAGCCAACCACGATCACCGCCGACGGCCGGTAGAATCCGAGCAGCGATGAGGTAGCCGCTGCCGCGTTAGCCTTGCCGATTCCGCTGTGCAGCAGGGCGACGCTCAGGCCTGAACGGGTGCCCAGGAACAGGTCGCGGCCACCGCAGTTTCGTACTTCACAGGGGCTGAGAGAACGCCGCAGCAGGTTGGTTTCAAGGGGAACGGCGGCGATCAGGGCGATCATGGCGGGTTACCGGTGTTGGTGGTTGGGGGCAGCGGCGCGTTGCGTGTATTGGCGGGCGCGCCTTGGGGTGGACAGGCGAACATCGGTCGTCAGCGCTGGTACCAGCCCTGGCGAATGAGATCGCGGCGCAGGGGAACTCCTTGGTTACGAACGATTCCCTGATGCCAGAAACGGTCTTCGCGGGCCGGCAATTGGTCGCAGGGCGGATCGAGGCGTTTGCGACAATCCACCAGGTTCTGCTGCAATTTCTGGTCGGTTTCCGAAACGATTTCAAGGATTTTGGTGCTCAGCGGCGGAGAAACGCCGTTGATGACGAATTCGATCAGATCTCGCAGCTTGAGCCCTTGGCGGTATTCCCAAAGGTCGCCCTGAAACGCGGTGGCGCATTCGTCGACGAAATCGTTCCAATCCAGCAGCAATCCGCCAAAATCTTCGTCGGCGAACTCGGAATATTCGGGGTGTTCGAGCAGGCGCGCTTCAATCTGGTCCTGTTCCTTTTTGGAGAGGAAAAAGGTAAAATCGTCTTCGACCGGGTACATGTCGAGGATTTCGGTGAGTTCGTCGCAGAAGGAGACATAGTCAAGCTCGCTCTCGCTCATGGAGCAAAACGGCTCCGGCAGGGATTTGCGCTGATGGCAAAGGAGCGACAGGTGATCGTGCCCGGTGTCCGTGGGAAATTGCAGGTCGGTGCGGTGGGGAATCTGCATGCCGGCCAGCAGGTCGGTGATTCGGAGGTGATTGCCGGTGAAGCAGGTCAGGACCTTTTCCTCGGAATAAAACAGTTCGATGCCTTCCCGGTTGTTGGCCAGACCGAAGCCGACGAAGCCATCGTGAATCAGGCGAGGCAAAAAAGTCTCGATGATGTCGAAAATTTCGATGGTCGGCATGTAGGGCGAATAGTAGATGGTCGGAATCGGGTCTTGCGAAGGGTCGGCGGTCTGATCCTCCTGGTAGAATTCGAGAATGAAAAAAGTTTCTTCCGGCAGTTTCGGCGCCAGCGCCTCCAGAATACGCTGAATTCTATCCGCATTGACCATGATCGAAAAACGATAGGAGTCGCTTGTGTGTTCAAGAGGGCTGAGAGAATATCCTTCGACAAAGCGAAGGGGTTCCGACCCAGCTTTCTGCGGCCAGAGCCGTAGCCCCAAGGGGAGTTCAAGCAGTTGGTCTGACAAAGGTAATCCTTTAAACTCGGTGTTTTTCACGGGCAGATGACTCGTCAGAAAGGGGGGGCGGACTGCTTGGCGGCGAAGATGTGTTCATGTCCTGTAAGGTAGTAGATTCGCAAAAAAAAGTCAACCAGGCTTGGGGGATCTGGCGGGCGCGGCGAATGCGGATTCTTGCATTATCGCCGGCCGGGACCCTGTCGATCGTTCGGGTCGTCGGCATTAAAAGCGGATGAGGCCTGGAAAGTCAAGGGGGAGTCGGACAATTCCGGCGTGCGGGGCGGAAGGATGAGCACTTTATTGATTTAGTTTGAATAAATGTTTTTACCTAAGATAAATAGTTTTTGTTGACAATTTTAACCATTTCAGATATATCCATCATAATAAAACTATATTCTATTTTTGTTGCGGGATTTTTCATGGAATTCAAAATTGGCGCAAAGATCAAGAAATTACGCAAGGCACGCAAGCTGACGCTTCAGGACGTGGCCCGTGAAACAGGCTTTTCTCCCGCGCTCATTTCTCAGATCGAAAACAATAATGTGTCGCCTCCGATCGCGACCCTCTCCAAGCTGGCGAGGTTTTTCGATGTGAAAATGGGGCATTTCTTCGAGGAAGATGAAGAGGAGCACAAGTATGAAGTGGTTCGCAAGGGGGCGCGACGGGTTATTTCCCGGGTGATTTCCAAGGCTGGCACCGGCCACGGATATACCTACGAAGCGTTGTCCTTCCGAAAGCACAATAAAAAAATGGAACCTTTCCTGGTGACCGTGTCCGAGCGGGCCAGCGAGGAGACCCTGTACAATCACGAAGGCGAGGAATTTCTGCTGATTCTCAAGGGGCGGGCCGAGGTGTTGCTGGACGAGGAGCGGATCATTCTGGAAGAGGGCGATGCCGTCTATTTCGACTCCTCCCTCCGGCACCGGCTGCTCTCCTACGACGGCCAGGAAGTTCAGGTGCTGGCGGTTGTTACCCGTTGATCGCCGGAGTGCGGGGACTTGCCGTAGCATTTTAGATACCGTAGTTTTTTAGAGGATCGGCCCGTCGGACCGGTCCTCCCTCGTTTTCGAAGTTCCCGGTTCGCGGCAAGGCGGGCGGGATGATGCCGGTAACTGGATCAAATAAGGATCACGTTATGAGTCAATTTGAGAAAAAGTCGATTGCCGATTGGGAGTCCCTGGTCAAAAAGGAAATCAAAGCCGACAATCTCGACACGCTGCAATGGCATACTCCCGAGGGGATTCGGGTCAAGCCCCTGTACACCAAGGCCGACGTGGAAAACCTGGAGACGGCCGACACCCTTCCCGGCATCGCCCCCTTCGTGCGCGGGCCGATGGCCTCCATGTACGCCGGCCGCCCCTGGACCGTGCGCCAGTATGCCGGATTTTCCACCGCCGAAGAGTCCAATGCTTTCTACAAGCGCAATCTGGCGGCCGGCCAGCAGGGTCTTTCGGTGGCTTTCGATCTCGCCACCCACCGCGGCTACGATTCGGATCATCCCCGCGTCGTCGGCGATGTCGGCAAGGCCGGCGTGGCCATCGATTCGGTCGAAGACATGAAAATCCTTTTCGGCGATATTCCCCTCGACAAGGTTTCGGTTTCGATGACCATGAACGGGGCGGTGCTGCCGATCATGGCCAACTACATCGTGGCCGCCGAGGAGCAGGGGGTTTCCCGGGACCAGCTGGCCGGAACCATCCAGAACGACATTCTCAAGGAGTTCATGGTCCGCAATACCTACATTTATCCGCCGGAACCCTCGATGCGGATCATCTCCGATATCATCGAGTACACCAGCAAATACATGCCCAAGTTCAACTCCATTTCCATCTCCGGCTACCACATTCAGGAAGCCGGCGCCAACAACGCCCTGGAATTGGCCTTTACTCTGGCCGACGGCATTGAATATGTGCGCGCCGCCATCGCCAAGGGACTCGACGTCGATGCCTTTGCGCCGCGCCTTTCCTTCTTCTTCGGCATCGGCATGAACCTTTTCATGGAGGCGTCCAAGCTGCGCGCCGCCCGCTTCCTCTGGGCCAAGCTGATGCGGCAGTATGGCGCGAAGAATCCCAAGTCGAGCATGCTGCGTACCCATTGCCAGACCTCCGGCTGGAGTCTTACCGAGCAGGACCCGTACAACAACGTCATCCGCACCACGCTCGAAGCGCTGGCCGCGGTTCTTGGCGGCACCCAGTCGCTGCACACCAACGCGCTCGATGAAGCCATCGCCCTGCCCACCGACCAGAGTGCGCGCATCGCCCGCAACACCCAGTTGGTTATCCAGGAAGAGTCCGGCGTGTGCAACGTTGTCGACCCCTTGGGCGGCTCCTATTATGTCGAATCCCTGACCGCGGCCCTGATCGAGGAAGCGCAGAAGATTCTCGACGAGATCGAATCTCTCGGCGGGATGACCAAGGCCATCGAGAGCGGGATGCCCAAGCTGCGCATCGAAGAATCGGCGGCCAAGAAGCAGGCCGCCATCGACTCGGGACGCGACGTCATCGTCGGCGTGAACAAGTATCGGCTGGCCAAGGAAGATCCCATCGAGGTGCTCGATATCGATAATTCGGCGGTCCGCGAATCGCAGATTGCCCGCCTCGACAAGATGCGCGCCGAGCGCGACGATGCCGCCTGTCAACGGGCTCTTGCAGCGATTACCAAAGCATGTGAAGATAAGAGCGAAAATCTGCTCGGCCTGTGCGTCGACGCTGCCCGTCTGCGGGCTTCGGTGGGAGAGATCTCCGATGCCATGGAAAAGGTCTTCGGTCGGCACCGGGCAGAAATCAAACTGGTATCGGGAGCCTACGCATCCGTGGTTGAAACCGACGACGATTTTGCCGCGCTGAAAAAGCGGATTGAAGAGTTTGCCGCCAAGGAAGGGCGTCGGCCGCGTATTCTGGTGGCCAAGATGGGCCAGGACGGACACGACCGCGGGGCCAAGGTGGTGGCGACCGCCTACGCCGATGCCGGTTACGACGTCGATGTCGGCCCGCTGTTCCAGACCCCGGAGGAGGCGGCCAAAATGGCGGTCGAAAACGATGTCCATGTGGTCGGAGTTTCCAGCCTCGCGGCGGGCCACAAAACCCTGGTGCCGCAGTTGTCCGCCGAATTGAAAAAGCTTGGGGCCGACGACATTGCCATCGTCTGCGGCGGGGTCATTCCCCGCCAGGATTACGACGCCCTCTACGCGGCGGGCGCCGCCAGGATCTTCGGACCCGGCACCCCGATCACCCTGTCGGCCGGCCAGACCCTCGATGCCATCGAGGAAAAACGCCGGTAACGGGCAAGGATCATTCTGTTAACCAGGTAGGGGCGACGCATGCGTCGCCCCTGCGCGTATATGGCCGTAGGGGCGCACCGATGTGCGCTCGAAACCACACAATTTCGACCCGACCAGGGCGCACGCGGTGCGCCCCTACGTTTTCTTGATCCGAGGTTTTTCTTGTTCAAAATTCACGATATCGCCGAAGGGGTAAAGCAGGGCCAGATGCGCGCTCTGGCCAAGGCCATCACGCTGATCGAAAGCCGCAACCTCGACCATTCCCTGGCGGCGACCGCACTTCTCGATGAACTTCTTCCCTGTTCGGGAAACTCGATCCGCATCGGTATATCCGGGGTTCCCGGGGTCGGCAAGAGCACCTTTATCGAGGTGCTCGGTCTGCACCTGACCGCCAGCGGCCACAAAGTCGCCGTGCTGGCGGTCGATCCCAGTTCCCAACGTTCCGGCGGCAGCATTCTCGGCGACAAGACCCGCATGGAGATGCTGTCGCGCGATCCCCAAGCCTTTATCCGTCCATCCCCGGCGGGTAGCACCCTCGGCGGGGTAGCGCGCAAGACCCGCGAAACCATGCTCCTTTGCGAAGCTGCCGGTTACGACGTGGTGATGGTCGAGACGGTGGGGGTTGGACAGTCGGAAATCACCGTCGCTTCGATGGTCGACTTTTTCATGCTGCTGCAGCTACCCGGCGCCGGTGACGAATTGCAGGGGATAAAAAAAGGAGTGGTGGAGATCGCCGACGCCATCCTCATCAACAAAGCCGAAGGGGAAAACCGTCCCCGGGCCGAGTTGGCCCGCCAGCAGTACGTCAATGCCCTGCATCTGCTCAAACCGAAAAGCGCCCATTGGTCGGTTCCGGCGCTGTTATGCAGCGCCCTCCACGGCGAAGGGATCGAACAGGCCTGGCAGGCGGTACTCGATTTCCGGGAGGCGATGAAGGCCAGCGGAGAGTTCGAGAGAAAGCGTCGGATGCAGGCAACCGACTGGATGTGGACCCTGGTGATGGAGGATCTCAAGGTGTTGTTTTTGCGCGACCCTAATGTTCTGGCGTTGCTCAATGAGGTTCTGACCGCCGTCGACCGGGGTGTCGCCACGCCCGGCGCCGCCGCGCGAAAATTGCTGGATGCGTTCAAGAAAGGGATGTAGCGGCGATTCCCGATCCGCCCATACGGGATTAATGACAATTCCCACCAAATCCGAACACTTCCCTAACAATAAGGAGTCAACATGACGAAGTTAATCAACCATGTCGGCATTGCCGTAAAGAGCCTGGAATCGTCCATTCCTTTTTATCGAGACGTTCTGGGGATGACTTTTGAGGGGACCGAAGAAGTGGTTGAGCAGAAAGTGCGAGTTGCGTTTCTTGCGGTGGGCGAAAGCCGCATCGAACTTCTCGAGCCGACTTCCGAGGATTCGCCCGTGGCCAAACATCTCGAAAAAAATGGCGAAGGGGTTCACCATCTCGCATATCAGGTCGACGATATCGTAAAAACCCTTGAAAAACTCAAGTCCGCGGGAGTTCGCCTGATCGATGAAAAGCCGCGTCATGGCGCCCATCACAGTTTGATCGCATTTTTACACCCCAAGGCAACCGGTGGGGTTTTGACCGAGATATGCCAGATGAAAAAATAAAACAGAACAGTGTTTTTTATTTTAAGTTGGCTATAAAGCAATGCAATTCCCGGACCTTAATGGATGGTTTGAATTTTTGCCTTGACATTGTCCGTGATGAAAATATACTGGCGTCCTCTTTTAGTAAAACAATAATTGGGCTTGAATTTCTTGACTTGATGGTGGTGGTTGTTACACTGAACCACGGAATTTACAGTGCTTTCGACCATCTATGGGAGTTCATATGAAAAAGGTGCTTCTTACCAGCTCACTGGCCCTTCTTTTTCTGGTAGTAACCGCACTCTCGATTGGTGCGGTCGAAATCGGCGCATCTCCTCCCGATATCCAACTCAAGGACATCGATGGCCGGGACTTTCGGCTGTCCGATCACAAGGGCGAGTTGCTTATCCTGAAACTGGCGACGACCTGGTGCCCAACCTGCCGTCAGCAGAACGCCGAATTCCACGAATTGGCTGAATTCCTCAAGGAAAAAAATATCCGCATCGTCGAGGTTTTTCTCCAGGATTCGGAAAAGATGGTTCGTGACTATCTGGCCGGTGAAAAGTTCGATTCGCCGTTCAACGCCATGCTGGATAACGGCCAGGCGCTCAGTGCCTATAATG
>MHXM01000131.1:0-99 GCA_001825565.1 Desulfuromonadaceae bacterium GWC2_58_13
GAAGACCGAAGCCCCGGCAGCGGGAAAAAAGGAAGATCTTGACGATCTGTTCAAGTGACCGGGCGCTCGGCTGGTTCGATTTCAACGGACTGCAAACCT
>MHXM01000131.1:117-296 GCA_001825565.1 Desulfuromonadaceae bacterium GWC2_58_13
CATGCTCGAAAAAATCATCGACTGGTCGGTCCGCAACAAGTTCATGGTTGTGCTGGTCACCGTCTTCCTGATCGTTGGCGGGCTATATTCCCTGCGGAACATCCCTATCGACGCCATCCCCGACCTTTCGGATGTGCAGGTGATCATCTTCACCGAGTATCCGAGCCAGGCGCCGCAGG
>MHXM01000131.1:431-5924 GCA_001825565.1 Desulfuromonadaceae bacterium GWC2_58_13
GGGCGCGTTCGCGGGTGCTCGAATACCTCAACTACGTTTCCGGCCGGCTCCCGCAGGGAGTTACCCCGACTCTGGGCCCGGATGCGACGGGGGTCGGCTGGGTCTACGAATACGCCCTGGTCAGCGATCGTCACAACCTGCAGGAACTGCGCTCGATTCAGGACTGGTTCCTGCGCTACGAACTGACCTCGGTGGCGGGGGTCGCCGAGGTGGCGAGCCTGGGTGGCTTTGTCAAGCAGTACCAGGTGGCGATTGACCCCAACCGGCTGCTGGCCTACGACATGACCCTGCCGATGGTCGAGATGGCGATCAAGAACAGCAACCTCGATGTGGGTGGCGGCGCCATCGAGATGGCGGAAACCGAATTCGTGGTGCGCAGCCGGGGGTACATCCGGTCCCTGGACGACCTGAAACAGGTGGTGGTGGGGACGAACCAGCGCGGCACCCCTGTCCTGCTGCGGGACATCGCCGACGTGCGGCTGGGACCGGAGATGCGACGCGGCGTCGCCGAGCTCAACGGGGAAGGGGAAACCGTCGGCGGCATCATCGTCATGCGCTTCGGCGAGAACGCCCTGAAGACTATCGACAACGTCAAGCGCAAACTCGAAGAACTTAAGGCGGGACTTCCCGAAGGGGTGGAGATCGTTCCCGTTTACGACCGCTCTGGGTTGATTCAGCGGGCTGTCTCCAACCTCAAGGAGAAGCTCCTGGAAGAGAGCATCGTCGTTGCCCTGGTGATCATCCTCTTCCTTTTCCACCTGCCGAGCGCCGCCGTCGTTGTCCTCGCTCTTCCCGTGGCAATTCTGATGGCCTTCATCATCATGTACGCCCAGGGGATCAACGTGAACATCATGAGCCTGGGCGGAATCGCCATCGCTATCGGCACGATGGTCGACTCGGCCATCATCATGGTGGAGAACGCCCACAAACATCTGGAGAGGGGGACCAAAGGGAAAGTACGCTCGAAGGTAATCGTTGAGGCCGCTAAGGAGGTCGGTCCGACCATTTTCTTCGCCCTGCTGGTGATCACCGTCTCCTTCGCCCCGGTATTCACCTTGCAGGAACAGGCGGGGCGTCTTTTCAAACCACTGGCCTTCACCAAAACCTATGCCATGGCGGCGGCGGCGATTCTCTCGGTGACCATCGTGCCGGTCCTCATGATCTGGTTCATTCGAGGCACGATTCATTCCGAGGAGCGCAACCCCATCAACCGTCTCCTCATCCGTCTTTACCATCCCGTGGTCGATCTGGTGCTGCGTTGGCGCGGAACAACGCTGCTGGTGGCCATACTGCTGGTGATTTCCGCCGGCTATCCGCTCACCAAGATGGGGACGGAGTTCATGCCGCCGCTGTACGAGGGAGACCTGCTGTACATGCCAACGACCCTCCCCGGTCTCTCGGTGACCAAGGCCAAGGAACTGCTGCAGCAAACCGACCGCATCATCCGCCAATTCCCCGAAGTGCACCACGTCTTCGGCAAGATCGGCCGCGCCGAGACCGCCACCGATCCGGCGCCGATGATGATGATCGAAACGACAATCATGCTCAAGCCCGAGGAAGAGTGGCGGAATATTCCGGCCCAGCGCTTCTACAGCGGCTGGCCGCAGTGGACCGAACCGCTCAAAACCGCCCTCCGCCTGGGGTGGCCCGAGCAGAAGAGAATATCCGTTGAAGAACTGATTGATGAGCTCAATGGGGCCATTCATTTCCCCGGACTGACCAACGCCTGGACCATGCCGATCAAGACCCGCATCGACATGCTCTCCACCGGGATCAAGACCCCCGTCGGCATCAAGGTCATGGGACCGGACCTGGAAATCCTCAGCCGTCTGGGCGAGGAGATCGAGGCCGTTGTCCGCCCCTTGCCGGGAACCCTCTCGGCCATCGCCGAACGGGCGGTCGGCGGCTCCTACCTCGACTTCGACATCGACCGGCTGGCCGCCGCCCGTTACGGCATCCAGGTGGGGGATATCCAGACCGTCATCCAGGCGGCTCTCGGCGGGATGACGGTCACCGAGACCGTCGAGGGGCTGGAACGCTATCCGGTGAGCCTGCGCTATGACCGGGATTTTCGCAGCGATCTGCCGTCACTGAAACGGGTTCTCGTGCCCTCGCCGACGGGAGCACATATCCCCCTTGAGCAACTCGTCACTTTCACCGTGCGCAACGATCCCGACAGCATCAAGAGCGAGAACGCCCGGCGCACCGCCTGGGTCTATGTGGACATCAAGGGGATCGACCTCGGCACCTACGTGAAGAACGCCCAACAGGCGGTCTCCGAGCATATCCAGCTCCCCGCCGGCTACAACATCGTATGGAGCGGCCAATACGAGTACATCGAGTCAACCCGCGCCAGGCTGTTGGTGATTATTCCTCTGACGTTGGTGGTCATCTTCGTCCTTATCTATCTGAGCACCAAGTCGGCGGTAAAGACGGGAATCGTCTTTCTGGCCGTCCCCTTCTCGCTGGTCGGCGCCTTCTGGCTTCTCTACCTGCTCGACTACAACATGTCCATCGGCGTCTGGGTCGGCCTTATCGCCTTGGCCGGCCTCGACGCCGAGACCGGCGTCGTCATGCTTCTCTACCTCGACATCGCCTACAAGGGTTGGACGGATAACGGGAGAATGCTTACCTGGGGCGACCTGAGGCAGTCGGTTCACCACGGGGCGGTCAAGCGCATCCGACCCAAGGTCATGACCGTCGTCACCATCATTTTCGGCCTGTTCCCCATCATGTGGAGCACCGGCGCCGGCGCCGACGTCATGAAACGCATCGCCGCGCCGATGGTCGGTGGCTCGGTGACGTCCTTGGCGCTCGAGATGATGGTTTATCCGGTCATCTACTTCATCTGGCGCGGTCGCAAGCTGAACAAATCACCCGAGCCTACCTCGCGTGAGGAACTGCACGAAATGTAATATAATAGGAACAGAATCACTGTATCGGGCAGACGCCCAATCCCACACACATGGAGACTATTATGAAAAAGCGGATTATCGTTATGCTGGCGGCGCTGCTGGTCGCTTCCCTGCCGTTGGCGGTTGTCGCCATGGAGCACAAGGAAATGGACCATGGCAACCATTCGGGGATGGAACACGAAACCATGGAGCATGGGAGCATGGCCATGCCTGGGGACATGATCATGGTCGGCAATCACGAAGTCGACGGGGTTGAGGCCATGGTCCACCTCAAGGACGTGAAGGAAGCCATGGGTAAAATGGGAATGGCTCAGACCCACCACTTCATGGTCATGTTCGTCGACAAAGCCACTGGAGACCCGGTAGAGCAAGGAATGGCCGCTGTCAAGATCCTTGACCCCACCGGTAAGGAAGGCAATCCCGTGGCCCTGATGGGGATGCAGGGACATTTCGGGGCGGATATTTCCCTGAGCACGCCGGGTGAATATGTCTTCAAGCTCGGCACGAAATTGGCCGACGGTAAAAACCGTCAATTCGAGTTCAAATTCTCTCAGAAGTAAATCTTCAAGGTTTCAAAACAAAAGGGGTCGCAAATTGCGACCCCTTTTGTTTTGAAACGTCAAATCCGTGTGATCAGGATTTTACGTGGCAGCCCGTGCACTTGGTCGGCCCGGCAGCTTTATCCAGATGGCAGCCCTTACATACTTCATGGGCTTTTTCTTTACCCAGATCGAGGGCGCCGGGAGTTCCTTCCCCATGACAGGATACGCATCCAAAAGCTTCGGCGTGCATCTGGTGCGACAGGGTGACATTACCATAGCTGGCTTCGATAACGACGGTTTCAGGTGCGGCAGCAACGGCTTCAGTAGCGGCAGCAGCCTCTACTTTCACGGCTTCAGTGGCGGCATCAGCCTTTTCTTGCGGGGTTTGTTCCTGCTTGCTACAAGCAATGGTCATGAGGGCTACCAGCAAACAGACAAGCAGTGCAACTCTTTTCATTTAATTTCTCCTTTAGGTGGGGGGTTGATTTTTGCGTGAGAAAAAGTTTAACATTATTTTTCGATTCAGCCAGAGTCTGTTGTTGATTTTATCTCATTTCATGGGGAAACCTAATGGAAGTCTCAGTCGATGACCATTGTTTTGTCTGCGGCTCCGAAAATGCCGCAGGGTTAAAAGCCCATTTCGACATCGATCACGTACGGCATCGGGCCATCTGTACCATTCGCATAAAGGATATCTATCAAGGGTGGAAGGGAATGGTCCATGGCGGCATCATCGCAGCATTGGTCGATGAAGCCGGGATATATGCCTGCCGCTCTTTCGGCGAACATTTTGTCACTGCTGAGTTAAATATCAAATACAAAGCTCCCGTGCCGATCGATCAGGATCTCATCGTCTCTGCCGAGGTGATTGAATCGCGACGACGGATCTTTTCCGTCGTCGGCAAAATCGAATTGGCGGGAAAAGTTCTGGTCGAGTCTCAGTCAAGGATTTTCGCTGTGGCCGAGAGTTGATCCGCCGGAATTGTTGAGAGTAATGGAACCGCATGTTGTTGCCGTGATCGAGGCAAAAAAAAATGAAGTTTTTCCCTTGACTCGATTCGAGAACTTTGTTAAAAAGTGCATCCGTTCTTGGGGTGTCGCCAAGCGGTAAGGCACCGGACTCTGACTCCGGTATCCCAGGTTCGAATCCTGGCACCCCAGCCAAGATTTATACAGCGGTTTTCCGCTTTGATCAATGTCATGCGCTCATCGTCTAGCCTGGTCTAGGACACCGGCCTTTCACGCCGGCGACAGGGGTTCGAATCCCCTTGGGCGTACCAAATCAATGTCTTCCCGAGGGGAGACACCCGGGTGGGGCTGTTTCAGCTCCACCTTTTTCTTTTTTTAATCGTATCTGACAATTCTGAATCAATCCAGCTGAGTATCTTCTTCGCCCTTTCAACATTGTTGACCTTTAACGGCCCTCGGTGTACAACAGGCGCATGTTCAAAACACCTGACAATCCGGACTCTTGGGCTCTGATTTATTCAAGCCTGTTTGAGAATTTCTCCTTTGGCGAAGAGCACCCGTTCAAGATCATGCGGTATCGCCTGACCTATGAACTGATGTGCGAACTCGGATTGGTTCAGTGCCCCGGGGTGCGGTTGGTCGAGTGTCCCCTGGCTCCGGAATCCGCCCTGTCGGGATTTCATGCGCCGGGCTATGTGGCCGCCCTCAAGGAATTCAGCCGCGACGAAAGCCCGAGAGCCAATTTCAGGTACGGTTTGGGCGATATTGAAAATCCAATTTTCCCCGGGGTTTTCGACTGGGCGCTGCTCGGCTGTGGTGGCACCATGGAAGCGGCTCGCCTGGTAGTGGAGGAAGGGGTCAAGGTGGCTTTTAACATGGCCGGCGGTTACCACCATGCCCATGCGGCCAGGGCGTCGGGGTTCAGCTATCTCAACGATGCCGTGGTCGCTATTCAGGATCTGATTCGTCGCGGTCTCCGGATTGCCTATGTCGATATCGATGCTCACCACGGGGATGGCGTCCAGGAGGCTTTCTATACCACCGACCAGGTGCTTACCATTTCACTG
>MHXM01000131.1:6013-20924 GCA_001825565.1 Desulfuromonadaceae bacterium GWC2_58_13
TTTCGCAAGGTCGTGCTGCCCTTGCTGAAGGCCTTCAAGCCAGATGTTCTGGTCACTCAGATGGGGGTGGATTCCCTGCGAACAGATCCGCTGACACGACTGGAAATGACCACCGGGATTATCGAGTTTGCGGCCAGGGAGTTCCTGGCGACCGAGATTCCCTGGGTATGTCTCGGCGGCGGCGGATACGAAAAATTAAACGTAGCCAGGTGTTGGGCACTGCTGTGGTCGATCATCATTGGTGTCGATGTCCCAGACCCGCTGCCGTCGCGGTTTGTTGCCAAAATCCGGGAACTCGGCTATGCCGAACGTCTTCTTCGCGATCGGCCGCATTGCGCGCAACCCAACGATTTTGCCCGCGCCCAGGAAGCGCTGGATAAAAATCTGGCGCTTCTGCAGCGAAGGCTCTTTCCGCTCCATGGCATCGTTCCGGGAGAGAGTCGATGAGTCGGCTTGGAATGCCTCATCTGCTTGACCCGGATGGGTTTCCACTCTTTTCCGTCCGGGAGATAAACCGGCTGGGGCGACCGGATAAAGAAACGATTTACCGCCAGATCATCCCCGAAGCGGTATTTGATTTGCTGGACATGGATCCTGAGATGGGTTGCGGCGCTGACGGGCCACGAAAAATCACCTTTATTTGTCCCGAGGGATTCGGCCTGCTGCGAATCGAGGCGCGTCTTGATCCGGAGGATCGCGACTGCGTTTTTTTTGTCGAGGTGGCCGATACCCCATTCCGGCAGATCGAATTGAGCTTTTGCCTGATCAACGATCCGTCCGCGCCGCGTTTCAATGTCGATGTCGATGATCGCGGCCGGGATAACTGTTTCGGCACCTTGCGGCGCAATGTGCCCGAGGAGTTAAAAGCCATGCAAGCCGGGTTGTCGCCCAATCAGGTCCGGCGAGGTCTGAATATGTTTTCCCGATTTTTTCAGAAATTTGAACGTTTTATCGACGCCCTGGGCATCGATATTATCGTGGCCGAGCCACTTTCATACAATAATGCCATTCGCTACGAACGTTACGGGTTCGATTACATCACTGGCAAGCAACTGATGTTGTGGATTGACCGTGAATTCCAGCCGGGCGGCGAACTGTTCCGGAAACTCGATGGCAGTACGCCGTTCAGGCAACCCGGGATGGAAAAAACCGTTCGCGGACGAAGTTGGGCCATCCATGACGGCATTCTCCCTTGCCCTTGGGATAATGTGAAAATTTACAAAACCGTCGGTATCCAGGCCGGCATCGATACCTTTCCCGGAAGAATCTTCTAGTAATCTATTAAGGAATCTGCGTATGTCACCGAAACTTAATGAAATTTCACTCGACCAGGATAATTTCATCCTCTGGGCTCCCGAGCCCGGGCAAACCATCAATGTCGGACCGGAACAAATTCCCTTCGTCCTGCCGCGGATTCCGTTGCCGGTCCATCCAACGGCTCTTGAGGATGGACCCTCGACCAACGCCATCGGTCAGGGCGTCTACGATTATCTCAGAAAATTTCCGGATTGCCCCTGCAATATCGATTATGCCGAATTGCTGCGCGACGCCTATCCGCATTTTCTGTCCGATCTCGGGTCGCAGATTCTGATGCTGGATCACAAGGAAGTTGACAGCTATTACATCCGGCGAAAGATCACCTACATGAAAATTCTCGCCCTGCTCGACGGGGATAATCCCGGCCTGCAGCAGCGCCTTGGCATCGAATATTACAATTTGAGTCAGATGTTCACCGAGTTTGGCGAATGCCGTCAGCATTTACTCAAGGCCATGGCCTATTTTTATCGTGTTTTCAAGATGCAACCGGGAAATCTGACCGCCCTCAACTATCTGGCCCAGATCGACTACCTGTTTGGGGATTACCCTGCGGCAATAAACCGCTGGCGGCAGGTGATCGATGGTCTGGATGACGGTCCTCCGCGTCATGCGCTGACCGAAAAAGTAGCAATGATGACCGCCGAAGGCGTTCCCGAATATCCGCTGATTGACGATTTCGAACAAATATGGGCCGCCATGGAATGCTACGGCCGTGGTGAAATCGCCGAAGCGGCCACGACTTTGAATATCATCGAAGAACGGGGGAAATTTTCAGCGGCTTTTCCGTGCCCTGAATTTTACTATCTGCTCGGCATGTGTCGCAGCAAAAATGACGATCAGGGGGGGGCCTTCGAAGCGTTGGAAAAAGCCCTTGAACTGAATCCGGATTATTCCTTGGCCCAGGAAGCAAAAAATCGGTTTCTTGAGGATGGAAAGGTATGAGGATTGAGGCGCATGGCCTGCTGTTGTGTTAACTACAACAGCGTGATACTATTGGCGCTCTTTTTTAAAATGTGATGTTTTCCGTTGTCCAGGGTAGGCATGCATGTTGTTGCGCTTGTTTTTGCTGATACCGTTTTTATGTCTGCTGCCGATATCTGAAACGGTTGCCAGCGAGCCGAATGGTTGGTTGACATTCTGGCCCCTGGTCGATTATCGCAGTGCTCCCGAGGCCGATTACCACAGTCTGCATATTCTCGGCCCTCTGGTAAAAAGCGAAAAAAAGGGGGCTGAATCCGAATTCGCTCTGCGGCCGCTGTTTTACCGGGCCGCCGATCAACAGGGGGTGAGCCTCAGCGAGTTTCTATATCCGGTGGCCTCTCTGAAAAAAGCCCCCGACCATGTTTCTTTTCAACTGTTGCATTTGGTCAACTACGATTTCGGTTCGTCCGAACAGGGCAGCAACAATGAATTCCTGGCCTTCCCGCTGGTTTTTTACGGCCAGACCGAGGATCAGGGGGATTATTTTGCCGTGTTTCCTTTTGGCGGCAAAATACTGGGCCGTTTCTGGCGCGATGAAATTCGTTTCACCCTGTTCCCCCTCTATTCGCAAACCCGCAAGGGCACAACGACAACGACTAATATCCTCTGGCCTTTTCTGTCGCGGGTACTGGGCGAAAACGAAACGGGGATGGCATTCTGGCCATTGTTCGGTCACAGTCGGAAAACCGATGTTTACAGCAAACAGTTCTATCTGTGGCCGATTTTCTTCCACTATGACCTGAACCTCGATGCGGAGTCGCCGACACGGTTGCGGGCGATTTTCCCGTTCTACGTATCCGAAGAATCCGCGGAGAGGTCCTCCACCGCGGTCTTTTGGCCATTCTTTACTCATCATGTCAACCATTCCAAGGGGGATGAGGAATGGAATTTCCCCATGCCCCTTTTTCGCATAACCCGAGGAGAGTCCAGGCACGGCAACCGTTTTCTTCCGATTTATGCCGACGAAACCATCGGCAGCAATCGCAAGCGCTGGTTTGGCTGGCCGATTTACAAGATCGAGGAAACCCATACCGAAATTTTCGATCGACGGCGTGATCGTGTCCTGTTTTTTTTATATTCGAACCTCGAAGAGAAGCTCAAGAAAGAGGTTGAGCCGTACAAGAAACGGGTGGCACTGTGGCCGCTGTTTTCTTATCAAAAAATCAAGAATGTGTCGCATTTTCATCTGCTGGCCCCAATGGAGCCGTTTTTCCCGGACAATCAAGCCCTGGAACGGAACTGGTCGCCGCTGTGGCGTTTTTATCAGCGCAAATGGGATGCCAGCGGCAATAGCGCGTCGACCCTGTTCTGGAATCTTTACTGGAAAGAGGTGCGTGGCAACGATTTGGCCATGGAGGTTTTTCCCCTGTTTGCCTACTCGAAGGAAGCCGGCAAGGGAAACGATCTATCGTTGTTGAAGGGGTTGTTTCGCTACCGTAGCGACGGCAGGGAGACCCGAGTTAACTTGCTGTATCTTCCCTGGGGTATTACCTGGGGGAGTAACCCGTCCTCCGAAGCATCACTGTAACCGTCGAGGATCGCTGGATGATCGAAGCCCTGGGGCGCAATATTCTGAACCTGATGCAGACCGCGGGCGAAATGGTTAAACTGTTCGCTCAAACGGTCTTTTATTTTAAGGAAGTTCCGCGCAATCTTCCGTCGATATTCCGCCAGTTGGCAGAAGTCGGCATCGGCACGCTTCCGGTGGCCTCGGTTCTGGCTCTGTTCGTCGGCATGGTGTTGGCGCTGCAGACCGGTTCGGAACTGGCCCTCTACGGTTCTCAGGAAGCGATTGGAGCCATTGTCGGTCTTTCCATGGTGAAGGAACTGGGACCGGTGATGACCTGCCTGCTGGTGGCCGGTCGGGTTGGCTCGTCGATGGCTGCCGAAGTGGGCGCCATGCAGGTTTACGAAGAAATCGACGCCCTCAAGACCCTGGAAATCAGCCCGATTCGATACCTGGCCATGCCCAGGCTTCTGGCTTGTCTGTTGGCCGCGCCGGCGCTGGTGATTTTTTCCATGCTGATCGGCATTGCCGGCGGGGCATTTATCAGCGACATCAACCCGGCCATCAACGTGCCTTATAACGTTTATTACGAGAACATGGTTCGGGCAATCGGCTATCTGGATATCGTCAAGGGAATTGTCAAGGCTACGGTGTTTGGCGGCATTGTCGCCCATGTCGGCTGCTACGTCGGTTTCAAGACCCGTGGCGGAGCCCGTGGAATCGGCCAGTCCACCACTCGAGCCGTGGTGATGTCCTTCCTGATTATTCTGGTCGCGGACTATTTTCTCAGTCGCCTGATGATGTGACGGCTTTATCAACTTTTAGGCGAACTTTCGATGAGTGTCTTCTTAAGGAAAATGTTGCACCGATTTGCTCCTGTCAGCGAACAGGTGTCCAATTACGAGGACTCCCGAGGCGTCAGCTTGCGCATCGAGAACCTCAATAAGTCTTTTGATGGCAATCATGTGCTGCGCGGTATCAATCTGGACATTCAGGCGGGTGAAACGTTTTCCATCATCGGCCCGTCTGGCACCGGGAAAAGCGTCCTTCTGAAGCACATCGTAAAATTGATTTCGCCGGACAGCGGCACGATCTTCATTGACGGCCAGGATATCTTCGCCCCCGATGCCGACAAGACGCCCAAAAACTACCGCTACAGCATGGTGTTTCAGACCTCCGCTTTGTTCAATTCCCTTTCCGTTGGGGAGAACGTCGGTCTCTGGTTGCGGGAAAAGCGGGTGTGCCCCGAAAAACGTATCCGCCGCATCATCCGGGAAAAACTGCGGCTGGTTGGACTTGAAGGAAAAGAAGAGTTAATGATTTCGGAGCTTTCCGGAGGAATGAAGAAACGGGTGGCGATTGCACGCTCGTTGGCGATGAATCCGGATCTGATTCTTTACGATGAGCCGACCGCCGAACTCGACCCGGTCACTTCCGATGAACTTGCCCGGGTCATTATTAATCTGAAAAAAGAGGTCAAACTGACGACTATTATCGTCAGCCATGATCTCAACTTTGCGCTTTACCTGTCGGACCGGGTGGCGATGATCAATCCAGAGGGAATTGTTGAAGTGGGCACCCCTGAACAGATTAAGGCCAGCGATAACCCCGTGGTCAAAAAATTCATATATACCACGACCAAAGGGATCAAGGGAGAGGGATGAATCATGGCGATGTCGACTGAGAAAAAGGTCGGATTTTTTTTCCTGCTGACCCTGCTTGTGCTTGCCGTAATGATCGAACTGGTTGAGGACTGGCAACCGTTCACCGAGCAGAAGGCGTACCGGACTTATTTCGATACGGCGGTCGGCATCAAATTGGGCGACCCGGTAAAAATAGCCGGGGTTGAAGTCGGTAAAATCCTCAATATCAGTATCGAAGAATCCAAGGTCCGGATCGACTTTTATGTTGGTGAAAATACGGTCATCAAGGAAGATTCCGTCGCTGAAATCCGTCAGACCAACCTTCTTGGCGGGCAGTTTCTCGGGATTTCGTTCGGTGCTCGGGACAGTGCTCCCTTGGGGCCCGGTAGCGCGATTCCTTCAAAGGAACGGGTAAATATCGACCAGTTGATCACCAATCTCGACCATAACCAGGAGCGGGTCTTCGGTCAATTGGGAGAACTTGTCGAACAGAGCCGCGATTCGATCGTCAACGCCGCATCCAGAATGGAAAGCGTCCTGCAAAAGATAGATCAGGGGGAAGGAACTCTCGGCCGGATCATCAACGATCCCGGGTTGTACGAAGAGATTGAAGGCGCCGTCGGCGAACTGAACGGAGTGCTGGGCCGGCTGGAAAAAGGTGAAGGGACGCTGGGTAAACTGTTAACCGACACATCCCTGTATGAAGATGCATCGGTCATGGTGGCCGATCTTCGTACCATTTCGGACCGGTTGAAAAATGGGCAGGGGACCTTTGGCCGGTTGCTGGTCGAGGATGAGCTGTATGCCAATGCCAACGATGCCCTGATCAATATCAGGGACCTTACGGCCAAGGTGAACAATGGGACCGGCGCTTTCGGCAAACTGGTTAACGATGACAGGCTGTACGATGAAGCTCTCGCTACCGTCGAAAGAATCAAAAGTATTGCCGCAAAAATAGATCAAGGCGAAGGGACGCTCGGCCGCCTGGTCAACGAGGACGGCCTTTATCGGGATGCCACCACCACTTTGCACAAGGTCGAAAAGACCGTGGATGGCATGAGTGACTCAGGTCCCTTGTCGGCTCTCGGAGTTGTTGTGGGAACCATGTTCTGATGAATCTGCTGAGGACGTAACGGTGAAATGCCTTTGTGGGTATCGTTAAATCGCGGTTAATAAAGACAGCCAATGATAGAACCCTCCTTAATCCGGGCCAAATATACTTTTCACGAATTTTGCATGTAAACATTGTTTCGTTTGAATTTGCCATCCGGCGCCGCGCTTGCTGGGAGTAACCCCCTTGAAACCTAAATTCATATTATTCCTCGGCCTGTTCGCACTCGTGGCCTGTACCGACCTGCAACAGCTTCGCAGTGACAACCAAATCCATCCGGTTCGTGAATACGAGCAGCTGATCGTCGGCCGCCTTGACGCCAACTACGTGGGCGATGAAAATTGTCTGGGCAAATGCCATAAACACGAACAGATTCGAAAAGATTTTCAATTGTCGGTACACGGAGAACAGATTTCCTCGGATACCGAACTCCCTCTGGTGAACTGCGAATCCTGCCATGGTCCCGGAAGTCTGGCAATAGAAGGGGTTGGCCAGACGGAAAAGGACAAATGCAAGTTCGAAACGCTTCTTCAGCTTGAGCAATTGCCGGCGCAGGCCCAATCGCTGATCTGTCTCAAGTGTCATTCCGCAGCCTCCACTCCAGTATTGACTTACTGGAATGCCAGCACTCACGCCAACAATGATGTCAGTTGCTTCGATTGCCATGAACTGCACAAGGGGCCACAACAGAAAGTCAGTCGTAAAGAAATGGCCGAATTGTGTTTCAAATGTCATTCGGATATCCGGGCGGCCTTTGAGCAGTTCTCGCATCACCCTATCCCCGAGCGCAAAATCGCTTGTATCGACTGTCATGACCCCCATGGCTCTCCTCAGGACCACCTGTTGAGGGGAATCACGCCAAAAGAAACCTGCACTCGTTGTCATATGGAAGTTCAAGGACCCTTTGTATTTGAGCACGCGGATATCACCGAAAACTGCGACAATTGCCATGTGTCTCACGGGTCCCCGAATCCTCCGCTGTTGAAAAGCAGCCAACCGTTCCTTTGCCTGCAATGCCATACCGGGCACATGGTTTCTTCGATGAACGATGCGAACATGAAGGGGGTTTTTTATAACCGGTGCACCGATTGCCATTCATCCATTCACGGCACGGATATCCCTTCGGCGAGCGGGGGAGGGTCCTTCATCGCCCGCTGATTTAGTCTTTAAAATGATCCCCTTGCGCCGCTACGCTGGAGCACAACGTGAACTTGATTCGATCTCTGATGGTACTGACCTTATGGGTGACTCTGCTGGGTGGTTCTCCCACCATGGCCGCAGAAGATGCCGCCCGACTTCCAGCATTGACGACCCGACTTTCCCTTGGTTACCGGGCCGTGAGCAATGATCATTATGCACGCCGCGCCGCGTCATTTTCCCTGCTTGATTCGGGACCCACGGCAGCAATCGAACTCAAGTTTCTGGATCCGACCCATCGTTTCATGCTCCTCGGAACCTATCTTAATGACTCCGATTACCTTGTCGAAGCCGACTTCGATTACCGGGGCCTGTTGCGCGTCAACATCGAAAGTGAAAAGCTGATTCACAATCTCGATCATTTTTCCTATGACCGTCCCGATGCCGCCAATACTGAGATGTCCTTCTTTTTTGTCCCCATCGCCTCCGACGCTGGGGACGATTATTACGTTAAGGTCGGGATTGATAAGGTCAACATGAAAGCCAAGCTGCCGGATTTTCCCGGACACCTGACGCTCGACTACTGGCGGCTGGTACGGACCGGAAAAATGCAGCTGCGATATCTTAATGAAGATTACCCCCAGTTTCAATTGGTGAGCAAAACCCGGGATGTCGACCGGGTCACCGAAGAGTTCACCATGGGTCTGGATACCCATCTCGGATACATCAACCTCGCAGTGGAACAGTTGTTCCGGGAGTTTGTCGAAAAAGAGTCGATTCCGTACGATTTATTTCTTGGAACAGCACAGAGTTACCAGCATGACGAAACCCCTGATTCGCGCCTGGTTTCCACGACCATCAAAGCCAGCACGTCACCGTCCGGGGGGGTAGTCGCGGCGGCCGGGTTCACCGTTGGGAAAAAAGAGAATTTATCCGATCTTAGTTCGGACGTTCATCCGGTTGAGTCGGAAACCGATTTTTATAAAGGTTCAACTGACCTGACCCTCATTCCCGATCCAAAACTGACGGTCAATTTTAAATACCGGATACTCGATCAGGACAACAGCACCCCGTCTCAAATGACCGTGAGCAGTCTGGACCCCGCCGAAATCGATGTCCGGCAGAACATCGACATCACCCGGGCGACCTACCATGCGAAAGTTTCGTATCGCCCGACAACCAGACTGACCCTTATGGGGGAGTTCGAGCGCAAGGAAATTCATCGCGGCCAGACCGGTGCGGCCACCGACGATCCGTTTGATCCTTTTTGGGAACTTCCTGAAGATGAGAACATCAACCGTTACCGGTTAAGTTTCATTGCCCGGCCCTTGGGGCCATCAAAATTGAAAATCAATGGCTGGTATGAATATCGGACCTCGGACGATCCCGCCTACGGCGCCTCCGTCGAGGAGCAGCAGCAGATTTTTGCCGGCGTCAATTGGACCCCGACGCCGCGTTTCGGCGCTACCACCAATATCCGCCTGAGTCGTGGAATCAACTGTAATTTTGATCGTTTCCATTATGACAGCGATGGGAATCTGTTTCATCACGAGATCGACCGGAAACAGCAACAGGAGGATTTTACCGTTGGATTCTGGGCACAGCCGACGGAAACCCTCAATGTCAATTTCCACTATGGTTTCCTGCGTTCCGACACTTCCCAGGACGTAATTTTCGGGGCGGCCCCAAACTCGTACCTGAACGAGAATGCCGATTATCGCCAGCGGGTTCATTCCACGACCTTCTCCGCGGCCCTGCGGCTGGTGAAAAACCTTCAGGCCATGGTGGAAGCGCGTCATATTCGCTCACACGCGGTGTTCAACCCCGATTTTGCGCCTCAGAATCTGCCAGTCATTGGCGAGTTCGATTCTTCAGGGCTCAGTGAACTGAGCGAGTTGGAAATAGTTCAGAGCGGAATAGCCCTCGGACTCGAATGGACCTTGTCCGACGGTTGGAGTTGTTCCAGCCGGTTTTCTCATGATGACTACGAGGATCGCAACAGCAGTGACTTTGACGGTACCGCCCAACTGTACATGGTAAGTGTCTCCAGAAACTGGTAAATGCGCAAAACCATAGAAAGCTGATTTGTGTTGAATTTCTTGAAACCTACACTTGTTTTGCTGGTGCTCGGCGTGCTTTTGGGGGGGCATGCAGGAGAGGTGATGGCGGAACAAAAAACCTTTGTCGCGGTGATCATAACCGGCGACATTGAACGCTACCGGCTCGCCCACGAAGCTTTCGTACAAAAGTTGAGAGATTCGGGCATGTCCGAAGAACGTTTGAATATTTACGTTCAGAGTCCCAATCCCGATACCATGTCCTGGAACAACAGCATTCGCAAGGCGGTGGGTATCGGAGCGGATGTCATTGTCACCTACGGCGCTCCGGCGACGCTCAGCGCCAAAAAGGAAGCGCGTGGGATTCCCGTTCTTTTTGCCGATGTATATGACCCGGTCAGGTTGGGACTCATACGGGATATCGGCGTGCCGATGAAAAATATTGCCGGAGTCAGCGGCAAAACCCCGCTTGAGACTTTGCTGAAAACCTTCCATGAAATTTGCCCGGCGCGAACCATGGGAGTACTGTTCTCCTCCAATGATGAGGGTTCGGTTTTGCAATTGCGCAAACTGGCGGAGTTGTCACAAAAGATCGGGCTTGCAACTTTGCCTAAGGATATTTCCAGTCCGAACGAAGTCGTTACGGCTTTAAAGTCCATGACGGGGGCGATTGACAGCCTCTTCGTTACGGACAGCGCGGTTTTGAACATGAGAATCAAAGATATTATGAATTTTTCCGCTACGCAGAATCTGCCCGTGGTATCGCAGATTCCCACCCTCTGCGACCAGGGAGCCCTGGTCACTCTGGAATCCGATCCCGTCGAACAGGGAGAAGTCGCTGCCGGTCTGCTGATTTCTTTGTTGGCGGGCACCCCAACGGCCACCATGGAACTGCACACTCCGCGGAAAGTATCGCTGGTCATTAACCTGTTGGTGGCCCGGAAACTCAATCTCAAGGTACCGTTCCAGGCCCTCAGTGTCGCCACCCGGGTTGTCCGCTAGTTCTCGTTTATCCCTGCAGGTAATACAGAATAACCGTTAAAGACAGCGCGCTCAGTAGCGTCGAAACCATGATGGCTCCAGCGACCAGGTCCGGGCGGGTGCCGAAACGTATCGAGTAGAGCAGGGGCAGTACCGCGGAAGGGGTGCTGGTCTGCAGAATGACGACTTTGCGGGTCAACTCGTCCAGGCCGAATAGAAGGGCGATACCCCAAGCGACCAGTGGGGCCAGGCCCAGTCGGATAATCGCGGATAGGGAAAGAAATCCGGGCCAAGCGCCCAACTGAGTTTTCGCCAGTTGCATTCCGAGCAGCACCAGCATGACCGGGATGGCCGCCTGGCCGAGGATTTCGGTGGGGCGTAAAAGGAAAACCGGGATCGGAACATGAAGCAGCTGGCATAGAAAAGCCAATACGACGGCGTGAAAAATAGGAATTTTCAGCGTGTTGGTAAGCGCAGTGCCCAACGAAACCCCGGCTCCCTGGGCGATAATGATGGCAAGGGTGCCCAACGGAATATTGAACAGGACGAAGGTCATGATCGAGGCGTTGAGGCCGGCCTCGCCAAAGGCGAAATAGGCGAGAGGAAGCCCAAAATTGCCGACATTCATCATTACCGTCGTCAATGAGAGGGCGCCCCGGGTTTCCCTGTCCATGCGGCACAATCTTCCGCATGCGACGGAAACGCCTAACATGACCAGGGTGTAGACCACCATGAACAAAGCGATATCCCTGGCCAGATCCAGTTGCAGCTCATTTTTCAGCAATGCCGAAAAGACCAGCGCCGGGGTAAACAGGTAGAGTGAACTGAAGGTGAGGGTCCGGAAGTCGAGATGACCGGTTTTTTCCAGCACAAAGCCGGCAAAAACCATCAGAAATACAGGCAGTATAATGTTTATGAATAGCATGGGTTCTCCCTGGGGAATCACTCAGGAGCTGAAGTTACCATTGTCCTTCTTTGGACGCAACGTAACATGTTTCAGAAGTTTTTTCCGCTCGCAATGACTCCCCCTCGACGCCCCGGGGAAAAAATGCCGTATACCTAAATGGGCGCCAATATTCCCGTTGACAAGCCCTTCTCAATCCTGATTTAATGCCGCTTTGGCGCATGTGGCCCGGTTGCCGGCCATCCGGGACCGCCGAAAAATAAACCCCCAGGAGGACATGATGAATCCATTAGCCTCGGAACTCAACGAACAGCTTTCCCAACACAATCCCCACGTTCTGGAGATGCTTTCAGACCTTGGGAAAAACCTTTTCTTCCCCAAGGGCATCCTGACCCAGTCTGCCGAAGCGAAGGAAAAGGCCCATAAATTCAACGCCACCATCGGTATCGCCACTGAAAAGGGTGGCCCAATGTTCCTTCAGTGCATTCAGGACAAACTTTCCGCTTTCGATCCGAAGGATATCTACCCCTACGCGCCGCCGGCCGGCAAACCCGAACTGAGGGCGCTGTGGCGGGAGAAGATGGTCCGGGAAAACCCCAGCATGAAGGGAACATTCTTCAGCAATCCCATCGTAACCAATGCTCTGACCCACGGTCTTTCCATTCTGGGCGACATGTTCGTCGGGGTCGGTGACCACGTCGTTCTTCCCGACATGCTCTGGGGCAACTACAACCTGACCTTCGGCACCTGCAACGGCGGCATCATCAAGAAGTTTCCGACCTTTACCGTTGCCGGCGGTTTTGATGTCGATGCTTTCAAGGTCGTATTGAAAAACACCGCGGAAGAAAAGGGCAAGGCGGTGGTGCTGCTCAACTTCCCGAACAACCCGAGCGGTTATACCCCCACGGTTGCTGAAGGGGATGCCATTGTCGCCGCCATCAAGGAAGTCGCCGAAGCGGGTTGCAACGTGGTCGCCGTCACCGACGACGCGTATTTCGGCCTGTTCTATGAAGATTCCATGAAAGAATCCCTGTTCGGCAAACTCGCCAACCTGCATCCGCGCATCCTGGCGGTAAAACTCGACGGCGCAACCAAAGAAGAGTTTGTCTGGGGTTTCCGGACCGGTTTCATCACGTTTGCCGACGGCCACAGCTACGAAAATGCGCCGGTGCTGACCGCTCTTGAAAAGAAAACCATGGGGATTATCCGCGCCAAGATTTCCAACTGCCCCCATCCTTCGCAAACTTTCGTCATCGAGGCGCTGCGTTCGTCGCAGTTCCTGGCGCAGAAGGAAGAAAAATTTCAGGTCATGAAGGGCCGGGCACTGAAAACCAAGGCGGTTCTCAATAGTAGCAAATATGACAAAGCCTGGGATTATTACCCATTCAACTCGGGCTATTTCATGTGCCTTAAACTCAAGACCGTCGATGCCGAAAAGCTTCGTATCCATCTTCTCGACAAATACGGCGTGGGCGCGATTTCGATCGGCAAAACCGACCTGCGCATCGCCTTCTCCTGTATCGCCGAAGAAAACATTCAGGAACTCTTCGACCTCATCTACCAGGCCGTTCTCGATCTGGCCTGATTTGGTTTCAAAAGGCCCGCTTCGGCGGGCCTTTTTTGTTATCATGTATCATGATGTCACTTAGCGATTTGCTCGTCAGCGCATATATTCTACCCCACCTGTCGGATTGCCTGATTTCCGGTCAAACCTGCTACTTGGTAGGCGGCGCCTTGCGCGATCACCTGCTCGGGCGCCCCTCCGCCGATTTCGATTTTGCCACTCCCTATGATCCGACCCGAGTAGCATGTCGCTTCGCCTCGCGCATCGGCGGGCGCTGGTTTATGATGGATCGCCTCCGCAAGCAGAGCCGGGTGGTGTTGAAACAGAAACATGAAAAGTACACCTACGATTTTGCCCCCTTTCGTAGCGATACCCTGGAAGGAGATCTGCGGCTGCGGGATTTTACCGTCAATGCGCTCGCCGTAGAACTTTCGAGTGTTCTCGATTTGGAGGCAATATGCGATCCCCTTGATGCCCGCAGCGATTTGAACCATTTGATACTGCGCGCCTGTTCCACTGACGCGTTCAAAGATGATCCCCTGCGCCTGTTGCGGGGGATTCGGCTGGTGGCCACGCTGGAAATGGAGTTCGACCCGGCCACCCGCGTTTTGATGGCGACCGAAGTGAGCAGGCTCGGCCGGGTTTCGGCTGAGCGGATACGCAACGAATTGTCCCAGATTTTCGCTGTCGACTGCCCGTCAGACTCATTGCATCGGATGGAAGATCTCGGTCTTTTGGATCAGCTTTTCGGTTCGCCGGGACAAAACGGATCGTTTTCTAAAGGTATCCACAAAGTCGAGCAGATTTCTCGGCGCCTTACGCATTACGCTTCAACTCCGTCGTTCTCTCTTGAGCGGGTCGTAACCGAACCTCCTTTGTCGGCGGCCGCTATCCTTCGGCTGGCAGGTTTTCTGGCTGGGTCCCGTGTGCTCGAATCCACTCCGCAGCTGTTGAAGCAGCTTCGTTTCAGCAACAACAGCAATGTGCTGCTTCGCAGCTTGGCCGAATTACATTCGAGGCGAGCTGATGAACTGTTTGCGTTGAACAGCCCCGGACGGGGAAGGGCGCTCTGGGTCAGTCGACTCGGACCTGACCCCTGGCTGAGTCTGGTCTACCTTCTGTGCCAGGTCGATCACCCGGAGCCTCTGTTGGAGAACGTCCGCAGGGCTTTCGACGATTACATGCAACATGAAAAAAATAGCAGGATTCCAGACTTGGTGGATGGTTCGTGGATACATTCCGAACTTGGCGTTCAGCAGGGACAATTGGTCGGCCGATTGCTTAATCAATTGCGTCAGGCGGAAATGGAAGGGCGCGTGCGCACCCTGGACGAAGCACATAAGTTTCTTAAATCATTAGCCCAAAAAAGTATTGACAAAAAAAAAGATCCCTCCTAAAATGCGCTTCCATTGCGGGAATAACTCAGTGGTAGAGTGTCAGCTTCCCAAGCTGAAGGTCGCGAGTTCGAATCTCGTTTCCCGCTCCAATAAATACAAGGACCTAGCCGTTATTGGTTAGGTCCTTTTGTTTTTGTGTTGTAGTTCATGTTGTAATAACTTTGGTAATTCGACATTCATTTACATTAAATTAGCATTTTCAGAAATCCCTGTTGTTGCTTGTTGAATTGCTATGAAACGGCTGTGAGCCTGCGTCGAAACGAAATAACCGTAGGCAATCCATCTTTCCCTAAAACAACCGCAAGTTCGTCA
>MHXM01000132.1 GCA_001825565.1 Desulfuromonadaceae bacterium GWC2_58_13
CAGCTTCCGGGGCGCCAACCTGAAAGAGACCCAGGCCGGCAAGGGGGGCTACGGGGTGACCTACAAGGCGGCCGGAGTGGCCGACGGGGCCGGGGTGGTCAATCCGATGAATCCCGGGGCGGCGCAGTGTTTCGACTGCCACGAAACGGCCGCCGCCGGGGCCAAGCCCTGGGGATATAATTCGACCTTCGGGGCCACCGCGCCGATCATGGGTTATCTCGATACGGCCCGTTTCGGCGGCGGCGGCAACGGCACCATGGCGCGGTTTCCCTTCAAGGCCAGCCGGGTCAACCAGGGGGGGCATCTCAAGCCGTCGGCGCCGTTGGACCATCCGGACGCGGTGGACGGCGGCATCAATGGCTTGTGCAGCGGCTGTCACGATCCCCACGGGGTCAGTCCGTCGCTGGGCGGCAAGCAGGCCTATGCGGTGCCGCTGCTCAAGGGGACCTGGCTGACCTCGCCCTACAAGGAGGATTACCCGCAGCACAACGGATCCGAGTTTTCCACGAATAATTACAATCTCGACCGCAAGGTGTTCGGCCCGGGCTATACCTCCGGAGCCTCGAACAAGATGAGCGAGGCGGCCGAAACGTTCGCCGGGCTCTGCCTGCGCTGCCATCCGAAGGAGAGCCTGACCGACGGGGTCAAGAAGAATACGGCCTTCAAGAGCGTCGACCGGATTCACGAGACGGTCAAGGGCTGGGGGAACAACGCCGAGCACAACTTCTCCTGCTCCAAGTGCCACACCCCGCATGTGTCGGGACTCGGGCGTCTGATGCGCACCAACTGCCTCGATTCCAACCACCGGGGGCAGAGACTTTCCGGCGGGTATCCGAGCCTGGGGGACGACGGGGGCTACGCGGGGGTGTACAGCTATCTCCACTGTCACGAAACCATGACCGGGGCCTGGAACAACCAGCGCTGGAATGACGTGACGCCATGGTAAGGGGGAGAACGAGGAGGATGGGGAAGATCCGGATGAACCGTTCGAGGGCGATGGCCATGACGCGACCATTCGACACGACGATACCCAAAGCTGTTTTTTTATGTGTTCTGCTGCTGAGCCTGCTGGTCGCCCGGGCGGCTTTGGCCGCCGGCGGCGATCCGCTGTGGAGTTATGCGCCGGCGGTGGCCGGCAAGCAGGAGACGCGGGCCTCGGCGGTCGATTCCCAGGGCAACGTGATTCTGGCCGGGTACACCGACGCGGGGGGAAACGATTACTCTCTGCTCAAGATTCTGGCCGACGGATCGGGCCTGGCCTGGCCGGCCCGAACGTTCGATCGGGCCGGCGCCCAGGACTGGGCCACGGAGGTGGCGGTGGACAGCGAGGACGACATCGTCGTTACCGGCTACGCGCACAGCGGCGGCAGCTACGACATCCACACCATCAAGTACTCGGGCGCCGACGGTTCGGTGCTCTGGCAGCACAGCTACAACGGCGCGGCCGGCGGCAACGATTACGCCAACGCCATCGCTCTCGACAGCCTCAACAACATCTACGTCGGCGGCACCTCGCAGAACGTTTCGGCCGAAGACGATTTTCTGATTCTCAAGTATGCGCCGGGCGGCCCCAACCCCGACGGCACCCCGACCTGGGCGGCCATCTACAACGGCCCCGCCGACGGCCACGACCGGCTGACCGCCATCGCCGCCGGGATCGACGGCATCGCCGCGACCGGGGAGTCGCAGAACGCCACGCCCGACTTCGACTTCACCGTGGTCAAGTACGACTTCGACGGAGCCAAGAGCTGGGAAAAACGCTACACGGATGCCGGCGACGGCAAGGGGATGGCCGTGGCCCTGGACGGCGCCGGCAACGTGGCGGCGACCGGCTACGTCTTCAACGGCAGCGACCGGGACGGCTTCACCATCAAATACGCGGATGCCGACGGCACGCCGATCTGGGCCAGAACCCGGGATCGCGGCCTGGCCGACGAAGGGCGGGCGCTGTGGCTCGACGAGGCGGGCAACGTCTACGTCGCCGGTTCCAGCCTGGCCCTGGCGACCAACAACGACCTGTGCCTGAGCCGCTACGGCGCCGCCGACGGCGACGACACGCTGCCTGCCGGCTGGCAGGCGATCCACAACACCGGCAACGGCAACAACGACGTCGGCGTGGACCTGGTCGGCGATGCCTACGGCGATCTGTTCGTGACCGGCATCACCAACGACAACGGCGGCGGCAAGGACGATATTCATACCTACAAGTACGACCGGAGCAGCGGCACCCAGCTGTGGCAATCGGTGCTGGGATCGGCCGCGTACCATGACCGGCCGGTCGGGATCGATCTGACGCCCGCCGGCCGCCCGGTGGTGGGGGGCTGGTCCGACACGGCGGCCACCGGCTACGATTTCGTCGCCGTCACGTACGATGGCGGCGCCCTCGACGCGCCGACCGGTCTTTCCGCCATCGTCGTTTCCACCAGCGAGATCGCCCTGGCCTGGACCGACAACGCCGGCAACGAAGAGAACTTCGCGGTCGAACGCAAAAGCGGCGGCGGCGACTGGACGGTGGTGGTCGCGAACCTGGCGGCCGACACCACCGGCTACGCGGATACCGGCCTTAACGCCGATACCCGCTATGTGTACCGGGTCAAGGCGAGCAACGGCAGCGACGGCAGTTCGCCCTACAGCAACGAAGCCGATGCCCGCACCACGTTGATCAGCTACGATCCGCCGGCCTGGCAGCATATCCATGCCGGGGTCGATGGCGGCGACGACGAACCCGCAGCCATCGCCGCCGGTCCCGACAACCATCCGGTGGCGACCGGCTTCAGCTTTTCGACGGAAGGCGGCTACGACTATCACACCCTCAAACTCGACCGCGGCAACGCCGCCGTCGAACAATGGAGCGCCCGCCACAACGACGAAGACAACCAGTCGGACTTCGCCACCGCCGTCGCCATCGACAGCGGCAACCGGGTCGTCGTCAGCGGCTACGCCTCCATGTACGGCGGCGGCGCCGGCAACACCAACGACGTCTACAGCCTCGGCTATCCGGCAACCGGCGGCACCCCGAACTGGGCCGACCAGTACAACGGCCCGGCCGGCAACGACGACCGCTCGGCGGCGGTGGCCACGGCGGTGGACGGCTCGGACAACGTGGCGGTGACCGGCTACGGCAAAAACGCCACGCCGAACGACGACATCTACCTGCTCAAGTACAACGCGGCAGGCAGCAGGCAGTGGGCCGCCGCTCCCTACGACGGCGGCGGTCTCGATCAGCCGGCGGCGGTGGCCTTCGATGCCGGAGGCGACCTGTTCGTCGCCGGCAAGACCTGGAATGGCGGCAACTTCGACTATTTCGTCGCCAAGTACCACGGCAGCGACGGCACCCTGGCCTGGGGCGGAGCGCCGAGAATCCACGACGGCGGCGGCGACGACCACGCCACCGGCCTGGCGGTGGATGGCGACGGCAACCTGCTGGTGACCGGCTATTCGGTGGGGGCCGGCGGCAACGGCGACATCCTCACCCTCAAGTACGACGGCGCCACCGGCAGCGTGCTGGCCGGCTGGCCGCGGGTCCACGACGGCGGCGGTTACGATACCGGCGCGGCGGTCGGAATCGACCCCCTCAACGACGACGTGGTGGTGGCCGGGACGACCTTCGTCGGTAGCGGCAACCACGACATCATCGTCATCCGCTATCCGTCCGCCGGCGGCGGCGCCCTCTGGAGCAAGACCCTCGACTTCACCGGCAGCGACGAGGCGGCCGTGGCCATGGCCATCGACCGCAGCGGGGTGGTCTGCGTCACCGGCGCCTCGGACAGCGGCGGCGGCGACGACATCGTCGCGGTTCTGTTCGATCACAACGGCCTGACCGTCGGCGCCGGCGTTTTCGACGGCGCCGCCCATGGGGTCGACTTTCCCGAGGACGTCGTTTTCAACGCCTACGGCGAGGCCTTCGTCGCCGGCGTCACCACCAACGCCGGCAACAACACCGATTTCATCGTCTTCAAGGCCGTCTCGGCGGCGATGCAGGCGCCCCATCCCTTGAGCGCCACCCAGCTCTACACCCAGGCCAGCCTGGCCTGGGCCGACAACTCGCTGAACGAGACCGGCTTCCGGGTCGAACGCAAGGTCGACGGCTGCCTTGATCCCGGCGGTTGGACCGCCGTTACCGAAACCGCCGCCAACGCCACCGGGTTGATGGCTTCGGGACTCAATCCCGGCTCGACCTACTGTTTCCGGGTGCAGTCCTTCAACGACTCCGGCGAGACCTCCCGCTGGATCGAGACGGAAGTCGCCACCGGCAGTCCGGCGGCGCCGTCTTCCCTGGCGGCCAGTGCGCCCAATACCACGACCGCGTCGTTGACCTGGGCCGACACCACCGAGGGCGAGTCGGGGTTCACCGTCGAGCGCTGCGAGGGGAGCGGCTGCGATTTCTCCACCCATGACCGTTTCGACCGGGGAGCCGGCAGCACGAGCTACAGCGATACCTCCGTCACGGCCGGAGCGACCTACCGCTACCGGGTCAAGGCGTATCTGACCGGCCACTGGGTCAGCCCCTACAGCGACATCGCCACCGTCAGCCCGCCGGCGCCGAGCGCCCCGGCCAACCTGAGCGCCAGCCGCTTCAGCGAGACGCAGATCAATCTGGCCTGGTCCGATACCACCAGCGACGAAGCCGGCTTCAAGATCGAACGCTGCCTGGGATCCGGCTGTCTCGATTTTGCCCAGATCGCCACGGTCGGCGCCGGCGTCGCCAGTTACGCGAACACCAATCTGCAACCCAATTCGGATTACCGCTACCGGGTGCGGGCCACCAAGGCCGCCACGGTTCCCTGGGACAGCCCCTACAGCGCCATCGCCTCGGCCACCACCAGCGTTGCCGCGCCTTCGGGCTTGAGCGCCACGACCGTCAACAGCACCCGCGTCAACCTGTCCTGGAGCGACCCGACCCTCAGCGAAACCGGTTTCCGCCTGCAGCGCTGCAATGGCGCGGCGCTCGATTGCACCCAGGATGCCGATTTCACCGACCTCGATCTGCTGCTTTCCAGCAACAGCACCGGCTACGGCGATACCGGCGTCTGCAGCGACGGCGCCTACAGCTACCGGGTCCGCGCCGAGAAGAGCAGCGCCCCGAGCTGGCAGAGCGCCTGGTCGACGACGGTCTCGGCCGCAACCGCCCTGCCGGTAACCCCGGCCGACTTTGCCGCCACCGTCGTCTCCGAATCGGAAATCGACCTCTCCTGGACCGATACCCTGGCCGACGAGAGCGGCTACACCCTGGAGCGCTGCCCGGGGGACGAGACCGCCTGCACCACCGACGGCGACTTCTCGCCGCTGGCCGACATCGACGGCAGCGGTTTGAACGAGGCTTCCCTCTGGCTGAAGATGGAGGAGGCGAGCTGGGGCGCGGTCGTTAACAGCGCTCCCGGCGGCAGTGACGGGTTCCGCTCGGGCGCGGTTTTGCAGGCCGACGCCGAACGGGGCCAGGCGGGCTGGTTCGACGGGGTGAACGATTATCTGCGGATGACCCACTACGGCGGCCTGAATCCCACCGCCGCCATCACCGTTTCGGTCTGGGCCAAGTCCTTCTCGGCGACCTGGAGCGACGACGACATGCTGGTGAGCAAACGCAACGCCTATATCCTGAGTCCGATCAAAAACGGCACCGGCCTGCGCTTCTCTATTTTTTACGCCAACAACATTTCGTCCTATCAGGTCATTCAGATCGATTCCCTGCCGGTCGACATCACCGTCTGGCACCAGTACACCGGGGTTTATGACGGCAGCTTCCTGCGGCTCTACGTGGACGGGCGGGAGGTGGGCACGCCGGTGGCCTGGAGCGGCACCCTTTACAACGACACGGGTTATGCCTACATCGGCAGGGACGACGGTTATGCCCGTTATTTCAAGGGCTGGCTGGACGAGGTGCTGGTCGTGCCCCGGGGCTTGAGCGCCAACGAGGTCGCATCCCTGTACACCCTGACCCGCAAGCCGCTGGTCTACGCCGATGCCGGGTTGCAGCCGGGAGCCAGCTACAGCTACCGGATGCGGGCGGAAAAGAGCGCCGACTGTCCCTGGCAGACGACCTGGATCACCGCCACCGCCGCCACCCAGAGCCCTCCGGCACCGACCGGGCTTTCCGCCGACACGGTCAACACCACCCGGGTCAATCTCTCGTGGACCGACAACAGCGGCTCGGAGACCGGCTACCGGGTGCGGCGCTGCCCGGGGAGCTCTTGCAGCGATTTCGCCGATCTGGGCGCGCTGCTGGCGGCCGATACCCAAAGCTATCAAGACAGCTCGGTGTGCGAGGGGCAGACCTACACCTACCAGCTGCGCGCCGAAAAAGACGACGGCCCCGTCTGGCAGACCACCTGGGCCGGACCGGCCGAGGCCACCGCCAACGCCAAGTCGGCGCCGAGCGCTCTGGCCGCGGCGCGCGCCTCCGAAGTCCAGATCGACCTCAGTTGGACCGACGCCGACAGCGACGAGACCGGCTTCGCCATCGAACGCTGCCAAGGGGACGGTTGCAGCGATTTTGCCGAAATCGCCACCGTCGGTTCAAACGTGGTCAGCTACCAGAATACCGCCCTGACCCCGGGGACCGACTACAGCTACCGGGTGCGCTCCTACAAAACCGCCGCCTGCGGCTGGCAGTCCGATTATTCCAACACCGCCAGCGCCACCACCACCCAGCTCTCCCCCTCGAACCTGGCCGCGTCCCCCGCCAGTACCACATCGATCGGCCTGAACTGGACCGACAACAGCGGCTCGGAAACCGGCTACCGCCTGCAGCGCTGCTTCGGGGCCGGCTGCGGCGACTTCGCCGACCTCGGTGCGCTGCTGGCGGCCAACAGTCAGAGCTTCACCGACGCCACGGTCTGCGAAGGGCAGACCTACGGCTACCGAGTGCGGGCCGAAAAGAGCGACGGCCCGATCTGGCAGACCGAGTGGGTCGGCCCGGCCGAGGTCACCGCCACGGCCAAGCTGACGCCGAGCGCCCTGAGCGCCACCCGGGCCTCGGAAACCCAGATCAACCTGTCCTGGAGCGATGCCAACAGCGACGAAACGGGTTTTAAGATCGAACGCTGCCAGGGCGCGAGCTGCAACGACTTCACCGAAATCGCCACCGCCGGAACCACCAGCTACCAGAACACCGGCCTGACCCCGGGTGCCAGCTACAGCTACCGGGTGCGGGCCACCAAGACCGCCGGTTGCGGCTGGGACAGCGCCACCAGCGCCACCGCCACCGCCATAACCAGCGTCCAGAATCCGGACAGCCTCGTCGCCGTTGTCGCCAACACCACCCAGATCAATCTTTCCTGGGCCGACCGCTCCTCGTCGGAAACCGCCTTCGTCATCGAACGCTGCGAAGGCCTAAGCTGCGGCGACTTCGCCCCGCTCGCCACGGTCGCCGGCAACACCACCAGCTACAGCGACACCGCCGTCGCCCACGGCACCAGCTACGGGTATCGGGTCAAGGCCGAAAACACCGGCGCCACCCCCTGGACCAGCGGCACCACCAACATCGCTTCGGCCCCCACCCCCACGCCGACAGCACCGGGTTCACCGACCGTCACCGCCGCCAGCGACAGCCATCTCGACCTGGCCTGGAGCGATGCCACCAGCGACGAAACCGGCTTTACCATCGAACGCTGTGCCGGCAGCGGCTGCGGCGACTTCGCCGAAATCGCCACCGTCGCCGCCAACGTCACCACCTACAGCGACACCGGTCTCACCGGCTCGGCCTACCGCTACCGGGTGCGCGCCTTCAAAACCGCCACCCACTCCTGGACCAGCGGCTACAGCGCCGAAGCGGAGGGGCAGCTGCTGCCGCGGGCGTCCTCCGGACTGACCGCCACGGCGCTGAATTCCCGCATGATCCGTCTCGACTGGATCAACAACGCCGCCGACGAAGACGGCACCGAGATCGAGGTCAAAATCTGGAACGGCGAATTCATCAAAACCGCCACCGTCGCCCCCGGCATCACCACCTACACCGACCACGTCGGCATCGAAGAAAACACCGACTACGTCTACCGGGTCAGACCCTATCGCGGCCAGGACCTGTCTCCCTACAGCAGCGAAGCCGCAATTACCACCCCCCCATTCGAACCCGGCGACGCCACCTGCCCGCAGTGATAAAACGGAACGCCCCCGGAAAAACTTTTTCCGGGGGCGTTCCGCAGGTGTCGGTTTCTATGCTTCGTGCCTACTTCCCCCTCTGGATCAGGAGGGTAGTTGAAATCATTTCTTTACTTGAGCAGGGTATGTTCCAGCACGATCTTCACGCCTATGCCGCACAACACCAAACCGCCGAAAATTTCGACCCGCTTGCCCCACAGGCTGCCGATCCTGCCGCCGAGCAGCATGCCGACCACGGTCAGAACGCCGCAGACCAGGCCGATCACCACGGCCGGAAGCCAAACGCTGACTTCGAGCATCCCCAGTGACAATCCGACCGCCAGGGCGTCGATGCTGGTGGCGACCGCCAGCATGACCATGGTCAGTCCACGGGTGGGATCGGTCGGGCTGGTTTCCTCGTCCGTTTCTTCAAACGCCTCGCGGATCATCTTGATGCCGACAAAGGCAAGAAGTCCAAACGCGATCCAGTGGTCATAGGCAGAGATCCATTGTTGCACGGTGATCCCCGCCAGCCAGCCGATTACCGGCATCATGGCCTGAAACAGTCCGAAGTGAAATCCGAAACGGAACAGGTGACGACCGGTAATCCGTTCCAGTGTCACGCCCGCGGCCAGGGCCACGGCAAAGGCATCCATGGCCAGGGCCACGGCGATGCCGAATATGGTCAATACGTCCACCGGGACATCCCTCCTTTTAAGTTGCCGGAATTGTCGTATTCCGCCTCCCGCTTGTCAATGGCAAATCCAAACGCTTTAATCCAGCCCGGAGGCCGCTGTTTCCCCGCCCTGGGCGTAGCGGTCAAAACGCTTGCTTTATCTAGCGTGATCTGTTAAAAATCTCCCTTCAAACAAGGAGATAACGCAAGGAGAAATTATTAAATGGGTTTGATGGCAGGAAAACGCGGCATCATTTTCGGGGTCGCGAACGAGATGAGTATCGCCTGGGGAATTGCTCAGCAGCTCAAGGCTGCCGGGGCTTCCCTGGCTTTTACATATTTGAACGATGCGCTCGAAAAGCGGGTGCGTCCCCTGGCGGAAAGTCTGGATGCAGAACTGATTCTTCCCTGCGATGTCTGCAAGGACGAGGAGATCGAAGCGGTATTCGAAACGGTTCGCCAGGAATGGGGTTCCATCGATTTCGTGGTGCATGCGGTAGCCTTCGCCAATCGTGAAGACCTTAAACAAGGTTTCAGCCAGACCAGTCGCGCCGGTTTTCAACTGGCCCTTGATATCAGCGCGTATTCGCTGGTCGCGATCACTCGTTACGCCGTCCCCCTGATGACCCATGGCGGCAGCATCGTCACCATGACTTACCTCGGGTCCGTGCGGACCATTCCCAACTATAACGTCATGGGCGTGGCCAAGGCCGCGCTCGAGGCTTCGGTGCGCTATCTGGCGGTCGAATTGGGCGAGAAGGGGATCCGCGTCAACGCCATTTCCGCCGGTCCGATCAAGACCCTGGCGGCGTCCGGTATCGCCAACTTTCGGGAGAAGATCAAGTTGATGGACGACCGTGCGCCACTCAAACGCTGCGTCGATCAGGAAGAAGTCGGCAAGTCCACCCTGTATCTGCTGTCCGATCTGGCCAGCGGCGTAACCGGCGAAGTCCACTACGTTGACGCCGGTTTCAACATTACCGGGGCATGAAGGTTCTGTCGAAAATTTTACATCAAGGGGCTCTTTCGGCCCCTTTTTTCGTTTTTTCCCGCCCAGCCAGCCGGATGTTGAGAGGTCAATGGTGATCCAGGGTAATCTTTCGGGACTCAAGGCGAGCCAGATTCAGGCGCTCGAACGTATCTACCGGCGGCGGATTCCCGTCGACCAGGTGATCACTCCGGAGCTGGCACGTTTTCTGACCGAAAGGTCCTTCGACATGAACCGCCAGGTCGGGGTGATCATCGACCGGCAGGGGACCGTCAAGCACGTTATCGTTGGCGACGATCGCGAGATCGTCATCCCCGACCTTTCCGATGTCGGGCTCGGCCGCAGCGGGTTGCGCGGGCTGCGCTGCATCCACACCCACCTCAAGGGCGAGCCCCTTTCCCAGGACGACCTGACCGACCTGGCCTTGTTGCGGCTCGACCTGATGGTGGCCATTGCGGTCGGGGAGGGCGGTCTGCCGGGGCGAATTCATTATGCCCACGTCCTGCCGCCGGGCTCCGGCGGCAAGAGCGTCGAAACCCTGTCCGCGCCATCGGTACACGATTTCGATTTCGACGCAGAGGCTTTTCTCCGTGCCCTTGACGAGGAACTGGAGCGAAAGATAGGGGAGACCATCGATCTCTCCGACCTTCGTGAAAAGGCCATCCTCATCTCGGTCAGTCAGGGGGCCCGCCAGGAAACCGAGGATTCCCTCGACGAACTGGCCGAACTGGCCCGCACCGCCGACGTGGTGGTGCTCGACCGGGTGATTCAACGTCCGCGCCAGCTCAATCCCAAGTACCTGATGGGGGAGGGGAAGGTCAAGGAAGTCATCATCCGCGCCCTGCAGCAAGGGGCGACCCTGTTGATTTTCGATCAGGATCTGTCGCCGGTGCAGGTGCGTTCCATTTCGGCCATCACCGAAATCAAGGTCATCGACCGCAGCCAGCTGATTCTCGACATCTTCGCCCGCCGGGCCCATACCCTCGATGGCAAGGTGCAGGTCGAGCTGGCCCAGCTCAAGTACATCATGCCGCGGCTGATCGGCCGGGGTACCGCCCTCTCCCGCCTGATGGGGGGGATCGGCGGCCGCGGCCCCGGCGAAACCAAGCTGGAGATCGACCGCCGGCGGATTCGCGACCGCATCGCCCGGCTCGAAAAACAGCTGGCCGGGCTGGCCAAGGGCCGATTGCAGCGCCGGCAGCGTCGCATCCGTGCCGAGGTGCCGATCGTTTCGATTGTCGGCTACACCAATGCCGGCAAGTCGACCCTTTTGAATGCCCTGACCCAGAGCAAGGTCTTCACCGAAGACCTGCTGTTCGCCACCCTCGACACCTCGACCCGGCGGCTGCGTTTTCCCATGGAGCGGGAAGTCATCATCACCGATACCGTCGGCTTTATCCGCAAACTGCCCAAAAGCCTGCTTGGCGCCTTCAAGGCGACCCTCGAAGAGCTGGAGGACGCCGATCTCTTGCTACACGTGGTCGATCTCGGCAATCCCCGGTTCGAGGAGCATATCCGGTCCGTGGAGCGGATATTGCAGGACCTCGGACTCGACCGCATATCGCGGCTCTTGGTATTCAATAAAATCGATCTGATCCCCCAGGAGGAAGTCGCCCCGCTGTGCCGCCGCTTTACCGCCATTCCCGTAAGTGCCCGGGAACGCAGCACCTTTGACGGACTATTGGCCGAACTGCAGCACCGGTTCTGGCCCGACGACGAATGACGCAGGGAATGCCGGGTTGCCACCGGGCATTTCGCGGATGTTCTGGAGGTTAAAATGAAAATTCTCTGGGCTTTGCCGGTAGTTCTGCTACTCGGCGGTTGTTTCTGGCTGACACCGGACAAGCAGGTCGCGGTCCCGACTATTACGGCACCCAACGTCGCGGTCGGCTCGGCCAAATCGCCGGTTGGCGCTGTCCCAAAGCGACACGGATTTTCGGTGATGGCGATTGCCGAGCCGGCGGCGGTAGAGGTTTGCCCTTCGCCTTTGGCGGAAGAGCTCGATGCCGAAACCCTCGAAGACAATCTGATCCTTTCCGGAACCGACCAGCATCCGCCGGAGAACGAGGGGCTGACCCTGCTGACCGATGAAATGGTTTTCGACTTTCCCGTGGTCGAAAACGAAAAAGTTCGTTATTTCATTGATTATTACACCGGTTCCGCCCGCAAGACCTTTACCCGCTGGTTGCAGCGCTCGGAGCGCTATATTCCCTTCATGCGCAAAATCTTCGAGGAAGAGGGGTTGCCCCAAGACCTGATTTACCTGGCCCTGGTCGAATCCGGGTTCAACGACAAGGCCTACAGCTGGGCCCATGCCGCCGGTCCCTGGCAATTTATCGAAAGCACCGGCAATCTTTATGGATTGAGCAACGACTGGTGGCGGGACGAACGCCGGGATTTCGAGAAATCGACCCGGGCGGCGGCCAAGTTTCTCAACGACCTGTACCAGCGCTTCGACGGCGACTGGTATCTCGCGGTGGCTGCTTACAATGCCGGCGGCGGCAAGATTTCCAAAGCGGTTGAAAAATACGATACCCGGGATTTCTGGGAATTGACCCGGGGATCGTATCTGCAGACCGAAACCAAGAACTACCTGCCAAAACTGCTGGCGGTTCTGACCATTGCCAGAAACCCCGAAGAATACGGCTTCGACAATCTCGATTGTCTGGCGCCTATAGAGTACGACCTGGTTACCATCCCCGAGGTTACCGATCTCGAACTGGTCGCCAAACTCTGCGAGGTTTCCTATGATGAAATCAAGGCTCTTAACCCTGAGCTCAAACGCTGGTGTACTCCCCCGGGAGCGGACGAGTACGAGTTGCGTATTCCGTCCGGCAAAAAAAACCTTTTTGAAGAACGCTACGCTCAGGTACCCCCCGACCGGCGCGCCAATTATAAACGCCATCGGATTGCCCGGGGCGACACCCTGGGGGCGATTGCCAAGAAATACGACATCCGGATCGACGACATCGTCGACCTCAACAATATCCACAATTCCCGTGCCCTCAAGGTTGGTCGCGATCTGATCCTGCCGCTGCACCAGAGCTACAGTCAGTTGCCGGTGAAGGAGATGAAGGATGATTACGTGCGTTCCCGCCGCAAGACCTACCAGGTACGCAACGGCGACAGTCTGTGGTCGATCGCCAAGCGATTCGATGTCGGCGAGAAGGACCTGCGGGTCTGGAACAAGCTTGGTCGGAGCAACGTCATCCGTCCCGGTCAGACACTGATGGTGTCGTCGACAGGAGACAGCTCTCCTTCCACGGCCAAAAAAGTCGCGACTGCCGCCAAGCCGGCGACGAAGTCGGCCCGCAAGGTCGTCTATCAGGTTAAGCCCGGCGATACCCTGTCGGATATCGGCGACAGATATTCGGTATCGACCGACCGTATCCTCCATTGGAACAATCTGGCGGAGAATCACGTGCTGCGTCCCGGCGATGAACTGACCCTGATGATTAACGATGAGCAACGCGGCTGAGCCTCGATCGGCTCTTTTTCTCAACCGGCTCGTCCCGCTTTCCGGGCGGTATGAACGGCTGTATTTCGGCGCCGAGTTTTGTCCCTGGCTGTTGCCGCAACCCGAGGCAGGGGTAGCGGCCTGCCGGGCTGCCCACGACCAGGGATGGCATTTCACCCTGGCCACGCCGGTGCTGGCCGAGTCGGTGTTGCCGCGTCTGCGCGACCTGCTGGAGGCGCTGGCTGGCCTGGTGGAACCTGGCGACGAAGTGCTGATCTCCGACTGGGGGGCGCTGGAGCTGGTTCGCGAAGCGCTGCCGCAACTGCCGATTCTTCTCGGTCGAATTCTCTCGGGGCAGAAGCGCGGCCCGCGCATCCTTGAGCTTCCCCTTACTGTTGAGCAGCGGGAGTATTTTCGGCGCGGCAGCTGGTATGGTCGGGAAGCTGCTGCCTTGCTGGAGGAAATGGGGATCGCCCGGGTCGAGCTGGATAACCTGCTGCAGGGACTGGCTCCCTTGCCGACCGGGTTGACCGGTTCTCTCCATTATCCCTATGCCATGGTGACTTCCAGCCGCAACTGTCCGTTTCGCGTGGATTTGAAGGGAACGGGCTGCGGGTCCCGCTGCGGCGAGGCATTCCGGCTGGAAACCGACCAGACTCCGATCCCGCTGCTGCAATGCGGCAATACCCAATTCCTGCAGAATCCAGCCCTTCCCAGCGACCCTTCCGCCCTCGGCATCGACCGCTTGGTACACCATCCATATCTGCCCCGCTGACCGACCGCAGGTTGGTCCCGACTAAGTATATCTCTTTGACTTTTAAAGGTGAGGTTGCTACACTCTGTCGGCTCTGATGGGCTCATGAATACCTCCTGAAAGGATCATCCGAATAATGCTCAATATCGTCATTTCCCTTGTTGTATGCCTTCTGGTCCATACCGGGCTGACACTTTATGCAGGGGTCGAACAGTGGATCGCCAGCATCGCTGCCGTGGCCTCCTTTATGCTCCTTTATTTTCTGCTGACCCGCTTCGTGATGAAAAAGATCGGCGCCCTGATGGAAGTCGCCCAGCGCGACATCCAGGCCGGGCGATCCGAAAAGGCGGTTAAGGTACTGCAGGGCGGTTTCAAGTACGCCAAATGGCAGTTCTACATCAAGGGGCAACTCAATGCCCAGATCGGCACCATTCTTTATCTCAAGCGCGATTTTGCCGAAGCTTTCGAGTATCTGCAAAAGGGCTTTGTGCGTCACTGGGTGGCCATGGGGATGCTCGGCATCTGCTACATGAAACGCAACAAATCAAACAAAATGATCGATACTTTCGACAAGGCGACCGCCGCCAACAAGAAAGAGCCGATGCTTTGGAACCTTTATGGCTTCTGCCTGGATAAAATCGGGCAAAAAGACAAGGCCATTGAGGTCATGGAAAAAGGTCTCAAAAAGACCGGCGGCAACGAGGCTTTACAGGCCAATCTCGACGCCCTCAAAACGGGCAAAAAGATGAAAATGCAGGCGTATGGAGACCTTTGGTACCAGTTTCACCTGGAAAACCAGGGCACCCTCATCAAACAGCAGACCAAGGCGATACAAGGCCGACGCAACCTCGTAAAGCGGTAATCGTGACCCGGAAAAAAGACCAAAAGACTTCAGAGACCAGGATGCTAAATAACCCTTTCAAGACATTGAAGGGGTTTTCCGTTCCGGTGCCCGAG
>MHXM01000133.1:0-6581 GCA_001825565.1 Desulfuromonadaceae bacterium GWC2_58_13
GACCTCGTCGAGAAACAGGGTTCCTTCGTGGGCTTCGTCGAGCAACCCCTTCTGGGCCTGGGTGGCGCCGGTGAAGGCGCCCTTGACGTGGCCGAACAGCTGGCTCTCCAGCAGGGTTTCCGACAGGGCGGCGCAGTTGATGGCGAGAAAACGCCGATTGGCGCGGGGGCTGGCGTAATGGATGGTGCCGGCGATCAGTTCCTTGCCGGTGCCGCTTTCACCCAGAATCAGCACGCTGGAATCGCTGTCGGCGACTTGCAGCGCCAGATCGTAAACTTCACCGAAGCGTTCGCTGCGGAAAATCGGCTCGGTCGGGGCGAGGCGCTCGCGCAGTTCCTTTTTCAGCGAGCTGTTTTCTTCGATCAGCCGTTCCCGTTCCAGGCAGTGCTGGACCAGGGCGAAGAGCTTTTCCTGCGGAAAGGGCTTGGAAAGGTAATCGTAGGCGCCGATTTTCATCGCCTCGACCGCCGACTCGATGGTGCCGTGGCCGGTCATCATGACCACGGTCAGGTCGGGGCGGGCTTTTCTGACCCGGCGCAGCACTTCGATGCCGTCCATTTCCGGCATTTTCACGTCGAGCAGCAGCAGGTCGCCGCCGGCATCGGTCTCTTCGAGGCTGCGCACCAGCAGGGTCGGGCTGGCGAAGGTCTCGACCTGGTAGCCCCAGGCCTGGAGCATCTTGCCCAGGTAACGCCGCATTCCTTCTTCGTCGTCGCAGATCAGAATCCTGTTTTCCATGCATCCCCCCGCTTTCCGTGCTGGATTAAGTCGTCATGATACATGCAAGTATCGGCTCAATCCAAGGGCTTTCCCCGGCATTTTCTAAAATTCACCGTAGTTCTCTGGTATTAGCCCAACGCTATTGAAGTCCGCCGGGGCTGGATGTCTGCCTCCGGATGGGCCATCGGTATCCTCCTGGGTCATTTGTATGCGTTCGGGATGAGCCGTCCGACCTGTCGGACGGCCTTTACGCAGTTTCGCTAATGCTTGTTTTCACAGAGAAAAATTGCCTTGTCCGATGCCGTAAACGGGTTTGGCACAAGCGTTGCGCTTAATGCCGCAACCCGATGTCATGTCATGGGTCATTTCTGAAAAGGAGAGAAGAGTTCATGGGTATTTCAAGAAGAAACTTTCTCAAGGGGGGCGGACTGGCCGCCGGCACCCTGGCGTTGACCGGCAAGCCGGCCAGGGCCAGCGTCGATGCGCCGGAGATGCGCACCAAAGGGCTACAGGTCAGCACCACCGTTTGTCCCTACTGCGCGGTCGGCTGCGGCATGCTGGTCCACACCCAGAACGGCAAAATCGTCAATATCGAAGGGGACCCCGAGCACCCGATCAACCGCGGCGCTCTCTGTTCCAAGGGGAGCGCCCTGTTTCAGGTGGCCAACAACGAACGCCGCCTGACCAAGGTGCGGTACCGCGCTCCCGGTAGCGACAAATGGGAAGAGAAGTCCTGGGACTGGACCATGAACCGCATCGCCGAACTGATGAAGGATTCCCGCGATCGGCATTTCGTCAAGAGCGAAATCCGCGACGGCAAGGAGTATGTCGTCAATCGCAACGAGGGGATGGCCTTTCTCGGGGCCGCCGCCCTCGACAACGAGGAGTGTTACCTGTGGGGCAAATTCGCCCGCGCCATGGGAGTCGGTTATCTCGAACACCAGGCCCGAATATGACACAGCGCCACGGTTGCCGGTCTGGCAGCCTCCTTCGGTCGCGGCGCAATGACCAACCACTGGAACGACATCCAGCATGCGGATGTCATCCTCTGCATCGGCTCTAACCCGGCCGAAAACCACCCGATTTCCTTCAAGTACGTGGAGCGGGCGATGGACAACGGCGCCACGCTGATCAGTGTCGACCCCCGCTACACCCGTACCTCGTCCAAATCCGACCTCTACGCCCAGCTGCGTCCGGGGACCGATATCGCCTTCATCGGCGGCCTGATCAACCATGTGCTGCAAGGCAATCTGATCCAGAGGGATTACGTCGTCGACTACACCAACGCCTCGTTCATCATCGACGACGGCTACGATTTCAACGAAGGGATTTTCAGCGGCTACACCGCCGAAACCTTCAGCTACGCCAAGGACAGCTGGAAGTACCGGACCGACCAGGAGGGCAAGGCCCTGCGCGACCCGACCCTGCAGGACCCCCGCTGCGTCTACCAGTTGCTGAAGAAACACTACAGCCGCTACACCCCGGAGATGGTCTGCGAGATCACCGGCACCGCCATCCAGGATTACATGGCGGTGGCCCGTGTTTTCTGCGCCACCGGGCGCCCCGACAAAGCGGCCACCATCATGTACGCCATGGGCACCACCCAGCACACCTACGGCACCCAGAACGTCCGCTCCTACGCCATGCTGCAACTGCTGCTGGGCAACATCGGCATCGCCGGCGGCGGCATCAACGCCTTGCGCGGCGAAGCCAACGTCCAGGGTTCGACCGACTACGCTCTTCTCTACCACATCCTGCCGGGCTACCTGCCGGTTCCCGACTTCAACCACGTCGATTTCGCCACCTACCTCGACCAGGCGACTCCCAAGTCCAACGACCCCGACAGCGCCAACTGGTGGAGCAACCTTCCCAAGTACGCCACCAGTCTGCTCAAGGCCTACTGGGGGGAGCACGCCACCGCGGACAACAACTACGGCTACGATTACCTGGCGAAGAAGAGCGGCAACTATTCGTTCATCAAGCTGATGGAGCGCCTGCAGGCGGGGGGCTTCGAAGGGCTGTTCTGCATGGGGACCAATCCCGTGGTCGGCGGCCCCGATGCCAACGCCATCGCCGGCGGTCTCGACCAGCTCAAGTGGATGGTCGCCGCCGACCTCTGGGAAACCGAGACCTCGATCTTCTGGAAGCGCCCCGGCGTCGATCCCAAGACCATCGCCACCGAGGTTTTCCTGCTGCCGGCCGCCAGCAGCGTCGAGAAACAGGGGAGCATTTCCAACTCGGGGCGCTGGGTTCAGTGGCGCTACCAGGCGGTGGAGCCGCCGGGAGAAGCCGAGAGCGACGCCTTTATCGTCGACCAGATGTTCAAGCGGATCAAGGCCCTGTACGAAAAAGGCGGGGTTTTCCCCGAGCCGATCGTCAACCTGTCGTGGAACTACGGCAAGGGGCACGAGCCCGATATCGAGAAGGTCGCCAGGGAGTGCAACGGCCAGTTCACCCGGGACGTCGAGATCAAGGGGACGCTCTACAAAAAAGGGCAGCAGGTGCCCAGCTTTGCCTTTCTGCGGGACGACGGCTCCACTCTCGCCGGCAACTGGCTCTACTGCGGCTCTTACCCCGAGGCCGGCAACATGATGCAGCGTCGTGGCCTGGAAGATCCCACCGGGTTGGAGATGTATCACAACTGGGCCTGGTGCTGGCCGGTCAACCGCCGCATTCTCTACAACCGCGCCTCGGTCGATCCCGGCGGCAAGCCGCTCAATCCGAAAAAAACGGTCATCGCCTGGAACGCCCTGAGCAAAAAGTGGGAAGGGGACGTCCCCGACGGTCCCTGGGCGCCGATGAATGAAGCGGGCGGCAAGCATCCCTTCATCATGCTTCCCGAAGGATTCGGTCGCCTGTTCGCCGCCGGTCTGGCCGACGGGCCGATGCCCGAGCATTACGAGCCGATGGAAAGCCCGGTTTCCAACATGATGAGTCGCCAGCAGACCAACCCGGCGGTGGCCGTCCTCGGGAAGCTCTGCAACTCCGACAAATTCCCCTACGTTGGTACCACCTACCGGGTGTCCGAGCACTGGCAGGCCGGGGCCATGACCCGCAACCTGCCCTGGCTGGTCGAACTGGTGCCCGACATGTTCGTCGAAATCAGCGAGCAGTTGGCCGACTGGAAGGGGCTGAAGAATGGCGACATGGTGACCGTTTCGACGGATCGCGGTTCCATCGAGGCCAGGGCCCTGGTCACCTCGCGGATCAAGCCGCTGCGGGTCAGCGGACGGATGATCGAGCAGGTCGGTCTCCCCTGGCATTTCGGCTACGCCGGGTTGGCCAAGGGGGGGAGCGCCAACGTCCTGACCATGGCGGTGGGGTGTGCCAATACCACTATCCCCGAGTACAAAGCGTTTCTGTGCAACATCGAGAAAGGGGGTAAGCTGGCATGAGTTCCCGCAAGGATTTTACCAAGGACAAGGCCTTTCTCATCGACATGACCAAATGCACCGGCTGCCGCGGTTGCCAGGTTGCCTGCAAGCAGTGGAACCAGCTGGACGCCGAGAAGACCGAATTCTTCAGTGGCGAGGGGTACCAGAACCCGCCGGCCATGTCGGAGAAGACCTTCACCCGCATCAAATTCCGCGATTACCAGAAGAACGGGCAGAACGAGTTCGCCTTTTACAAAGAGATGTGCATGCACTGTAACGAGCCGGCTTGCGCCTCGGTCTGCCCGGTCGGCGCTTTCGAAAAAACTGCCGAAGGGCCGGTTATTTACAAGGCCGATCGCTGCATCGGCTGTCGTTTCTGCATGATCGCCTGTCCCTTCGGCATCCCCAAGTACGAGTGGAGCAAGGCGTTTCCGCTGGTCAAGAAGTGCACCGGCTGCTACAGCCGGGTCAAAGAGGGAATGAAACCGGCCTGCGCCACCACCTGCCCGACGGCGATCAGCTACGGTCCCCGCGACGAGATGATCAAGGAGGCCGAACGGCGCCTGACCGATTACCCGGACCGCTACATTCATAAGGTCTACGGCAAGGACCAGGCCGGCGGCACCAGCGTTATCTATCTGACCAGCCTGCCCTTCGACGAACTCGGCTTCAAGCCGGTCACCATGCGGCCGCTGCCGGGCTACACCTGGCAGGCCCTGCGCCTGGTGCCGGCCGCCTTCCTCACCGTAGGCGGCGGACTCTCGGCCATTTCGTGGATCAACCACCGCAAGGACCGCCTGAAGCAAGAACGGGAAGAGGCCGAGGCGGCCCAGCAGCCCAATGAAACCAAGGAGGACTGACCGATGACCGCAGCCAGATATGTTGTCAATGAAATCAAGGGCTACCACCGGTTCGTCAAGTTTCTGATCGCGCTGGTGGCGATCGCCGCGGTGGCTTCCCTGGCCCGCTTCGTGTTCGGCCTGGGGCCGACCACCAACCTCAACGACACTTACCCCTGGGGGCTGTGGATCAGCTTCGACGTGGTGACCGCCGTGCCGCTGGCGGCCGGCGCTTTCACCCTCGGAGCGATCGTTCACTGCTTCCACATCAAGAAACTCGAGCCGTTGGTGCGGCCGGCCATCGTCACCGGTTTTCTCGGCTATTCGCTGGTCTGCATCGGTCTGGTGCTCGACCTCGGCCAGCCCCACAAGGGCTGGCACGTGCTGCGCTACTGGAATCCCCATTCGCCGATGTTCGAAGTGTCCATGTGCGTCATGGCCTACACCACCGTGCTGTTTCTCGAATTTCTCTCGCCGGTGGCGGAGAAGTTCGGCTGGCACGTGCCGATGCGGGTGCTGCGCTGGCTGGAGATGCCCCTGGTCATTCTGGCCGCGGCCATCTCCACCCTGCACCAGAGCTCGCTCGGCACCTTCTTCCTGATCGTCGTCGATAAACTGCACAACCTCTGGTACAACCCGCTGCTTCCCCTGCTGTTCTGGGTCAGCGCCATTTGCGCCGGCATGTGCATCATCATTCTCGAAGCCACCGCCAGTCACAAATGGATGGGGCAGCCCAACGAGGGGGTGCTGCTGCGCACCCTGGCCAAGGTCCTCCCCTGGACTCTCGGCCTGTACATCGGTCTGCGGACGTTCAGCCTGCTGGCGCTGGTGGAAGGACCATTCTTCGATCGTCCCGGCCTCACCATCGCGTTCTTTCTCGAGTTCGGCGTCGGCTTCGTGCTCCCCTGCATCATGTTCACCCAGAAGTCGGTGCGCGAAGATGACCGCCGACGAGCCATCGCCGCCTCGCTGGTGATCTTCGGCCTGGTGCTCAACCGTTTCAACGTCTCGATGATCGGCATGATGAACCCTCGGCACATCTATCTGCCGTCGATCATCGAAACCCTGGTCACGCTGGGGATCATCGCCGCGCACATTCTGTTCTTCGTGCTGATCGCCAAGTATTTCCCGATCTTCGAGCATCACCCGGAAACGGTCGATTACACGATTCCCGATTCGTTCCATAAGCTCGACGGCGGCCCTTCGGTCGAAGTGAAGGCGGCGTCCCACGGCGGATAAGGCAACGCCGTCACCCCGCTCCTCCCTGGTAAAGGGCGGAGCGGGGTGGCGGTCTACGGGTGGGAACATGAGCAAAGGAACAGGCCATGGATCATTCGCAGAATCACACCATCTATCAGTTTAAAAACGACGGACTGGCGGCGAAAGAGCGGTCGGTGGCGCAGGAATTTCCGTTACGGTTGACGGTCAACGGGCGCGAACTCGCCACCCTGATCGCCTCGCCCCACCAGCTCAATTTCCTGGTGGCGGGTTTCCTGCGCAATCAGGGGTTTGCCAACCACCTTGACGATTTTCTGCAGCTCGGCATCTGCGCCGATTTCGGCGATGCCCGGGTGCGTCTGAAGAGAGAAATTCCCGAACGGCTCAAGCCGACTCTCACGTCTGGTTGCGGCACCGGCATCACCTTTAA
>MHXM01000133.1:6592-12238 GCA_001825565.1 Desulfuromonadaceae bacterium GWC2_58_13
TGGAGGTTGCCCCGGCCGCCATTTTCACCCTCATGAAAGAGCTGCACCGGCGGGCCGAACAGTACCAGAGTCACGGTGGCATCCACTCGGCGGCGGTCGGCGATGGCTGCCGCCTGCTCCTTTACGCCGAAGACCTCGGCCGCCACAATACCCTCGACCGCATCGCCGGCGAAGCGTTGTTCAGGGGGATCGACCTGGCCGGCCGGATACTGGTCACCTCGGGGCGGGTGTCCACCGAGATGGTGGCCAAGGCCACCCGCCTCGGCATCGCCCTGATCGCCTCGCGCACTTCGCCCACCGACCTGGCGATACAGATGGCCGAACAAGCCGGCATCACCCTGATCGGCTATCTGCGCGGCGACAGCTTTGAGGTTTATTGTCATCCCGAGCGGCTTGCCGCTCCCCGGCTGCCGCCGAAAATTGCCGGGATCACGGGGGTCATCCTGGCCGGGGGCGAATCCCGTCGGATGGGGAGCGACAAGTCGCTGCTCCCGCTGGCCGGCGGCCGTTTCATCGAGCACATCTATCGGCAGATGGCCGAGCTGTTCGAGGAAGTCATCGTGGTCACCAACTCGCCGACGCTGTTCGACGAGCTGCCCTGCCGCAAGGTGCCCGACATCTACTACCGGCAGGGAGCACTGGCGGGGATCCACTCGGGGCTCTGCCACTCCCGTACCGAGCGGACCTTCGTGGTCGCCTGCGACATGCCGTTTATCTCCGGGCCGGTGATTCGCCAGCTCTGCGAACGGGCCGAACCGGGGGCGATCGTGATTCCCCGCAGCGGCCACGGATTGGAACCGCTGCTGGCGCTCTATTCCAAGGAGTGTCTGCCGGCGATCGAACGGGTGCTCGACGCCGGCAAGCGCAGGATCGTCGAGTTTTTCCCCGAGGTGCGGGTGATCGAGGTTGCCGCCGCGGAACTGCTGCGGATCGACCCCGAAGGGATGTCGTTTCGCAACATCAATACCCCGCAGGAATATTTCGCCCTGCGCGACCGGGCGCCGGCCAGGGAGGCGGCTTCGGCGGGAATTCGGGACCAATTTTCATCCTCTTCGGAAAATCGCCGGTTGCCGGTAGGCAAAGGGTAAAAAAAGCTCTATAATTAAAACTCCGAATCGTCCGACCTACCGGGATTATCCCCAAGGCGCGCGATCTATGGGTTCGGTTGGAAACGGCCGGGCCTCCCTTTTGGAAAGGAGCCCTCGGTTGACCGGCATTTCGTGCCGGCGGTGAGATCTTTTCCAGCAGGGAAGAGTATCGAACCCTCAACCAAGGAGAAACGACCATGCATCACCGCTTATTGACCGTCCCGTTGTTGCTGTTGTTGCTGGCTGCCCCGTCCTTTGCCGAGGAGCGGCTGCGTCTGGCGACCACCACCTCCACCGAAAATTCCGGCCTGCTGGCCGAACTGCTGCCCCCCTTCGAGCAGGCCAACGACTGCAAGGTCGACGTCATCGCCGTCGGCACCGGCAAGGCGATTAAACTCGGTGAAACCGGCGATGTCGACGTGGTGCTGGTCCATGCCCGCACCCTGGAGGACAAGTTCGTCGCCGATGGCTACGGGGTCGACCGCCGGGACGTCATGTACAACGATTTCGTGATTCTCGGCCCGCCGGCCGATCCCGCCGGCATCGCCGGCCTCAAGGACGCGGCCGTGGCCCTCGGTAAAATCGCCGCCGCCAAGGCCACCTTCGTCTCCCGCGGCGACCAGTCGGGAACCCACGTCAAGGAGAAGGAGCTGTGGACCGCGGGCGGGGTCGAGCCGGTTGGCGATTGGTATCTGGAGGCCGGACTCGGCATGGGCGAGGTTATCACCATGGCGACCGAGCGCCTGGGCTATGCCCTGGCCGATCGCGGCACCTACCTGTCCTACAAGGACAAGACCGACCTCAGGGTGCTGGTCGAGGGGGACGAGCGGCTCTTCAACCCCTATGGGGTGATCGCCGTCAATCCGGAAAAACATCCTCACGTCAAGTTCCCACTGGCCGAGAAGTTCATCGATTACCTGGTTTCCCCCGAAGGACAGGCCGCGATCGCCGCCTATCCCCGCGGCGGCGACCCGCTCTTTTTCATCTACGAAAAATAAGGAGTCGTTTTGGGCTTTCTGTTCGAATCGCTGCAGCAGTCGCTGCAGCTGATTTTTTCTCTCGATCGCGAGGTTTTTCTCGCCGTCTGGACTTCACTCTATACCTCGCTGACGGCCATCGTCCTGGCCGCCGCCTGCGGGGTGCCGTTCGGGGCGACGGTCGGCCTGCTGCGTTTTCCCGGCCGGGGGGCGGTGTTGACCCTGTTCAACACCCTGATGGCGCTGCCGACGGTGGTGGTCGGCCTGGTACTGTTCGGGCTGTTCAGCCGCCAGGGTCCGCTGGGGAGCCTGGGGTTGCTGTTCACCCCCTGGGCCATGATCGCCGGGCAGTTCGTGCTCGCCATCCCGATCGTCGCCAACTATACGTTGGCGGCCGTGGCCGGAGCCGATCCGCGCATCCTGCCGACCGCCCAGACCCTCGGCGCCGGACGGTTGCAGGGGGTCTGGCAGCTGCTCCTGGAAGTGCGCTTCGGCGTCATGGCAGCCATCGTGGCCGGCTTCGGCCGGGTCATCGCCGAGGTCGGCGTGGCGATGATGCTCGGCGGCAACATTCGCGGCTATACCCGCACCATGACCACCGCCATCGCCCTGGAAACCAGCAAGGGAGAATTTGCCTTCGGCCTGGCCCTGGGGATCGTTCTGCTCGGGGTGGCCTTGATCGTCAACCTGTTTCTGAACCTGCTGCAACAACGGTAAATCCATGAAGCCGCTGCTGATCCTCAACGACATCCGGTTTCGCCGGGACGATTTCGTCCTGACGGTCGAACAGCTTGAATTGCAACCGGGACGGATCTACCTGGTCCACGGACCGAACGGCTCGGGCAAAAGTACCCTGCTGCATCTGCTGGCGCTGTTGCTGATCCCCGAAGGCGGGGAGGTGCGTTTCGCCGGCCGGCGGATCGACGGTGGGGTCGATCGGCAGCGGCTGCGCCGCCAGATCACCCTGGTGGAGCAGAATCCCTTCCTGTTCGACGCCAGCGTTTACCACAACCTTGCTTTCGGTCTGCGTCTGCGCGACGTGCGCGGCGACTTGCAGCGTCGTCGCGTCACCCAGGCCCTGCACGCGGTCGGCTTGATGGGGTTCGAATCCCGTTGGGCCAAGGCTCTTTCCGGTGGTGAAGCCCGGCGGGTAGCCCTGGCCCGGGCACTGGTGTTGCGCCCCAAGTTGTTGTTGCTTGACGAACCGACCGCCGGCCTCGACCGGGAGATTCTGCCGATTTTCGAACGTTGCCTGGCTGCTCTGCCCGGCCAGGGAACCACCGTGGTTATCGCTAGCCACGACGCCGACCAGTCCCGCCGTCTGGCCGGCATCACTCTGGGGATCGACCGCGGCCGGGTGATTTCGGCGGCCGGCGATTCGTTTACCCAACTGAAGGAGAACGCCTGATGTCGATTAGTTTTGAAGAAGCGCGCCGTCGGATTCTCGACGCCGTCCGGCCCCTTCCTCCGGAAACGATACCCCTGCTCGACGCCGTTGGCCGGGCCATTGCCGAGCCGCTGATCGCCACCCGCGACATGCCGCGTTTCGATAATTCGGCCATGGACGGCTATGCGGTGCGGGCCGAGGACTGCCGCCCCGGCACGGTGTTGAAGGTGACCGGCTACATCCCCGCCGGCGGTCGGGCCGAACCGCCGCTTGAGCCGGGTTGCGCGGTCAGGATCATGACCGGCGCGCCGCTGCCCCCCGGCGCCGACGCGGTGGTCCCCTTCGAAGAAACCGACGAGGGCTCCGTCCGGGTTCTCCTTCGGGGTCAGGCGCGGACGCGGGATCACATTCGCTTCCGGGGCGAGGACATCGCTGTCGGCCAGTTGGTGATGGATGCCGGAACGGCCCTGCGTCCTCCGGAAATCAGCCTGCTGGCCTCCTTCGGCCAGGCCCGGGTGTCGGTTCACGGGCGCCCCCGAGTGGCAATTCTTTCCACCGGCGACGAATTGGTCGAGCTCGGCCAGCCGCTGTCGGACGAAACCATCGTCAACAGCAACTCCTGGTCGCTGGCCGCCGCGGTCAAGGAGATCGGCGCCGAGCCGGTGATGCTGGGGATCGCCCGCGACAATCTGGCGAGCCTGCGGGAAAAGCTATCGGCGGGACTGGCCTGCGATGCCCTGATCACCTCGGCCGGGGTTTCCGCCGGCGACCGCGACCTGGTGCGCGAGGTGCTGGCCGAACTCGGGGTAGAGCAGCTGTTCTGGAAGATCGACATCAAGCCGGGACGACCCACCGCCTTCGGCATGAAAGGGGCGGTGCCGGTCTTTTCGCTGCCCGGCAATCCGGTCTCCAGCATGATCACCTTCGAGGAATTCGCCCGCCCGGCCCTGCTCAAAATGATGGGCCACCGGCAGGTGCTCAAGCCGCTGATCAAGGCGACCCTCAAACAGCCGGTGCGCAAGCGGCCGGGACGGACCCATTTTTTGCGGGTCACGGTCTATGCCGAAAACGGCGAACTGGTGGTGGCCAGTTCGGGGGATCAGAATACCGGCATCCTCCTGACCATGCTGCGCGCCAACGCCATCGCCATCCTTCCCGCCGAGCCAGGCCATCTGGATGCCGGCGATGAGGTTCGTATCCATCTGCTCGACCAGGTCACCGACCTGGACAAGGATCAACGGTAGGGGCGAACCTGTGTTCGCCCAATCTTTTCGACGATCTCAACCAGGGCGAACACAAGGTTCGCCCCTACCATGGTTTCAATAGGAGTCCTCATGAGAAGTAAAGCCATTTCCTTTGTCGCCAAGTCGGGAACCGGCAAGACCACCCTGCTGGAGAACGTCATCGGCGAGTTGAAGCGCCGTGGCTACAAGGTCGGCGTCATCAAGCACGACGCTCACCAGTTCGATATCGATCGTCCAGGCAAGGACAGTTACCGGCTTACCGCCGCCGGCGCCGACACCATGCTGATCACTTCGCCGGCCAAGCTGGCGCTGGTCAAGCAGCACCCGGAATCGCCCTCCCTCGACGAACTGCTGGAAACCTATTTCCGCGACGTCGACCTGGTGGTCACCGAAGGATTCAAAAAGAGCGGCCTGCCGAAGATCGAGCTGCACCGCAAGGAACGCAGTTCGACCCTGATCTGTCGCGGCGAGGACCACGATCCGACCCTGTTGGCGGTGGCCAGCGACGACCAGCTCGATCTAGACGTACCTCTGCTCGATCTCAACAATCCCGCCGCCATCGTCGATTTCATGGTGTCGGCGTTGAAGCTGGGGCGATAAGGCAGGCTGGTTCCTTCGGTCTGAGCCCCTTCGGTTTATTTACCTATTTTTCAAGGAGCAACGCTTATGTTCGGTCTCGGAACCCAGGAAATGTTGATTATCCTCGTGCTGGTCATGATCGTGTTCGGCGCCGGCAAGCTCCCCCAGGTGGGGTCCGCTCTCGGCAGCGGGCTGAAGAATTTCAAGAAAGGCATGCGGGAGGGCGTCGAAGAAGCACGGATCGTCGAGGAGATTGACAAGCCGACGGTTTGACGGTTGTTTTTGAAGGCAAAACGACAAGGGCCACTGGCGATGCAGGTGGCTCTTGTCGTTAGGGGGGGACTGGACGGGAATTCACTTTTGCCGTCAAG
>MHXM01000133.1:12259-23366 GCA_001825565.1 Desulfuromonadaceae bacterium GWC2_58_13
GAATCGCGGATGTTATCTTTCGGATTTTTTCCAACGGAGCCCTCATGGCCTACGACAGTATCGACGAAGCCTTCCACTATATCAGTGACGCCCCGTTCGGCGAACGGGTGGCCGTGGTCCACCGGCTCACTGGCCAGGTTTTTCTCGCCTCGCGCAAAGCCGGCTTCGACGAGCGCCCGGCCGGAACCGAAAACGACCCCGACTACCTGACCATCCCCCATCGGCAGGAACTCGATCCGGGAAAGCCGCTGGTGCTGGAATTCGTCCGGAGCCATTGCCCGACGGAACTGGCGCGGGTCGAAGCGCTCTTTGCCCGTCCCGGCGCTTTCCGCAACGTCAAGGATCTGCTGCGCCGCAAGTATCTATTGAATAACTGGCAGGTTTTCGAGGGTCGGCGGATGGAGGAGTTGTTGCGTCAGTGGTGCGCAACGCAGGGGTTGCCGCTGTAAATGACTCCTGTCGAAGCGCCGACGGAAACCCGTGGCGTCAGGCCGATTCCGGAACCCGGCCCCGGGCGATCTCGGCGTGGCGGAAGCAGCCGACAAGGTGGTCATTCACCATTCCCACCGCCTGCATGAAGGCATAACAGATGGTCGGCCCCACGAAATTGAATCCCCGCTTCTTCAGATCCTTGCTCATGGCATCGGAGATTGCGTTTCGGGCCGGTAGCTCGGCCAGGGACCGCCAGGTATTCTGTTGCGGCCGATGATCGACATAACGCCAGATGAAGGCGTCGAAAGATCCGAATTCATTTTGGATGGCCACGACCCCCCGGGCATTTTTTACGGCGGATTCGATTTTCAGCCGATTCCGCACGATGCCGGGGTCGGCAAGCAGACGCTGAATATCCTCTGCCGAATAGCCGGCCACCTTCCGTGGATCGAACCCTTGAAAAGACCGGCGATAGTTGTCCCGTTTTTTGAGGATGGTCAGCCAGCTCAGACCCGCCTGCGCGCCCTCCAGAACCAGAAACTCGAAAAGCCGCCGGTCATCGTGGACGGGAACCCCCCATTCATGGTCGTGATAGTCCACATACAACGGATCGGTGCCGCACCATTCGCATCTGTTTGTCATAATTTCAACGTTCCCGATTTTTCCATCCCCGGCTACGGGTCTGTGTCTCGCTGGTTTCGATTGCGTCGAGAATCTCCAGGTAGGTGGCATAACGTTCGGCCGTAATCCGGCCTTGCGTCACCAGGGCACTGACGGCGCAGCCCGGTTCGGTGCGATGTCGGCAGTTACGGAACCGGCAGCTCTCGGACCGGCTCTGTTCAAAGCCGGGAAAGTAGAGGGACAATTCCTCTGCCGAGATATCCACCAGGCCGAAATCGTTAAAACCGGGGGTGTCGATCAACTCTCCTCCCGCCTCAAGGGAATGGAGGGTGGAGACCGTCGTCGTGTGGCAGCCCTTGCCCGTGTGTTCGTTAAGCGTGCCGACCTGCAGGTTGATTTCCGGACAGAGGGTATTCAAGAGTGAACTCTTGCCGACTCCCGTGGTGCCGACAAAGGCCCCCCGATGTCCGGCGGCGAAGAATGCCCGCAATGCGTCCAGCCCTTCTCCGGTGGCCGCGCTCAGGGGAAATACCTCCATGGTGGAGGCATAAGTGGCCTTAACCTCGGCGAAAAAGTCCGCGGAAATTGCAAGGTCGCACTTGTTGACCAGGACAAACGGCACCAGCTTGGCGACCCGTGCCGCCACGATCGCCTGGTCGACAAAACCGGGCGGAGGCGGGGGCGCGGGGCAGACGACGATGCCGAGCACATCGAGATTGGCGCCGACCAGATGAACCCCGCTCATGGCGTCCCGGCGCCGCAGTTCGGTGTGGCGGGGCAACTGTTCCAGGACTTCGCCCAAAACCCGCACGGCGTCCCCGACCACATGCCCGGAGCGGCGCTTGACTCGTACCATGCGTCGTTCGCCGCTGCTGAAGCGAACCTCGACGGCGACGCCGTGATGCGCGACGATGATCCCTTCCCCTTCCGGAAGATGCGCCGACGAATCCGTCGCCGGTGGGCTGGTCGCTGGTGGTGACAATTTTTTCACGTCAGATCCTTGGGTCAGGGTCCATCATTGTTCAGGGGGCGGACTTCGTCCCCAACGGTCGACGTCGGGGACGATCGGGTCGCGAAGGTGTTCGCGGAGAAAGCATGGTCTCAGCTGACCTTTTCGATGCTCAGGATTTTTCGCGCGTCGGCCGGCCCCGAGGGCAACTGATCTCCGACCCGTTTGCCGATCAGACCGCGTCCCAAAGGCGAACCTGGGGTGATGATGACGATTTCCCCGGGGGGGACGGGGATTTTGAGGCCGCCGGCTTCGGGGCCGAGAAAAACCTGTCGGCTGATGCCGGCCTCGTCTACGAGGGTGATCAGGGCGGTCAGGCGGATCGGCGTGTCTTCGTCAAAGTCCCTCGGCTCCAGCTTGCGGTAGGCCTCCAGCGCTCCCCGAATCTCCTGGGCGCGATTCGCCTGTCCCTGGGCGATGTATGAAGCTTCCAGCGCGGTGGTGTCGTACTTGTTGTCCGGAAGGCATTCCTGGTGGGTTGCCGCCGCATGGGCCGTCCGGGCGGCATGGGAGAGGACGGCGAGATCGCCGTTCAGGGTGGCGATGATCTGTTGCAATAGTTGGTTTTTGGTCATGTCCTCTGATGTTTTCGAAACGGTTGAAAGCTGAAGGTGGAGGGGAGCAGGACTCAGCCGGCCATTTTTTCGCAGCCGTTGCAGTCGCAACGGCGTTCGCCCCGCAGCATCTCTTCAACGGTCTTTTCAAAGGCCTGTTCCAGCTCGCCGACGATGGCGGCGAACTGGAACGCCGTCAGTCGGCCGCCGCAGGCGGGGCAGGTGAAACCGCCCTGTTTGAACCAGTTCAGGGGGCGGTGGATGTTGCCCCGGCAGGCGGGGCAGTCGAGGGAGACAAGTTCATCGGTGGACACGGGTTCACTCCTTGAGGTCGAGGCTGGTAAAGGATACCAGAAAACGATGAAAATTGCATCGTTCGATCAAAACGCTGGATTTCCGCCCCCTTTCCGCCCTGTCCCTCGACCGATTCATTCTCATCCCATGGTTCTTTACTCCCCCCGGTTATCGCGACCATCCCCGAATTACCGGGTATACTTTTCATGCCACCGCCGAGGCGCTCAAGGAGAGACCATGACCACGATCCGCGAACTGATCTGGCAGCGGGAGCGCCGGGCGGACCAATGACCTCGGTAGGACGTGCCCCGGGATGTCGGGGTCGCGGAAGATTTGGTAGACTTGAAGTAACCGATGGATGGAAAGGACCGGCTCGTTATGGCTGCCCCTAAATTTGAGGAACCCTGGCAACGGGTATTGTTGGTGATGGCGCTGCTGGTGGCGGTGAATATTGGCTACCTCTTCCTTTTTCCACCCCAGCAGGAATCGGTCGCGGAAATATCTTACAGCCGGTTCAAGCAGGAGCTCTCCCGCGACCAGGTGGCCAGTGTGGTCATGCAGGGAGAAACATTGGACGGCAGTTTCCGCGCGCCCGTCGAATTGCCCGGAAAAACCGGGACGGAGCCGGTTTCCCACACCAGGTTCCATACCGTTCTGCCGCCGATCGACGACCGGGAACTGATGCCGCTGCTGGAAAAGAACCAGGTCGAAATCGACGCCAAATCGGCCCGGGAAACCGCATTCTGGGGGTCGCTGCTGATTTCCCTTCTCCCCTGGGTATTGATCATCGGCGTCTGGCTGTTCATTCTCAAGCGGATGCGCGACCAGGGGGGGCCGGGCGGGGGGGTGTTCGGCCAGTTCCGCAAGTCCGGGGCGAAACTGTACAGCCAAAAAACGTCCAAGGTCACCTTCGAGGATGTGGCCGGGCTTGTGGAACCCAAGCAGGAACTTGGGGAGATCATCGACTACCTGCGCGATCCCCTTCATTTCACCCGGCTCGGTGGCAAGGTGCCGCGCGGCATCCTGCTGGTCGGCCCGCCGGGAACCGGCAAAACCCTGTTGGCCCGGGCCGTGGCCGGCGAAGCGGCGGTGCCGTTCTTCAACATTTCGGCTTCCCAGTTCATCGAAATGTTCGTCGGCGTCGGCGCCAGCCGGGTACGCGATCTGTTCGAAAACGCCAAGAAGAGTGCTCCCGCCATCATTTTCATCGACGAGCTCGACGCCGTCGGCCGTTCCCGCGGGACCGGCCTGGGGGGCGGCAACGACGAGCGGGAACAGACCCTCAACCAGCTCCTCTCCGAACTCGACGGTTTCGAGCCGCATCAGGAGGTCATCGTGATGGCGGCCACCAACCGCCCGGATGTCCTCGATACGGCGCTGTTGCGTCCCGGCAGATTCGATCGCCAGGTGGTGGTCGAGCGCCCGGACTGGCGGGACCGGGTCGAAATCCTCAAGGTGCATGCCCGCAAGGTCAAGCTGGCCGAGGATGTCGACCTGGAAACCCTGGGCCGCGGCACTCCCGGCCTGGTTGGCGCCGACCTGGAAATCGTGATCAACGAGGCCGCGTTGATCGCCGGGCGGGAGCAGGCCGAAGCGATCACCATGGAACATCTGGAAAAGGCCAAGGACCGGCACCTGCTGGGGATGGAACGCAAACTCTACATGTCCGATGAGGAGAAACGGATCACCGCCTTCCACGAGGCCGGGCACACCCTGGTGGCCCGTTGCCTGCCGGGCAGCGATCCGCTTCACAAGGTCACCATCATTCCTCGCGGCCAGGCTCTCGGCGTCACCCAGCAGCTTCCCGAAGATGATCGTTATCATTACGGTTTCAGCTACCTGTCGACGCGCCTGGCGATCAGCCTCGGCGGACGCGCCGCCGAACATTTGATCTTCGGCGAATACTCGACCGGCGCCCAGAACGACCTGAAACAGGTCGCCGATCTGGCCGAAAAGATGGTTTGCCAGTGGGGCATGAGCGAGAGACTGGGACCGGTGAGTTTCGATCGCGGGGTCGAACATCCCTTTCTCGGCCGCAAGCTGGCGACGGAAAAAAGTTTCAGCGAACAGACCGCTTGGCTGATCGACGAGGAGATCGAGGCGCTGGTGCGGCGGGCCGAGGGTTGTGCGGAAAAAATCCTGGAACTGAATCGGCCGGTTCTCGAACAACTGGCCGAACGGCTCCTCGCCGAAGAAGTTCTGGAGCATGCGGCCCTCAAGGCATTCTTCGACGGAGTCGAGTTGCAACAGCCCGAAAAAGAGTGTTGCGGCGTTAACAAGGGAGATGGTCCAAAGAAGGGCCGATGATTGAGATTTTCGGTAAACCACTGGCTCTGCCGGTGTGACTCCTGTCAATGATCCGATCTGGAAATTGATGTCGACTCACCCGGGCCGGCCCGGATTTCCGCGGAACCCGGACGCGGAGTTCAATTGGGCCGTTGCCTTCAGCGCAGCGTTGCGGTCAGAAACTCGCCGAAGCGTCGCCAGGATTTTTCGTCGGCCTCCTTACGGTAACGGTCGCCGCCAAAGACGGTAAAGGCGTGCGGAGCGCCGCTGTAGGTGGTCATTTCGTGGGAGACGCCGGCCGTTTCCAGTTCGACCGCCAGCGCCGCGAACTCGTTCATGCTCACGCTGCTGTCGGCGGTACCGTGAAACACCAGCAGGGTGCCCCTGGTCTGGCGGTAATCCTGCCCGGCGGGGGTGGCCAGGCCGCCGTGGAAGGTGACGAACCCCTTCATCGCGGCGCCGGAGCGGGCCAGTTCCAGCACCGCCGCCCCGCCGAAGCAATAGCCGACGGCGACCGCGTTGTCGACCTTTGCCCCTTGAGTTTCAGCCGCCTTCAGCGCCCCTTGCAGCAAGGCGCGCAGCAGGGTCCGGTCGTTATAGAGGGCGCCGGTGAGCCGGCTTTTCTCCTCCAGCGTGGTCGGTCGCACCCCTTTGCCGAAGAGGTCGGCGGCGAAGACCGCATAGCCCATCGCGGCCAGCATGTCGGCGCGCTTGAGCTCGTAGCCGGTCAGCCCGTCCCAGTCGTGAATCAGCAGGATCAGGGGGGCGGTGGGGGCAGGGGCGGTGTAGTAGCCTTCGAAAGAGGTGCCCTCGACCGCATAGCCGACCGCATTCCCGGCGGCCGTGGCGGTCGAAGCCAGCCCCAGCAGCAGACAGATCGAAAAGAAGGTTTTCATGGCGGTACTCCTCGATACGAAAATGGAACCTGAACGGCTCTTTGCTTGAACCTTATCACCGGATGAGTCGATGGCAATCCCCAGCGCCCGAAGCCGGCGAAGGCGGCAATCCCGCCGGGATTAAAAAAATCGAAACCCGCCCCGCGACGTCCTCGCCAGGCGTTGCCGACCGCCGCTGCTGTGTTACGCTGTTTATGAAACCTGCGTAACACCAAACGCAAGGTAATGGCTCAACTTCATGGCTTGCTGCAAAAGGAGTCAACGATGGAAACCGAACCAAAAAAAGAACACCAGTGGCTGCACAAACTGGTGGGTGAATGGACCTTCGATGTCGAGGCGACCATGGAAGCGGGATGCCAGCCCGAGCATTTCAAGGGCTCCGAGCGGGTGCGGTCCCTCGGCGGTCTCTGGGTGGTGGCAGAAGGGGAGGGCGAGATGCCCGGCGGCGGAACCGCCACGACGATGATGACCCTCGGCTATGATCCCCGGAAAAACCGGTATCTGGGCACATGGATCGGATCGATGATGAACCACCTCTGGTTGTACGACGGCGCGCTCGACGCCGCCGAAAAGGTGCTGACCCTCGATTCCGAAGGACCCAGCATGACCGGGACGGGGCAGATGGCGAAGTTCAGGGATGTGATCGAATTCCTCGGCGACGACCACCGGATGCTGTCGTCCCATATGCTGGACGAGTCCGGCGAATGGCGCCAATTCATGACGGCGCATTATCGCCGGAAGGGGTAAGCGAAAGCGCGGCCCGGTTCGTCGAGCCGGGCCGCGCCAGGGGAGCCGGTGGCCGCGAACAACATCGATTCAAGGCGGTCCCCGAACCCCTGGGACTCGCGATATGAAAACGGTCATTTACCTTGCCGGCCAAAGCGTCGTCGGTGATATCCGGTCAGCGGTCCGGCAGAAAGGAGTTTTTTCATGAACAGAATTTCCGTTTCCTTCTGGCTGCTTCTGACTTCCGTAGCGCTGCTGTCCGCCTGCAATCCGACTCGACTGATCGGTACCTGGCAGGCCGAGGATTACCAGGGCGGACGTTACCGCAAGCCGCTCGTGCTGGCGGTGACCGACGAGGGCGCCGTGCGCCGGATCACCGAGCAGAATTTTGTCGAGCAGTTGCGGCAGCAGGGCGTGCAGGCGCTCACCAGCTCGGGGATCTTTCCCACTGAAGAAAAGATGGATAAAAACGACATTCTGGCCAAGATTTCCCAGTTCGACGTCGATGCCCTGATTGTCACCCGGGTGGTCCGGCGGCAGAAACAGGCCGAACAGCACACCGATTTCTTCGGCGATACCTTCTACGACCAGCCCTGGCGTTATCGAAACTACGACCGCTATTACCGAAATTATTATGACAGATCCCTGCGGCCGGATTACTACTCAGACTGGTACGGTTATTACAGTCACAGCCACCAATTCAGCCAAGCCCGGACCTATGTCGTCGAGTACCAGATCATCACCGCCGAGACCAATCTCTACGATGCCCGAAGCGGCGGCCTCATCTGGACCGGCCTGGCCGAAACCACCACCTATGACGATGCCGTCGCCGCCATGAAATCCTACACCAGGACGATGGTCGAGCAGCTGACCAAGGCCGGCCTGATCTAGGAGCCTGTCCGCGAAGAAGCCTTAGCCCCGGTCCATGGATGCTCCCAGAGGCGGTGCAACGCGGTCAAAACCGATCATTTACCGGTCGCGGTGGCGAACCCATCCCCCTCGACCGGTAAATCCCTGGATAACCTGTCTGCTTATGGCTACAAGAACATTCTAATCCGCGCTGAAAACAGGTTCCATTTCCCAGCTTAATCCTGCTGGTTCCAAAAGATTAATCCCCTTTTCCGCCACTCCGGTTTCGTCAAAAAGCGGCATTGTCTGCATTTGGAGACAATGCCGGCGAAGACCGCCAAATCAAGGGATTCAGCCGCGCTTTTTGTCGCATAATCCGTACTCTCTCCTTTCTTTTTGCCCCCCGATTCGCGGAAAGCGGCCGGGCGAAATGCCTTCTTAAATCGCTTATGGATTTATAATATTCCAAATAACATACGTGATTTCAGCTAATTGTAAAGCGCTGAGTGGCAATTTAATCTAGTGTGCCATTTTTGGCAATTCATTTGCTTATAAGGCTACAGGTTTATCCGGCACCAATTACTTGTCTTTTTTGAAGTGGAATAATCGATTACCATTTCTACCTTAATTCTGTGTCCGACACTTTTTAACCGACTCGTTGGACCGAGGAGAAACAAAGATGATTAAAGAGTCTCTACGCAACACCTTGCTGAACCTCCTCTGCTTGGCGGCGTTGATCGCCACCCCCGTCCTCCTGAGCGCCTGCGGCGGTGGTGGCAGCAGCGGTGGCAGCAGCGCCGACGCTACCCCGGCGACCACCGACAGCGGTTCGACCGCCGTCTTCCAGGCCGTTGACCCCTATATTGTCGGCGCGGTTTTTCAGGAAATCGCCGAAGACGGCCACACCTTGCTGCAGCGCTCCTCCACCGCCAGCGACGCGCAGGGGCACTTCACCTTTCCCAATGCGCTGTCGCCGAGATCTTTCGTCGAGTTGAAAGCAGGGTCGAAGGGGATGCATCTCGGCACGAACTATCAGGGGATGCTGCGTTTCAGGATTCCCGCGGAAGGCGTCAGCGAGGAGGCCGACGTGGTCGTATCCCCGCTGACGACGCTGGAAGCCAACGGTTTCAGCCGGCAGGGCATCATTGCGCTGCTGGCCAACGCGGGACTTCCGGGGCTGACCTCGGCCGATTTCGATTCCGACCCGATGGCCGGCCTGCCGGGCCAGACGAGCGGCATAACCGCGGCAGACCTCCGACCGCTCCAGGCCAACATGGCCATCAATGCCTTGCTGGAGGCCTTGAACGATTCGAATTTAGCTCCGGCCGACATGAATGATCCGGCCAACACGCAACTGTTTCAAGGCATCGTCGGCGCGACCATCGACACCCTGAACCCGACCTTGTTCGCGCAGATGGCGACCGATGTCGGCCAGCAAGTCGGCGTCGCCATTCGTATCGATGACCTGATCTACGCCGCGGTCAATGCCCAAGGCACCATGGTCGGCCGCATGCGGGACGCCATTGCCGCCAACGGTCTTCCCCTTCCTTCCACCCTGCTGCCCACGGCGGTGGAAGACTGTCTGGCCCAGACCGGCGCCTGGATGGCGAGTCAGGCCGAATCGCGCGGCGGTTCCCACCAGGGCAATACCGGCAACACCGGCAACACCGGCAACACCGGGACCGCTGACAATTCGGCAGGAAAAACGCTCTACGACACCAACTGCGCCGGCTGTCACGCCTTGGGCGCTTACGACACCAGCGGTTTCATGGATCTGGATGGGCTCGGGAGCCTGGTCGCCGGCAAAATCACCGCGGGCCATCAGGGGATCGGCCTGACCGCTTCCGAGCTTACCTCGCTGGCTTCCTGGATCGACAATCCGGTTCAGGGCAGCACCGGGGGTGGCACAGCTCCCGACCCCGGCACCACGCCCGATCCGGGGACCGTGCCCAATCCCGGCACCGTGCCCGACCCCGGCACCACCAGCGACGGGCAGACGGTTTACGACTCCAACTGCGCTTCCTGCCATGCTCTCGGCGGTTACGACACCACCGGTTTCCTTGATCTCGCCGGCAAGGGGAATCTGTTCAACGCCAAACTGGCGGCCGGCCACAACGGCATCAGCCTTAACGTTGCCGACGAGGACGCCCTGATCGGGTGGGCCGACAGTCAGAACGGTGGCGGCACCACCGTCCCGCCGGTAACCACCGACGGCGCCACCCTCTACGCCCAGGAATGCCAAGGTTGCCATGGTCTCCTCGCCAGCACCGATATCGGCAACCGTACCGCGGCCGGCATCGAGTCCGCTATCGCGGGCAACCTCGGCGGCATGGGCGGCATCAGCCTCGCGGCGGATCAGGTGCAGGCCATCGTCGATGTTCTGCCGGTAGCGACTCCGCCCGATCCCGGCACTCCGCCGGCCACCGATGGCGCCAGCCTGTACGACGGCAACTGCGCCAGTTGCCACCAGATCGCCACCTACGATGAGGCCGGCAGCGCTCCCGATCTGGGCGGCAAGGGGAGCGTGATTGCCGATAAACTGGGCCTTGGCCATATGGGCCTGTCCATGACGACGACGGACCTCGACACCCTGGCCGCCTGGCTCGATACCTTCACCGCCGTGGTGGTCGAACCCGCTCCCCTCGATTGCAACGCCTGCCACGGCCAGCCGCCCACCGGCGTCGACTATCCCAACGGCGCGGGAGCCCATGCGGTTCATCTGGCGTTGCAGGGAATCGACAGCTGCGACACCTGTCATCAGGGGGCTGCCCACAACAACGTCGTCGATCTGGCCTTGCCGGTCAATTACGATGCCCAGAGCGGAATGGCCGTGGTCAATGCCGACAGCACCTGCAGCAACGTCAGCTGTCATGGCGGCCAGACCACCCCCAACTGGTGGACGGGGCAATTGTCGGTCAACAGCGAATGTGTTTCCTGCCACACCTCCGGGACGACCCAGTACAACGGCTACAACTCCGGCGAACACAGGAAGCATCGCAACCAGTCGTGTACCGTCTGTCACAACACCGGTGCCCTGGCCAACGGACACTTCGGCAGCTTGAACACCTCCGGCCTGGAGGGCAATGCCCCGGCAACCGTTGGTGGCGGCTCGACCAGGGTCACGAGCTATGATCCCGGCACCGGGAATTGCACCACCAGCTGTCACGGCCGGGAAACCTGGTAAAAATTTTTATCCGCACAACCCTCCGGGGAGCCTGCAACGGCTCCCCGGAGTCGTATTGAAAGGCCAGCGAGCAGGTCCGATCGACCACTTTTCTCCTTGCTCGGCTTTGTCCAAAAATTGTAGCGAGGCAGCCGGAATGTTTTTGCGCCGTGCGGATTTATGTTTTCGAAGGGGAGTGTTTAGGTGGTCTTAATTATAATTTGTGTTGCAAAATACCCAGGGTACCTATAGGGTATACGCATGAAATGATTCAAGG
>MHXM01000134.1:0-14751 GCA_001825565.1 Desulfuromonadaceae bacterium GWC2_58_13
ACAGTTTGGCAACCCGAAGGTCTCCAGCTAAAAGGTTGACGAGCGACCAATCCAAAACGACCCGATCAACCCTTACGGCACCTTCCGGCCAGCGTAGCTGGGTTCCCTCAAGCAGCAAGCTATCCGCCAGGCGACCACCGATCCGGCCGAAAGACAGTTCGACCGGGGCAAGTTTGGCCACAACCTCAAGCAGCCAAGCGCTGCCGGAAGGCGACCAGGCGAGCCAGAGGCCGCCCCCCATTACGGCTAACCCCAGCGCGAAAACCATCGCCAAGGCATATTTCAGTACGCGGGCTACCATCCGAATCCCACACTCAAATGGAGGCGCCAGGCCGGATCAACTTCACCGATCTGCCGTGCCACATCCACCTTGACCGGACCTACCTGAGTGTAATAGCGCAAGCCGATTCCGGCGCCTTGCGCCCATTCAATCTTTGAAAGGTTGTTAAACGCATTACCGGCATCATAAAAAAATGCCACCCCCCAGTTCTCCCGGAGCGCCCTTTCCAGCTCGATACTTCCAACGGCCAGATGCTTGCCGCCAATCGTCTCTCCCAGCTCGTCTTTTGGACCAAGCGACTGGTACCGATACCCGCGCACACTCTGATCCCCTCCGGCAAAAAATCTCAACGACGCCGGAACATCCTCTATAGGTTCATCCTGAACCGTGGTCGCCCCTTCTGCCCTGAAAAAAGCAGACCAGCGGGAGGGCAACTTTATCAGGGCATTTCCCGAAGCAAGTACCTGCAACAGGCTGATATCCGACCCGAGATTCCGATGAGCGCCTCGGGTTTCGAGACTGAAGGAATAACCACGTTGTGGACGTACCGGGTCCTTGTAACGGCGCCGCGCAAAACGGATCCCCGGAATGACCATCCGCGAGCGGTCATCTTCCTGGCTGACGATGTAATCTTCCTGCAACAGGCGCAGAAAAACCGATCCCACCCGTCCCTTGCCAAATCCCCACGTTTGTTCGACTTCGGCAAACACGGACCGGGTCTCGTAGGTATCCACATCCTCGGCCTTGTATCCAAGGCGAAAAGAGGTCTGACTTTCCAGATTCAACGCAGAGGGGATGGTGTAGGTAGAAACCAGGGATTGACGCCACTGGGCTATTAGCAAATCGGTTTCGAACAAATGCGCGCGATGGAACAGGTTGACATCTTTGTAGCGTAGCGAAAAACGAGGACCGGTATCGGTTCCATAGCCGATTCCAGGCCGTAAACGACGCCGAGCCGATGGCACCAACTGGATCGAAATCGGAACCTCTGCATTTTGCGCCAGTTCCTCCAGGGGGGAGATGATCACATCCCTGAAACGATCGGAATCAAGGAAGTTGAGCTGGGTCTGACCTAATTTTTCATGAGAAAAAACTTCACCTTGGGCAAACGATAGATGACGCTTTAAAAACCACTCGGGGAAATCAGGGGCTCCATGCATCAGCACTGTACCAAAACGAAATTGCGGGCCGGTATCCAGAACCAGCTTAATATCAGCGCTCCGGATATCCCTGTTAACACGGATTTCATGTGTGATGAACTCCGCCTGCAAAAAACCGAGTTCGAGAGCCGTCGCTTTAAGTTCGGCCTTCCCCTTTTCATAATAATCCTGTCGCAGGACATCGTCCGGGATCAGGGGAAAGGACCCCACGTGGCCCCGTAATGCCTTGTTCCCTTCCCCCGGCCCGACAATTTCGACCAAAAGCGTCGCCACCCTGACCGGTTCTCCCGGCTTGACATCGACCAACACACGGGTGTTATTTTTCTTGTGGTTTTCCAGTCGCGTGCTTGTTATGGTTTCAAAATATCCGAACGGTTCGAGAGCTCTGCCGACTTTGGCTGGAATCTGGCTGATGAAATGGTCCATCCAACGGCTGTCAAAACTCCGATCGTCCCGGACCAGTCCCGTTGGAAGAACCAGTGCGGATTGCACATTAGTCAGCGCATCGCCTGCGACCCCTGTCACAACCACTTCAACCGGCTCGGAGAATAAGGCGTGAACAGGGGGGCAAACAAACAACATGAACACGGTCAATATGAGCAGAGCAAGGTGTTTCATTTTCACCTAAGGCATTAGATTCGAAACCACGACAGAAAATTTATCAACCTTTTGAAGGGATATCATACGCGAATGTGGAAAATTTTTCACGGACTAGCAGTGTTCTTGCTTCTTCATACGACCCTGCCGGCATATGCCTGGGACCCTGAACCCGAATCAGAATCCTTCCTGCTGAGCCCCAGATGGCAAGGAGAAATCATCGGAACGCATCGTTTCCACACCGTTGCCGCCAAAGAAACCCTGATGGAACTAGCCCGCGACGGAAAGCTGGGCTACACCAATCTGAAAAACGCTAATCCAGACATCGATCCATGGCTCCCCCCCCCCGGTCGGGTCATCCTGCTTCCATATTCTACTATCCTGCCAGTGGATGCCAAACCCGGCATAACCATTAATTTAGCCGAACTCCGGTTGTATTATATCTGGGAAGCCGACGGCCGTTATCGGGCACGCGTGTACCCACTCGGTATCGGAAGTGAAGGAACCGAAACACCTACCGGCCAGTTCGCTATTCTGAGCAAAGCTGAAAACCCGACCTGGACGATCCCCATGTCGATCCGAAAGGCACGTCCCAACCTTCCAGAATCCATCCCGCCCGGACCAACCAACCCTCTCGGTAAATTCTGGATGGGATTTTCCCCGGCGGGGCTAGGCATCCACGGCACCAATATCCCTCTTGGCGTCGGCCGCAGGGTCAGCCACGGCTGTCTACGCCTCTATTCGCAAGACATTCAGGATCTCTTCAGCCAAGTAACCATCGGAACGCCCGTTCAAATCATCAACGCACCTGTCAAAGTCGGCCAGGAAAATGCCATCCTGTTTCTGGAGGTGCATCGAAATCTTCAGGAAGATGACAGAGAATTGAAAAAAGAAATTGTCCGGCAGGCGCGAGTCCTTGACTGGGCTGGCACAATCGATTGGAGTGCCATCGAACGTGCCCTAATAGAAAACCGGGGCATTCCTTTTCCGATTTCGATGGCAAACAAATAGTGATGGCGGTGCAAAAATTCCGCCCTACTGCGTTACAGCGGTTTTTCAGGACCTCGACCTACCCCCCTGAAACACGACTAAAGCCTTATATGGCGAAATTTTGGTTTAGCCATGAGGAGGCTTTTTGCGAAAGCATCAAATAGCCAGATGCTTCACTTGGTACATTTCGGTTAAGACAAAAAAGACTGGGGACAATGGCCGATTGACCATTATCCCCAGTCTTTTTTCGTTAAGCCGGAAACTCCGTAAACTACTTGCGAAGGCCCATTTCAAAAGCTTTTTCGGCCTTCATCGCGCTTTGCTCGGCCCGGTTGGCCGCCGCTTCGGCTCTGCTCGCCGCATCGGCAGCATTGACCGCAGAAGCTTCGCTAGCCGCGGCTGCCTTTTCGGCGCGGCTGGCTGCAGCTTCAGCCAACTGGGCCGATTGTGAAGCCGCGTTGCTGGACTCGACAGCCTGCTTCAGAAGATTCTGATCTGCCGGAGACAAACTTGCGGAGCAGCCTGCCAGACAAAGAACCAGAGCACCGCCAACCAAAGATACCACTCCTAATTTTTTCATTTTATCCTCCCAAGGAATAAACTTTAATATTCATTCAACCAGAGATTGTGGGAAAGTCAATACCGAAATCCAGATGCTTTCTGCATGTGAAAATTCATTGTGGATAAACATGAAAACCAGCAACGGGGATGAGTCCCATGACTCATCCCCGTTGCTGGGTCCACTAGAAAAATTACTGCATTACGGGAGCAGAGATTTAATATATTCCCGGTTAAGTTTAGCTATGAATTTGACATCAATGCCTTTCGGGCATGAGGATTGGCACTCGTAATGGTTGGTACAGTTACCAAAACCACATTCCTTGAGCGTCTCGGTCATCGCTTTAACGCGCGCCTTGGCTTCGATGCGACCTTGCGGCAAAGCAGCGAGCTGTGCCACCTTATTGCTGGTAAACAGCATGGCTGAACTGTTGGGGCAACCCGCAATACAAGCACCACAACCAATGCATTCGGCTGCGTCCATGGCATAATCGGCTTCAGGCTTGCCGATCATCACAGAGTTAGCATCAGGGACGCCGCCAGTGTGGCAAGAAGTGTAACCGCCGGAATTCATGATCGTGTCCATGGCTGCGCGGTCAACCACGAGGTCCCTAACAATCGGGAATGCCTTGGCTTTCCAAGGCTCGATGTAGATGCTGTCGCCATCCTTGAAAGAACGCATATGCAGCTGGCAGACCGTGGTACGATCCTGACCACCATGGGGGCGCCCGTTGATGACCTGCGAACACATGCCACAGATCCCTTCACGACAATCGTGATCAAAGGCGATGGGGTCTTTTCCTGTTTTGATCAACACCTCATTCACATCATCGAGCATTTCCAGGAAAGACTGGTCGGGGCTAACATTCGGAGCCTCGTACTGCTCCAGCTTGCCCATGTCCTTGGGGCCCTTTTGGCGCCATACGTATAATGTAAGGTTCATTATTTATAACTCCTTACTGCCAGATGTACATTTTCGAATTTCAAGGGCTCCTTGTGCAACTCAGGCTCCTTGTTCACGCCCTTGAACTCCCATGCTGCAGCATAGCAGAAGTTCTCGTCATCGCGCATGGCCTCGCCATCATCGGTTTGATGCTCGACGCGGAAATGACCACCGCAGGATTCTTCACGATGCAGAGCGTCTTTAGCCAGTAGTTCACCGAACTCGAGGAAGTCAGCCAGGCGACCGGCGTTTTCCAACTGCTGGTTGAACTCATCGCCGCTGCCGGTGACCTTGACGTTCTTCCAGAACTCTTCACGTAGCGCGGGAATCTGCTTGAGAGCTTCGGTAAGGCTCTGCTTGCTGCGGGCCATACCGACGTTGTTCCACATGATCTTGCCGAGTTCGCGATGCATCTCGGAAACAGTCTTCTTACCGTTGATCGACAACAGTTTATTGATGGTTCCCTTGACTTCGTCGGCCGATTTTTTGAACTCGGGATGCGCGTCGGTAACCTGACCGGGTTTTACGGTGACCAGGTAGTTGGCGATGGTGTACGGAATAACGAAGTAACCATCCGCCAGGCCCTGCATGAGCGCGGAAGCCCCGAGCCGGTTGGCGCCATGGACGGAGAAGTTGGCTTCGCCAAGGACAAACAGACCGGGGACGTTACTCATGCAGTTGTAATCGACCCACAAGCCGCCCATCGAATAGTGGGGAGCGGGATAGATACGCATCGGTTGTTTGTAGGCGTTCTCATCGGTAATCTTTTCATACATCTCGAAAAGATTGCCATAACGTTCTTTAATGGTGTGTTCACCCACGCGGGCAATAGCCGCAGCGTAGTCGAGATAAACCCCGCGCTTGCCGGGTCCAACCCCGCGGTCATCGTCGCATTGTTCCTTGGCGGCCCGGGAAGCGATATCGCGCGGAGCCAGGTTGCCGAAGGAAGGATACTTGCGCTCCAAGTAATAGTCGCGATCTTCTTCGGCGACTTGGCTAGCCGGTTTTTCGCAATCTTCCTTGCGTTTGGGAACCCAGCAACGACCGTCATTACGCAACGATTCGGACATCAAGGTCAGTTTCGACTGATGCTCACCGCTCTGGGGGATACAGGTCGGGTGAATCTGGGTGTAGCAAGGGTTGGCCATGTAAGCGCCTTTTTGGGCAGCCTTCCATGCGGCGGTGACGCTGCAACCCATGGCGTTGGTCGAAAGATAAAAGACGTTGACGTAACCGCCAGTGGCCAGGACCACCGCATCACCCCAGTGGGATTCGATCTGACCGGTGGTCAGGTTACGAACGGTAATCCCTTTGGCAACGCCATCAACCACGACAAGGTCGAGCATCTCCGTACGGGCATGCATGGTAACCGTTTTTGCCTTAACCTGACGGCATAGGGCCGAATAGGCGCCGAGCAGGAGCTGCTGACCGGTTTGTCCACGAGCATAGAAGGTACGGGAAACCTGGGCGCCGCCGAAGGAGCGGTTGTCCAGATAACCGGCATAATCGCGGGCGAAAGGAACCCCTTGCGCAACGCACTGGTCGATAATGTTGTTGGACACCTGGGACAAACGCCAGACATCCGCCTCGCGGGCACGGAAGTCACCGCCCTTGATGGTGTCGTAGAAGAGGCGGTAGATGCTGTCAGCGTCGTTCGGATAGTTCTTGGCCGCATTGATGCCGCCCTGAGCGGCGATCGAGTGAGCGCGGCGAGCACTGTCCTGATAACAGAAGGCATGGACGTTGTAACCCAATTCGCCAAGCGAAGCCGCCCCTGCGCCACCAGCGAGACCGGTGCCGACCATCAGGATTTTGTATTTACGTTTATTTGCCGGGTTCACCAGCTTCATTTCAAAGCGGTGTTTATCCCACGATTTCTCAATTGGTCCGGTAGGACATTTGCCGTCAAGTATCACGAGTAACCCCCTAGATCTTTACGATGCCAGCGATGATTAGAATCGGAATCGAGATGTACCCGAAAAGCAGAACCAGGGCGACACCCTTGCTTACCTTCTCGACAGGCGAAAGAGAAGGACCATTATTGAATCCGAGAGTCTGAATAAAGCTCTGGAAGCCGTGGCTTACATGAAGAAACAGAAAAACCATAGCGGCAACGTAGATCAGAGAAATAACGAACTTCTGGAAACTCAGCACCACCATGGTATACACATCGGGACGATTCAGGGCATCGAGGGGCAGATGGCTGGCGGAAATTTCCGGATTGGTGACGTGCGCGGTGAAGTGCAGAATGTGGTAAACCACGAAGGCCAGCAGAAGCAGACCGCTGACGATCATGGTCTCAGAAGCGAAATTGGCGCGAGCCATTTTCTTGACGGCATAATTCCCTGGAGTTGCGGCACGGTTTTCCAGGGTCAACAAGATGCCGAAGATGATGTGAATACCGAAAACAGACAGCATAACCAAGCGGAACAGCCACACCAGGGGGCCGAGGTCATGAAGATGTTTGGCATAGGCGTTAATACCGTCGGCACCCAGAAATACGGAAGAGTTGCCGAGCAGGTGTACGCAAATAAACGAAATCAAGATAGCGCCTGTTACAGCCATCAAGATCTTTCTGCCCACAGTGCTTTGGATAAATTGCATAATTTTCATCCCTTAGAATGATTTTTAGAGCAAATAAGAGAATTTACACTCCCAGTCCCTTATCTCGGAACGCATCCATTTTTTTCAGTCGTCAGGTGGGAGCGGGCTTGCCCCATCATCCAAATTTGTGACGCTTGAAAAAACGGGATCCCAAACGCGAGGCGGTGCGCGCCAACAAGCCAGACATTCCATTTTTCTCTCTCCTTGCTAAAAGATGAGCCCACATATGAGCAATACACACGCAATGCCGTTACGAGCAGCGGCAATATATCAAACGGTATACTGCATACAGAATACAGCAAGTCGTATACTAAACATCGTTTGTAAAAAATGCAAAAAAAAAATTAACAAAAGGGCAGATATGGCGGAAGCCGAACAGGTTCAGATGTGCCATCTCGTCCATTGACAATGCGCATTTAAGTCAAAAAATGCGAAGGGTTACAACCCACCCTCAGTCATCCAGGCAATCACAATGCACGCGACCCGGAAGGGTCGCAGAACCCTGCGATGCGATTTAATTTATATTTACAAAGATCGGATCGCTAATTAACCTACACCAATGCTACCCAATAGAGAAGAAAATAAAATACAAAAATGACCTGCATAATCTCTCAATACACAACCAACAACAAAAATATAACTGTATTTTTATTAGGTTACACCACACACGAAGGAATCAAACCAACGGTAGAAGGAATTACTGTATATAAACAAGATACACCATGAATGATAGATGGTGCTGCGATGGACCGGCAAGAAGAATCAAACCATCAATCATTCCAGTTGCTTAAATATTTTAATTGATTTTTTCAAATCGTGGCATATTCAATGCTATTAAAAGGTGCAACTGTCAACGCTGCAATTCCCTGGAAAGGAGCAGATCATGAAAAAAACTCTTCTGTTTCTATTGCTCCATACAGTTTCCCTTTCCGGTTACGCAGTTGCCAACACACATCCGGAATCGACAGGTAACAGCCTGGCGGTCATTCTGTTTCTGGGGTTCATTGGTTTAATCATCGTTGGCCAACTTATCCCGGGTGTCATGTTATTTTTTTCCATGATCAAGGGGCTGTTCAGGAAACACCCAAGTGAAATAAAACACGCGGATCACAAATAAACCGTTGGTCAAACCCTACGCTCCATATCACCATATCCAGCCAAGGAGGATGTCATGAACAAACTTACACTTTCCGCAATTACATTTGCCCTGCTCAGTCCGATTTCTTCGGCCTTTGCCGCATCAGGTCGCAGTGACAACAGTGGATTTGTTGTCTGGGTTTTTCTCGGGTTCTGCGCCCTAATCGTTGTCGCTCAAGTGGTTCCCGCTTTAATGGTCATGCTTGGGCTCGTTAAGGGCGCTACAGAAAAACAACATGAAACCGCAAAGCAAAAAGCACACTGATCAAAACATCTGCGGTCAGGGGAATCCCGCGTTCCCTGACCGCAGATTATTTTTCATTATAATTACAGATCCCCCCGCCTAAACAGTCAGTTAATTCTTGACGTCACCGACAAAAACCGTCTATTTATTAATTTCAAAAAGTCATGTCATTTCGATGAGAGTCTTTTGGATATCCATCGAATTGATAATGGCTTCCCCGCCTGAATACCCTTGCAATGCAGGATTTGTAGATGCAAATTTTCAGGAATGCCTCGATCAAAAGCAAAACGATAAGCATTATTATGCTTATCAGCGGTGCGGCGTTATTCCTCTCCACGGCGACTTTTGTCTACAATGAAGTCATTATCTTTCAAGAATCTTTACTGAAAGAAATTACCACCCTTGCCCACATGGTTGGCAACCATACAAGACAGAGCCTACTTTTCGACAACTGGCGGGAAGCTGACCGTAATATGTCCAGCCTCACCTCCCATCCACCTGTCAGTCACGCATATTTGTTCGACCGCCATTTCAAACCCCTCGCCCACCAAGTAAACTATCCGTCCGAATCAGCTTTTCTGCCAGACAAGCTATGTGAAAAACTGGCGGGATACGAAAATCTCCGCGGCGATACCTACTGTCTGACCTTCAATCACTTGGCGATATTCCACCCGGTTCTGGCCAACAACGAAAAAATTGGTACCGTTTTTATCCAGGCGGACCTAGCTCCCCTGTACCAACGCCTCGGCCGCTTTGCACTTGGTGCAATCACCGTCTTGGGATTGACCATGATTGCCGCCTACTTCCTCTCTTCCCGACTGCAGCGGCTTATCACCGCCCCGATCCTTTATCTTTATGACACCATGAAAGGGGTGAGTCGTGGAAACAATTACCATATCCGGGCACAGAAAACATCAAATGATGAAGTCGGTAATTTGATTGATGGTTTTAACGATATGCTCGCGCAAATCGAGCACCGCGATGAATTGTTGAATAAGAACCAAGAAGACCTTGAGCTGTCGATCCTCCAACGAACCAGAGAACTTCAGGATACCAATAAAAACCTGGAAGCGACCATTGACGAACTGGATCGGGCCAAGGCGGCGGCCGAAGCTGCTAATTTCACTAAATCACAGTTTTTTGCCAACATGAGTCACGAAATTCGCACTCCGATGATAGGGGTGCTCGGCATGTCCGAACTCCTTCTCAACACCGACCTCAATGAAAACCAGCGCAGTTTGGTTCGTACGGTGCACAACTCCGGGGACGCCCTGTTAAAAATACTCAACGACATCCTGGATTTTTCTAAAATGGAAGCAGGCAAAATCAGCCTCGAAGAAATCGATTTTGACCTGCAATCCGTCGTCGAAGAAGCGGCCAGACTCCTGGCTGAAAAAGCCCTTGCAAAAAACCTTGAACTGGTCTGCCACCTGGTTCCCGGCACCTCCTTGGATTTGCGAGGAGACCCTGGTCGCCTGCGGCAGATTCTTCTAAACCTGATAAGTAACGCAGTAAAATTTACCGACTGCGGAGAAGTTGTTATTACCGTGAGAGAAGTTGAATCCGGCACCATGGAGAAGATCTTACAGATCACCGTCAGGGATACCGGCATCGGCATGTCCGAAACAACACAGGACGAGATTTTTGAATCCTTCACCCAAGCCGAAAAATCAACTGCCAGACGATATGGCGGAACCGGATTGGGCCTGTCCATCGTGCGTCAACTGGTCGGATTGATGAGTGGTACCATCGATGTCCAAAGCGAACCGGGCAACGGATCGACCTTTCGCGTTCAACTGCCACTCATCCGCCAAAAGCATTCACACCACACCCCGCACCTTATTCCGCCCGAATACCAAGGGCATCAAATACTGGTGATACACAGCAACCGTTCCGCCCGCAATGCGCTTTTGGAATACCTGGCCGCCATGAATCTGAAGGCAGAAAGCGCCGAAACCCTTCAATCGGGAATTTCATTGCTGCTACAGGTCGACCAGCCCTTCTCCCTGGTTCTACTGGAAACAGCGGTGCCCGAGGTGGACATTGCCTGCTTTCACAACAACACCATCAGCCTTGCTCCTGCGAACAGACCAAACCTGGTATTGATCTGTCCGCAGCATGACTTTATTGATGCCGAAAAAATGAATCATTTCGGCGTAAGTTCCATTCTTTACAAGCCCATATGTCCCTCGCTGCTACCACCGGCTCTGGTAAAGGCATTAGCCGTGAAGTCGTCGGGCAACATCCATTTGCCTTTCGAAAAATCAGCAAATCCGAGAAACGCACCGCGGGTGCTCGTTGCTGAAGACAACCCAACGACACAGAATCTTCTGAAAAGCATCATTGAAAGCATCGGCTGTCAGGTCGATATTGCCAGCAACGGGACTGAAGCCCTTGAATTTCTCAGCGATCATGAACTGGTGCTTATGGACCTGCGGATGCCGGGGATGGGCGGAATTGAAGCGACCCAACAGATCAGGCGCCAAGGCAACAACGTTCCCATCATTGCCCTGACGGCCCACGGTGACAAGCAAGGTGGCGCCGAGTGTTTTGCCGCTGGAATGAACGATTACCTACAGAAACCATTTCGCAACAAACAGTTGCAGGGCCTAGTGAAACGCTGGCTTGAAAAAAGCGCGGCCGTGGCCACCTCCGATGAACCCTCCATTAACAGCCTCGATCCCCCAAAACATCGAATTCTGGTGGTGGAAGACACCGATGCCACCCGAATATTGATCAGGATCATTCTTGAAGAATTAGGCTGCCAGGTGGACGTGGTCGACAATGGTGTGGAAGCGGTCGCTCTTCTTGAAAAAATCCCCTTCAATCTCGTTTTCATGGACTGCCAACTGCCCGGGATAGATGGCTTCGAAGCCACCCGGCGCATCCGCGAACGAAACATCCAGGTTCCAGTCATCGCCTTGACCGCCCGCTCCCAGGAGGAAAACCGCGAACCTTTCCTTCAGGCCGGAATGAATGATTACCTTGGCAAACCATTCAAACGCACACAACTCGAAGCCATGGTCAAGTATTGGCTTAACGGCGACCGGGAAACCTCCCGCACAAGTCTTCATTCCGCACCACAACAGTCCAACCCCGGACATTCATGATGGTGAAAACACATAAGAAAACTCTCGCCCTCCTCCTCCTTGCCGCGCTTGTTTATGCGGGGCTGGTAATCGTCCTGGCGCTGCCGCTGCTCGGCCATCACGGGATACCCGAGGAACTTCGAGTCAATACGGCCAGCATCAGCCAAGGGAAAGTCGGTCAGGCGCTGCATCTTACGGTTGAGGGAACGGGCTTCGACAATGAAACCAACTTCATGTTGGTGCTCGACAGCGGCAACCAGCAAGCCATTGTTTACAGCACTGAAACCTTCGGCGCCACCGATACCATTCTGAGGAATGGACAAGTTCTCTACCTGGGCAACCGTGGTCGAGTGGTCCATCAATATGACATCGGGAAACCGGATCGTCCCCGGTTTCAATATAGTTTTTCCATGACCGGAAAACCCACAGCCTTGGCTCTATCCAACGGCACCCCTTGGGTAGCGTCCGGATATGGCGAGATAGGCACTTTGGGATCGCCACATCGTATGGTCGAGACAATCACCGACCTGGCCACCGATGAAGAAGGTATCCTGTATGCAGCAGCGGCAAACCATGGATTGATCGTTTTTCGCCCCCGGGCAGAGAACACCCCCGTTAAAATAGGTTCGCTCGACCTGCCCGGGGCAGCACTCTCGATAGCCGTCGCCGAGCACCTGGCATACGTATCGAGCGCCAAGGTGGGCCTGCATGTCTGTGATATTTCGGATCCGGAAAATCCACGACTTATTTCGACTCTGCCCTGGTCCGGCGACAATCAAAGCCTCACCGTGAAGGACAATCTATTGCTGCTCGGCAGCACCGATCAGCTCGCGATCATTGACGTCCGAAATCCCAGACTGCCCCGAGTGCTCGCTCAAATGCCGTTAGCCAAAATCAAAGACATCGTGATCAACGAAAATCTGGCGCTGCTGGCGGCCGATAATTCAGGGCTGGTGGCCGTCGACATCACCGATCCCAGCAACCCCTTCATTTCAGGGCACTTAACTCCTGGAGACACGATTCGTTGTTTAACCGTCAACGGCGATCTGGCCTATCTCGGCACTGAAAACGCCGGACTGCTGGTGGTCGACCTGAAGCGGCTCAGTCATCATCCGGATTGGCGGCCCGAACCCCTTGAGCTTCCAAGGTCAAGAACCTCGATGTCCAAAGCCTTGCGAATTTATGGCCCCAGGCTGCCGGAAGAAATCATCGCTCAGGTGGAATCCCAACTTCCTCGCAACTGCGATGAAACCGACACCGCCAAAATCGGCCCGATCACCTACCTGGCTTCCGACTGCGGCCTGGTTATCATCGACCAAAAGGAACCACCCCATGTCGAAGTGCTGCAACAACCGTTGGCTGCTGCATCCAAGATCGAACTGGCCGGAACCACCGCCTATGTAAGCGGCAGCAGAGGAATAAACATCTCCACGGCGCTAAAGCCCACCATCAAAGGGAACCGCCCGGGCCTGCAAATCTTCGATGTCAGCGACCCCAGTCAGCCTCGGGCCAAGGGCTTCATTGAAACCGCCGATATGATTCTAAAAATGAGAATACGTGAGGACCGCGCCTATCTGGCGGTCAAGGAGAAAGGGGTATTGATTGTCGATTTGAACGACTTGGACCACCCTCAAGTGATGGGCATTGCGGACCTTCCATGGCCGGAACAGAGTTTCGCCGGCTATCTGGATATCTACCTGAGCGGCGATGTCCTGTATATTGCCAACGGCAGGGCCGGCCTGCATGTGTTCGACGTCAGCAACCCACATCATCCCCAACGGGTTTCGGCCTTCAACACAACGGGAGGCTGGGTCAACCGCCTCGCCGGCGACAAGAAACAACTCTTTGCCTATAATTTCAACAACGATCTGCAGATATATGACCTCACCCGGTCTAAATTCCCCCGGTTGACCGGGACCTTGGACCGTTTTTCCAACGTCAGCCATATTGACATCCGCGGCAACACCCTGCAGTTGGAGCTGCTCAAAGGGAACGGCATCGCCCGCGCTCTGCCCCTGACCGCCGAAGATATCAACCGGCACGGAAGCACCCTCGTCGATCTCAAATTTGCCGCCCCGGTTTTTCCCGGTGACTATATGTTGTACGCCTTCAATCAAAAGGGTCGCCAGCAATTGCCCGGCCTCATCCGTATCGAGTCGGCTCAGAAATAATATTCCATTCCGGCCCAGAATTGGCGACCGATTTCGTAGGTCTGGACATCCGTTTCGGCGCCGGCGGGAACCTTTTGATTGAACACATTATAAACCTCAAGACTCAACTGAATCCCCTGGCTGCGGAAAAGATTTTGGCGCCAGTCAAGCTTCCAGTCAAAAATCCAGGACTCCGGCTGTTTTTCTTCCCGGTAGGACGTCACCGTAAACTCAGTCGGAAAATTCGCCGCCGTTTTTTCCGCAGTGGAAAAACCATTTGCAACAAGCCCTACGTAACCACTACGGTACTTGGTAAAATTTGTAAAACTAAAATTGTAAGGCAACTTGACGGAGTAGGTCAAATTAGCGACCCAAGGCCGATTATAATCCCGACGGGTCAATTCAGAACATGAAATGACCTTATTGTTATCATCCGCGTCCAAACAAATCCTTTCTATATCCACTAAATCATCAAATTTATCATCATAACTTTCATTGCTGGTATTCGTTTCCTGATAAACAATATTGATTGAAACATAATGCTTGCCGAAATTCCTCTCCCATGCAGCACTATATTCTTCATGACGGCTTGAGCCGTTATTATTCAAAACCAGGGGTTTGTTGCCATCAAGATCGGGCTCGCCGGTCTCTTGGGCAAATTCATCTTCGCCGTCGCGCCGCACGTAGGTCAGATTCAAGCGTCCCCCCATAAGGGCCTGGTCGACGCCAACAACCGCCTCATCTGAATAAGGGGTCGCAAGATTGGAATACCGATAACTGCGCGGAGCCTGGGTCGGGTCTGGCCAGGGCTCCGGCTGATTGTCGGCTGACAGCGTTTGGCTGCGGGATTCAAGACGCCCTTTCAAGATAGCCTCACGTAGTTTGTACGTCAGGAGGGTTTTCCCGTAATAGCGGTTCCATCCCCCCACCAGCAAGGTATCGCCATTGCCGAAGATATCCCAGGTGGCGGCCAGACGGGGGGCCCAGTTGTCATTGTGC
>MHXM01000134.1:14764-15431 GCA_001825565.1 Desulfuromonadaceae bacterium GWC2_58_13
TGCAGATTGTCTTCCAGGTAGGCGCCGTAGGTTGCCATCCGGGCAGTGCTGTCCTTGGCATCGTAAGCAAATCGTTGGTAAAAAAATTCATTATTGTCAATACAACCGATAGGATCATTGGTACAATCCACATCGCCGCTGAGCTCGGACTTGGAAAAAATATAAGTCGTTTCTTTTCGGTCGAAGCTACCTTGAAATAGGTTATATTCAAAACCCACATTGATTCCATGGGTCACCAGGCCAGTTCTTACCGGGGTAAATTCAGATGATATAGACCACTCGAAACTGTCCTGGGTTTTTTCAATGTCGCCATATCCCCCTTCGAAACTTTTGGAACCCGTCCGGTCGACTCCCCAGTCATTGATCCCCGTATTGTCCCAAGAATAATGATTGGCTGGAGCCTCCCGTGAATTCTCGCTGGTTTTGTATCCCGCTTCTAACTGAAACTTGCCCATTGCAAAAAAATGTTCATAAGTCGACGACACAGAGGTCGTTTCCTCGAAAAGGGAAAAGTCACTGTTGACGGTTTGGGACTTGAAACGATCTTCCTCATAAGGCGCATGGATTGCCGTCATACTGAGACGACCGGTGGAAGAAAGGTCCCAAACCCCTTTTAGAAGATAATTTTCTCCACGGCGGTATTGGGTTTTCTCGGCGCCAAGATGAT
>MHXM01000134.1:15506-15684 GCA_001825565.1 Desulfuromonadaceae bacterium GWC2_58_13
CAAATCCGGCAAGATGTTTATCAAATCGGGGCTGGGAAGATGCGTCGTGTGACTGCTCAAAGTCGTCTTGCTCGGCATCATCGATGTGAAACTCTGTCCATTGATCCCTGGTTGTTCGATAAAAAATGTTCCCGCTAAACACCTCAGCCGGATCTTTTGTTCGTGCCTCGACAACCCC
>MHXM01000134.1:15828-18644 GCA_001825565.1 Desulfuromonadaceae bacterium GWC2_58_13
ATTATTGTCGTAGAATCTACCACCCGATATTGAAATATTTGGTGGAGTTATTTCTCCCGCCTGATTTGAGGTGGTGGCCAGGTCGCTGGTCTGCACCGACGGCAAGACCGTGAGCAGTTCGTTGATGCTGCCGTTGCCTTGGGGAAGAATCTTGATCTGCGCTTCGGTCAGGGTGTTCTTTCCGGTAATATGGTCCTCGGCCGTGCCGACCACGGTGACAGGTTCGAGAACGGCCAGACTGTTTTTTGAGTTATCCCCTGAATATTCTTCAGCAATAGCCGATCCGGAAAAACAGAAAACCACACTCAGAATAAAACCGGGCAAACAGTAGCAGACAGATTGAAAATACCTCACAGACACCTTCCCCCATTAAAACCTTCGCTGTTACCTGCTGTTACAAGCCAAAACAGATCAAAACTACACTGTTTTAATGGAAGATTCAGCACAAAAACGATGTGCGAATACTAATCATGTTTCTTGCTGGGTACGACTTCTCGCAGTGTCCGACTTGACCATCCGGAACGATTTCGTCTATAAAAGAGAAACAGATTTTAGCATGCGGTTATTGGTTCATCCTCCCTGGGGAAATTGTCTGCATGAGGTTAAAAACTCTAACTGCCGGGGTTACCATCTCGCTGGCAATCCATGGTGCAATCCTGTTATTTCTCCCGTTGTCGGGCGATGACAGCCGTGCCGAAGTTGGACACATCGAGGTTGGAGTCGTTTATCTTGCAGCGCCGACCGCCGGCTTTTCGCTACCGGGTGCCCAGCCCCTTCAGGCCACAAAACAGAGCGAATTTATCCCTTTGCCCCCTCCCCCTAAAAAAAACAAAAAGATAGAACAGGTGAAGCAATCAAAGTCAACGATGAAGAAATCTGTCAAACCGTTGACCAGACCGAAGCAGAAGGAACCGACTCTCCCTTCGGAAACCGACACCGAGATTAATCCAACTGACAATTCACGGCACCAGTCCGAGGCGTTGACGCAGCTCATTGCCTCTCAACCGGACACCTCCGTTATTGCCCTATCCCCCGAAAATTACCCGACCGGTATTACGATGGGTAGCACGGAGAATGCTCTGCCGACCGCGTCTTCGGCAGACGAATCCAATCCTTCCAGGTTCCGGCAGGAAAAACTCGCCCAATCCCCGAGCTACCATATCAACCCGCCCCCCAGTTATCCCCCGCTCGCGCTGAAGCGGCATTGGCAGGGAGAAGTGTGGTTGCGGGTTCTGGTCGGTGAACAAGGAGAGGTCATCGACGCCTGGGTGGAAAACTCCTCCGGCCACCTGCTGCTCGACGACACAGCCCTGAACACGGTCCGCAACTGGAAGTTTCATCCCGCCCGGCACGGCGAAAAAACAGTCCGCGAGGAGGTTCGGCTCCCGATCCGCTTCGAACTGGCACGATCCTGAAATGTCCGGATTTAATTGATAAATCACTTTTACTTTAATAGATCGAATCTTGACTTTAGCGCGAAACGGCGTGCTATCATGTCTATTATTAAATTCGAGTTCTCGGGCTACCCCGCCGAGAAAAAACCAGCCGCCCACCATTTCAAGAAAAATGGCCTGCATTTTGCTTCTGCAAACGGGTCTTGAGGCTTGAAATCCGTAAAACTTCCGTTATCTTTAAAAACGTTCGTGCAGAAAACCAGGGGTATGAATAATTACCAAGGGCTGAAATATATTCCGAGCCAAAACAAAGAGTAAACAGGACCTCATGTTGAGTGAATTACAATCCGTTATCAATGCCGTAGGCGACCTCCCGCCAATGCCGGTCGTAGCGACCAAGGTCGTGCAGTTGATGCAGGATCAGAATACTACCGCCAAGGATCTGGCCGATGCCATTTCCAAGGATGCGGCGGTTTCGGCACGCATTCTTAAAATTGCCAACTCGTCATTTTACAGCATGCAAAGGCAGGTCAAAACCCTGGAGCAGGCTATCGTCATTCTTGGTGAAAAAACCCTCAAAAGTTTGGTCCTGGCGTCGAGCCTCAGAGGTCTGAATAAAACCTATGGGCTGATGGAGAAAATGCTCTGGGAAGATTCCATCGGCGGAGCCATCGGTGCTCGATTGATAGCCCAACGTTTCCGCTCAGCCGAGCCGGAAGAGGCCTTTTTAGGGGGGCTTTTCCGCCACATCGGTAAACTGGTCATGAACAACATGGACCAGGAGAAGTTCCAGCAGATCATCGAGGGGGTCTACAATGGCGAGGGGGATTTCGAAGGGCTTGAGCGCAGGCTGTTCCCCTATTCCCATGCGGTAATCGGTGAAGCGGTTCTGCAAAAATGGAATTTTTCCGAGAACCTGACTCAAGTTGCCCGCCACCACGAAGACCTCTCGATTTCCAGAAAAGACAACCCCGACCTGTACCGACTTGTGATCACCGTGAATATTGCCGATAAATTCTGCCGCTATCTGGGCATTGGTCAGCGTATCCCCGAAAACCAGCTTGATATTTTCGCAAGTCTGGATGGTAAGGCGCCTGGCCTCAAACCGGAACACATCGAAAAGGTTCTCGAAGAGTTCAGATGCGTTTTTGAACACGACCGAGACGCGTTTCTCGGTAACTAAAGGACCGGCATAGCGATCGGCCCCTTTCACTCTCCGATCAAAAACCTTCTCCATCTAAAAAAAGCGCCCACCGGGAATTCCCGGTGGGCGCTTTTAATTACTGCAACGCTAACTTGTTCAAACCCGAGTTATTTGTACCCATTCATTTCATCGAACTGGAGATACTTGTAGATGGAGTCGGCCTTGGGAAGTACTTTTTCTTTGTACACGGCCAGGAATTCGGCCGGGGTAGGCAGTCT
>MHXM01000135.1:0-6304 GCA_001825565.1 Desulfuromonadaceae bacterium GWC2_58_13
CCTTGCCAAAGGGCAATCCGGCCTGTAACAGAGGGGTGAAATGATCCGCCGGCATCGGCCGGGCGAACAGGAATCCCTGCACCTCATTGCACTGAAGGTCCATCAGAAAGTCGTGGTGTTCCTGCCGTTCCACGCCTTCGGCAATCACCTTGAGTCCCAGGCTGTGAGCCATGATGACAATGGCCCGGGTAATCGCCGCATTGTGCGAATCGGTCGGCAGTTCAGAAATGAAGGACTGGTCGATTTTCAACACGTCGATGGGAAACGTCTTAAGATAGTTGAGGGACGAATATCCTTTGCCGAAGTCGTCAATGGCCAACTGCACCCCCAGCGCTTTGAGATCATGAAGAATATCGAGGCAGGCTCCCGAAGTATCCATCAGCATGCTTTCGGTGAGCTCGATCTGCAGATACCGAGGGTCGACATTGGTGGCCACCAGCACGTCGGCGATATTGGCCACCATGTTGGGATGCCTGAACTGGTATCCCGACAGGTTGATGCTGATGATCCCCATCGGCAGCCCCATGCTGTCCCAGACGGCCATGTTCCGGCAGACCTGCTGCAACACGACGTGGCCGAGCGGGACGATCAAACCGCTTTCCTCGGCCACCGGAATAAAGTCGGCGGGATAGATCATCCCCTTTTCGGGATGCTCCCAACGGACCAGGGCTTCGGCGCCGGTCAGGACTCCGGTCCGGGTATCGAACTTTGGCTGGAAGTGAACCACGAACTGCTCTTGCTCCAGTGCCACCCGCAGGTCGTTCTCAATGGCGAGGCGGTTCAGGGCGGAGGCGTTCAGGGAAGCGTTATAGAACTGGTAGGTGTTTTTCCCTTTTTCCTTGGCGTGATACATCGCCGTATCGGCATTTTTGAGCAGGCTAGCCACGTCGCCGCCGTCCTCGGGGAATAAGCTGATGCCGATGCTGGTGGTGACGGTGAGCGTGTATCCCTGCACCGATATCGGCTGGCGAATCGCCTGGATGAGGCGCTGGGCGACCCGACCGGACTGCTGGGGATAGGTCAAACCGGTGAGAAAAACGACGAATTCGTCCCCTCCCAGGCGCGAGATGCAGGCGGGCTCGCTGTTGTTGAGTCGCGATACGGTGTCGCAGGTGCGCAGGCAATGTTTGATGCGTTCGGCGACGGCGATCAGCAGCTCGTCGCCGATATGGTGGCCGAGGGTATCGTTGATCCGCTTGAACCGATCAAGGTCGAGAAACAGCAGGGCCACCGCCGAATGGTTGCGGGCGGCCTCCTTTACGGCGGCATCGAACTGGTCGATCACCTTGCGCCGGTTCGGCAATCCGGTGAGTGTATCGAAATAAGCCAGTCGATAGGCTTCATCGGCCACCTTTTCGAGGGCGCTGGTGCGCTGGGACACCTCTTCTTCAAGAAACAGCGTCTGCTCGGCGAGGCGCCGGTCCCTGATTTCAACCTGACAGAGCATATCGTTGAACATCCGCGCCAACTGGGCCAGTTCGTCATGGCCCGACACCGGAACCCGCAACGAATAATTTTGGCAGGACGACACTTCTTCCATGATCCGGGTCAGATTGCCGATCGGCTTGGCCAGATGTGCTTGCAGTCGCAGAGCCAGGAACAAGGAGAGGATCAGCAGCGAACCGATGACAACGCCGGCGAAGGCGATGTCATTGACCATCGCCTCATATCCTTTGGATAAATCGACGGTCAGCCCCAGAAAACCGACCGTTCGTCCCTGGTAGAAAACCGGCCGAACCAGTTCGATTTTTCTGGAGGACCAGTCTACCGTCGTTTCCTCGGACAACTCAACCGTTTCGCCCGCGCCAGGTTCCCGCGAAGCGAAAACTTTCCCCTCGGGCAACACTTCAGGATAACGAACCAGCAGTCGACCATCTGCGGTATGAACTCTGACGTCGAAAATCTCGGGATAGGTGTGCAGGAGGTGGAGGTCATGCCGAACGTTGGCAATATCCTCAGCCATCAGGGCAGGGCCACTGTGATCGGCGAGCATCTGCGAGAGTTCACAAAGTTTGGCAAGGCTTGAGCTGCGGTACTCTCGCCATTCCCGGTAGGAGATGTAACCCACGCAGACCAGCGCGGCAAGCAAAGCGGTCAACGCGGTAAACATCTGAACCTTGTTTTTCAGCGAAAACATACGATATCCGCTCAATGTCCCCCCTACCCCGACAGGCGGTTATATAACTGGAAGGTCCCGTGAAATCGACAGCAACCGCAGGTACCCGAACGGTCGTCGCCACACTCCAGGGTCGCCAACCATGGGATAATCGTGCAAAAAGTATCCTGAACGAAAGGTATTTGAAAGGCCCCCCAGAATAAGCGCGCATGAAGAGCAATAAACATTCCAAACATCCGACGGATGGAAATAACGGATACAGAACCAAAAAGATCGAATTGAATGCCAGTGGCCGGAGGCCCCGCGTTTCCGCCAAAGACGAGTGTCTTAACATTTGAAAAAACTAAAAAAACAAGATAGATTCAATCCTTCTCCTGTCCGGATTTGCCTCCCTTCCGCCCTGGCCTGCGCTGCGCCAACAACTCTCTGGACTTGACGGGCTGCATGGGGTATTTTTACAAATTCGAATGGTTTTGGATTTTTACCTCTTGTCAATTCCAACAGAGAGACAGGGATTAAAATTATGGGGAAAACGCTTATAGCCGCCGTCTCGATCATGGTTGCCGGCATGACCCTGATCTTTTTCATCCACTCGTCGTACAACCGCTTTGCCATCGTCACCGCCAACAACGGTCAGACCTACGAAGTCGATAAACAAAGCGGGCGCACCTGGCTGATCGACGGCAAGAAAAAGATCCCGGTCGAGGACATCGATGCCCCCCGGCCGATTTTGGAAGAATCGGAAATGTCCGCCGAGGAGTTGAGCAAAATCAGCGCCGAAGCCCGCCTGAGCAAAGGGACCCTTCTCGGCAAGATCTACAACGGCACCGACATACCGCTGACCCGGGTCATCCTGACGGTGACGGCCAAGGAGCCGGACGGTACCGTTCGCTGGACCCGCGACTTCACCGATGGGACGTTCGTCAAACCGATGACGACCGGCCACTTCAACATCAGCGTCACCGACGGCGACGACCTCGGGGAAGTCACCTGGACCGTAACCAAAGCCTTCACCCGCCCGTTGACCAACAAATCGATCGAGGGGCGCTGAGGCGATGCATGCCCGGGCCGGACGCCATCCGTCCCGGCCCGGTTTATTTTAATTGAATGGAGAGAACCCATGAGTTTTGTATTTACCCTGGCCGGATTGTCGCTGGTCTGTGCCCTGTCGTTTTTTCCTGCCAAATTGCAGCTCACTCCCGAAATAACCTCCCAGTTGCAGCTTGCCGCCGTCATTCTGCTGGCCCTGGCCGCTCTGCTGCAACTGGTTGGTCTTCTGCGTGGCAAGCCGGCCCCGGCAGTAGCCCCCCCGGTCCCGGCCGCCAAGACGGAGCCGGCCGTTGCCCAGCCCTCGACGGAAAGCGTGGCTCAGGCCCAGGTGGTGCAGTTTCTGGCCCGCCTGCAGGAAAAAGCGCGGCTGGTCGACTTTTCCATGGATGACATCACCCCCTATTCCAACGAGGAGATCGGGGCCGGCGCTCGGGTGGTGCATCAGGGATGCCGCGAAGTGCTTAAAGAAATGTTCGACATTCAGGCCGTCCACCTCGGCGACGAGGGTGAATCCCTCAGCCTGGCCGCCGATTTTGACGCCCGCGCCTACCGGCTGGTCGGCAAGGTGCCGGAGCAGCCCCCGTTTACCGGCATCGTCCTCCATCGTGGCTGGAAAACCAGCAAGGTGGTCCTGCCACGGCTCACCGATACGGCTCGCGAAGTGATCGCCCCGGCCGAAGTGGAAATCAGCTGACCTGTTCCGGGAGTTTCTGACCATGGAAAAACGCTACGCCTTGGGTATCGACCTTGGCACCTCCAACTCCGCCCTGGCCTGGTGCGTGGCATCGGAACAGCGGTCGCCGCAGGTGCTGTCGGTTCCACAGCTGCTGTCCTTCCAGGCGACGGGCGAGAAAGAAACTCTCGCATCAAGCCTTTACCTGCCGCTGGAGCAAGAACAAAACAGCACCTCGGCCCGTCTCCCCTGGGAAAACGGGAACCGCCCCGACGGCATCGTCGGCGAGTTTGCCCGCGCCCACGGGGCGCTGCTGCCGGAAAGGCTGGTGACTTCGGCCAAATCCTGGCTGTGCAATGCCCATATCAACCCAGAAGACCCGCTCCTGCCCTGGAAATCGGAACTTGGCGAGCGCAAGATTTCCCCCTTCGCCGCCTCGCAGCGTTATCTCGATCATTTGCGCCAGGCCTTCGAACAAATGTTAGCGGCCCGGGGCGAACAACCGGACATGGCGAAGTGCGAGGTGATACTGACGGTTCCCGCCTCTTTCGACGAGGTGGCCCGCATTCATACCCACATGGCGGCTGAAGCCGCCGGCTGGGACGGGGTCACCCTGCTCGAAGAACAGCAGGCGGCTTTTTATCACTGGATCGACCTTTGCGGAGAGGGTTGGCGCCAACAGGTCAGCCCCGGCGACATCGTGCTGATCTGCGACGTCGGCGGGGGCACCGCCGATTTCAGCCTGGTCGCCGTGACCGAGCAAGAGGGCCAATTGCAGCTGGAGCGAATCAGCGTCGGCGACCACATCCTGCTCGGCGGCGACAACATGGACTTGGCGCTGGCCTACACTCTCAAAGCCGAACTCGACAACCAGGGCAAGAAGATCGACAACTGGCAATTTCTATCCCTGGTTCACTCCTGCCGGATCGGCAAGGAAAAACTCTTTGCCGAACCAACCTTGGAAGAGTTTCCCATCTCCCTCCCCAGTCGCGGATCCAGCCTGTTCGCCCGCACCATCACGACCCAATTGACCCGCGAGGTGCTTGATCGAATTCTGCTCGATGGCTTCTTTCCCCATAGCGGCATCGACGAACATCCGTTGCGCAAACGCCAGATCGGCCTGCGCGAATTCGGCCTCGACTATGCCGCCGATCCGGCCCTGAGCAAGCATCTGGCCCAATTTCTGGCCCGCAGCTGGCAGAACGTCCACTCCAACGAACAGTTGCAGAGCCTGGTTGGCGAACGCATTGGCGACGTTCGGGAAACCCGTTTCCTGCGCCCGAGCGCGGTGCTGTTCAATGGTGGAGTGTTCAAGGCGGATCCCCTGCGCCGGCGGATGCTCGATATCCTTGCCTACTGGAACGGCGGCGACGCGGTACGGGAACTGGCCGGTTCCCATTTCGATCTGGCGGTGGCCAAGGGCGCCGCCAGCTTCGCCCGCATCCGGATCACCGGCCAAGGCATTCGCATCAAGGCCGGCACCGCCCGTTCCTATTACATTGGCCTCGAATCGTCCATGCCGGCGGTACCTGGATTCGTTCCGCCGATCAAAGCGGTGTGCGTCGTCCCTCAAGGCATGGAAGAAGGGTCGGAAGCGGCTTTAACCGGTCAGGAATTCGGGCTGGTCACAGGGGAACCGGTGGAATTCCGTTTTTTCAGTTCAAGCATCCGCGCCGGTGACCAGGTGGGAACTATCGTCGACGACCAAAATGACATCGAGGAAACCGCGCAGCTTGAAGTGACCCTGCCGCCAGCCGAAGTGAAGGCAGGGGAATTCATCCCCGTCTCCCTGCATTCGGTGATTACCGAACTCGGCACCCTGGAGTTGTGGATGCGTCACCAGCCGAGCGGCAAGCAGTGGAAAGTTGAGTTCAATGTCCGCACCCAATAAACCCCGCTACACCATCGGCATCGACCTGGGCACCACCAACAGCGTCCTGGCCTACATCGACCTGAAACATCCCCAACGCGGTCCACGGGTTCTGCCAATTTTTCAGTGGGAATCGGCCGACCGCTTTGCCAGCAACGAACTCCTGCCGTCGTTTCTTTGCGCCCTGACCCGGGCGGAGGGGGATTCCGGCTTCAAAGCCGCCAACGGTCCCGCACCCGCCGCTTATTCTGGCTGGATTCCCGGGCTCTACGCGAGAGCGCAGATGGCCCTGCGTCCGGGACGGGTGGTATCCTCAGCCAAATCATGGCTTTGTCACCAGGAGATCGATCGCACCGCTCCCATTCTCCCCTGGAAATCGGAGGACATCCCGGCCGAGCACCGGCTGTCGCCGATTCAGGTCAGCAGCGCCTATCTGGCTTTTTTCAAGGACAGCTGGAACCTCGTCATGGCGGCCCGCGAACCGGCCGCCGCCTTCGAACAACAGGAAGTGGTCATCACCGTGCCGGCCTCCTTCGACGAGGCGGCCCAGCAGCTCACCCTCGAAGCGGCGAAAATAGCCGGATTTCCGAACACC
>MHXM01000135.1:6329-6657 GCA_001825565.1 Desulfuromonadaceae bacterium GWC2_58_13
CTGCTGGCCGACCTGCTCGACACCGTGCCGGGCAAGGTGGCCAAGGTGGTGGTCTGCGACATCGGCGGCGGCACCACCGACCTCAGCCTGTTCGAGGTACGTGGAGATCCCGACGCCCCCAACGGTCTCGGCCTCAAACGCCTGGCAGTCAGCGACCACATCCTGCTCGGGGGCGACAACATCGACCTGACCCTCGCCCTCCTGCTGGAAAAAAAACTCACCGGCGGCCACGCCAAGCTCTCCGGCCGCCAGTGGAACCAGCTTCTGGTCCAGGCCCGCGACCTCAAGGAGCGCCTGCTGGCCGACGACATCGAACCGGGGCAGGCCG
>MHXM01000135.1:6665-14218 GCA_001825565.1 Desulfuromonadaceae bacterium GWC2_58_13
GTCACCCTGGCCGGCAGCGGAGCGGGGCTGTTCGCCTCGACCCTGACCGCCAGAATTGCCGCTCAAGAAGTTCATGAATGCGTCCTCGAAGGGTTCTTTCCCGCCTGCGGCCGCGACGAGCGGCCGCGCAAGAGCGCCGGCGGCCTGCGCGAGTGGGGGCTCCCTTTCGCCGCCGACAGCGCCGTCACCCGCCACCTGGCCGCTTTTCTCGAAGGCCAGCGGATCGACGCGGTCCTCTACAACGGCGGCTCGGTCACTCCGGAGTTTCTTCGCAACCGCCTGACCGACCTGCTGGCCGACTGGCAGGGTGGCTACGCGCCGACCGTGCTGGCCAGCGACTCGCTGGCCATGGCGGTGGCCAAAGGGGCCGCCAAATACGGCTACCTGCTGCTGCAACCCAAAGGGGGCGAGCGGATCACCGGCGGCCATGCCCACGCGCTGTACATCGAGGTCAAACAGAAGAAAAAAGGTCACAGCCTGGTCTGCGTCCTGCCGCGCGGCATGGAGGCCAACGAAACCATCGCCCTGCACGAACAGGCCTTCGACCTGCTGGTCAACCAGCCGGTGCGCTTCCAGTGCTACTACTCGGCCCGTCGCCGGGGGGATGCGCCCGGCGCCGTCATCGACTGGAACACCGACGATTTCCATCCGCTACCGCCGCTGCAGACGGCCATCCACCTGTCGGCTGATCGCCCCAAACCGGCCAACAACCGGCTGCGCATCAGCATCGAATGCACCCTCAACGAACTCGGCCTGCTGCAACTCTACTGCGTGGAGGAAAACGGCAAGGGACGCTGGCGGCTCGATTTCAACCTGCGCAAGAGCGCCCTCGAAGAAAAACCGGCCGAGTTGGAAGCGGGCCCATTGGTGTCGGCCGAAAAGATCGTTCGGGCTCAGCAATGCATCCAGTTTCTGTACGGCAAAAAAATGGCCCCGGACTTCCCCGAATTCAAACCGAATCAGCTCATGCGCCGACTTGAAGAAGCCCTCGCCGGTGAGCGAGAGCAGTGGGATTCCCTGACTCTGCGCACCCTCTGGCCTTCCCTGGCCGCCGGGATGACCCGCCGCAACCGCAGCCTCGCCCACGAACTGGCCTGGCTCTACCTGGCCGGCTACGCCCTGCGCCCCGGCTACGGGGTCGAGCTGGACGATTCCCGCATCGAAGAGTTGTGGCGGCTGTTCGGTCTCGGTCCGGCCTTTCCCGACGACAAAAACGCCCTCAACCAATGGTACATCCTCTGGCGCCGGGTGGCCGGCGGACTGAACGGCCAGCGCCAGGAAAAACTCTTCAACAAACTGCAGGGCCAGCTCAAGGCCGGCAGCGAAATCCCCCAGGAGCTATTGCGCCTGCTCGGCTCGCTGGAGCGACTGCCGCTGCCGACCAAGCAATCCCTGGCCAAGAAACTGCTGTCCGGTTTTCAGCGCTTCAAACACCGCGAACCCTACGCCTGGGCGCTGGGCCGCATCCTTAGCCGTACCCCGCTGCACGCCGGACCGGACAGCATCCTTCCCCCCTCGGAAGTGGAAAAAGCCTTTCACCCGTTGAACCGCCTCGACTGGAAAAGTAGCGAATATTCCTCTCTGGTCCCACTGTTCGTCCAGGCCACCCGCCGCACCGATCAACGCGACGTCGACGTCAGCCCGGAGCTGCGCGAGGCCATTCTGGCCAAGCTGAAAGAGTCGGGCGCCCGCGCCGAACAACTCCGCGTGGTCCGCGAATGCATCCCCATCGAAGAAGCCGATCGTATCGCCCAGTTCGGCGAATCGCTGCCGACGGGGCTGTTCCTGGTTTCGCGGTGAAATGGTCGGACAAACATTATCTGGAAACAAAAAAGGACGGCTTCACCATTGCGGGTGAAACCGTCCTTTTCATGTCAGGCAAGCTAAAAGTAATTTAAAGAATCAGGTCCTGGTCGGGATTATTCACCTGAGCATTCATGATCGGAGCAGACTTCCTGAGGGTAAATTCGTAGGTATCCCTGAGCTTTTTGGTAAAAAAGGTGCCAAGCCACAGTGGACTCCAGATAACCCCCGCCGCCAGCCACTTGCCGCGCGCGGCCTTGTCAACCTGGTCGGCCTTTACCTCTTCCTCAACCTTCTCGTAACCGTCCTTTTTTAAAACAACCTCGTACTCCTTGCCCGTATTCGATTTGTACTCGTACATGCAAGGGGTTACTCCGATGCTCTCACCGTCTACGAAAACCTGGGCTCCCGCCGGGGTGGACAGAAAAGCCGCCTGGTTGGCGCATGCGGTGGTAAAAAACAGCAGAAGGGAGCAAGCGAAAAGCTTTCTAACCATGGACGAAACCTCTTTTTCGGGTGCAGCAGGAATTTTCGGCGGGAGGCGACAAGTAGATTACTCGTAAATATAAAGCAACATATGTGCCACCACAGAAAGGACTCGGTTTTTTCATTCGATAGGATGCAAAAGTTTGCAGCACCATCCGAGAAATCTGTTGTGATCATTGAGACAACGATCCAATTACGCACTTAAGAGGTTCATGACGTTAACAATTTAACGGAGAAGAAATTCCGGAAGGTCGAAATGGATTGCGCCATAAAAGCCACATTTTGCCACCGGGGTGTGGTCAAATAACAACTGAAGAACCGGCAGATGACTGCCTAAGCTAATGATAAATAAGAGAAAATACATGAAGCAAAGATCAAGGGAGGTTTGCGGCAGACCGCTCCCCCCATCCCTGACAGAAAGCGCAGTTGCGGAATGCCGATTACCCGGGCTTCGTCCACCACGCAAGATTTTTGTTGCTTCGCAGGGATCATTCTTGAATGCCGAAGGCGGGTGAGTTTTGAATGCCGATTGACAAGAAAGGGAAATCCAGTGGACACTACAGCAGACGCTCCGGTATCAACCAAGCAGGGGCCGGGGCGGAAAATGAAAAAGCGAATCCGACAAAATACCGAATTCGCTTAGTTTTACATGGTGCCCGGGACCGGGATCGAACCGGTACGATCTAGGATCGAGGGATTTTAAGTCCCTTGCGTCTGCCAATTCCGCCACCCGGGCAAAGTAGATGCCATTTTTAGACGATTTTGCCATGTGGTGTCAATGGAAAACCCCCGACATTAAAAAGCTTATCAACCATCAGGAGAATATTATGTCCAACACTCTCAAGTGCCCAAAATGCGGAGCTGCCGTGCAAGCCTACCGCAATCCTTTTCCGACGGTCGACATTATCATTCGTCAGGGGAACAGCGTGGTCCTGATCGAACGGCGCAACGAGCCGATGGGTTGGGCACTGCCCGGCGGATTTGTCGATTATGGGGAAAGTCTGGAAACCGCGGCCGCCCGCGAGGCCTTGGAAGAAACCGGCCTGACGGTACGCAACCTCAGACAATTCGGCGCCTATTCAGACCCACAGCGGGATCCCCGCCAGCACAATATCTCGTTCGTTTTTACGGCCGAGGGAGAAGGAAATCTTGAAGGGGGGGACGACGCGGCCAGCGCCAGGCTTTTTTCTCTGGACAACCTGCCGTCACCGCTCTGTTTCGATCACGCCAAAATCCTGCGCGATTACTTGGACCGCACGGGTAATTGATACGACGATCACGCAAAAAACGCCAACTCGGGCATCTCATCGAGAAGCCCGTGGCGGACACAGAGATGGAAATAAAGGCTCAATCCTTCGAGGTGGGCGTTGCCGAGGTCGTAAGACATGCTGTTCCAGTAGTCGACCAGTCCCTCCTCCCCCATCCATTGGCGTTCGGGGGTCTCGGCCGCCATTTTCGCCAGGGAGGCGAAAGCCATTTCCCTTGAGCAGTGAAGTTGTCGTTGCAGCTCCCGCACTTGCGGGCTGTTATCCGCTGCCGCCTGTCGACGCAGAATCCACAGGGCAAAGACAAAAGGCAGCCCGGTATGCTGCAACCAGAGATCCCCAAGATCATAGACGAATTTCGAATTATTTTTTTGTGCCGCCTTAAGTGCCCGATCACCGATAAGCAATGCGGTACCGCCCGCGGCAATAACCTCTTCGACCGGGCAGTCGGGTACCCGGCAGCTAAAATGGCGCAGATCGTAGAACTCCCGGAAGATCACTTGCAGCAGATTGATGGAGGTCGCGGAATCGCCGGTCAGGGCGACTTCGGCCCCGTCCAGATCTTCGATGGGCTGATTCGAGAAGAGCAGGACGCTCTTGACTTCGCCGCAGGAGCTGATCGACAGCTCGGGGAGCAGCAGGTAATCCCGCCAGTTGCGCGCGTATTCGAAGGAGGAGGAGGGACTGACGTCAATGTCCCCTTCGGCCAGCAAGCGGTTCAGTTGAGACGGAACCCCGCATACGACGGGCCCGACAAAACCGCATCGGGGCAGATAATGAAAAAACGGAGCGCAGTTGATATAGGCGATGTGCCCGAGCGTGAGAGTCATTGCTTTTGCATCTCCAGTAGCGGTTTTTCGCCTTCGGGATCGGGGAGTCCGATGAAATAGACCCCTTCCGCTTCGAGCAGGAGTCCGCTGACCCGCAGGTATTCGGTAACCGACTGGTTGTAATCGGCCAAAGAAGCGATCTGGTCGGTCTGGGCCCGCGCCAGATCGTCCTCGCCCTCAAGGACATCGCGGGTGGTGGCCAATCCGACATCCTTGCGTTTGAGCAGGGTACGGAGCTTTTCTTCGGACAGTTCACGCCCGCGGCGGGACACTTCGATTTTTTTGTGGTTCACATCCAGCAACCGCACGGCGGCCCGGATTTCATTACGCACCTCTTCCCGGAACTGCTGCAGTCGAGCCTGTTGCCCCTTGATGCGCAGCTCGGTTTTGAGCAACTCGTTGCGGGCCTCGCGGTTGCCAAGGGGATAACTGAGAGTCAGACCGATATTCCAGTCATTCAGATCATCGCTGCCCATACTGTCGAGGCTGTCGCTGAACTCTTCTCCCGTCCCATTGCGCGCATAGAGAGCGGTCAGATCGACGGCGGGAAGCAAGAGATTGCGGTTGACGGCACGCTCGACATCCAGCTTTTCGATTTCGCGGTGCCGTTGCTGAAGGTCGGGACGCTTGCTCAGGGCCGCCTGGAACCCGGTTTCTACGTTGGCCTGAAGCTCATGGGCCAACAGTTCATCGTCACCGACCTCGACTCCCTGGGGATAGTTCAGGAGCACCGCCAGTTGATCGAGGGCATCCTGGTAGGCGCGCTGGGCATCGAGCAGTTCCCGCTCGCGCTGGGTTAATCCGACCTCGGCCTCGAGAATTTCGATCGGCGGCAGGACCCCGGCCTTGACCCGCAAACGGTTTTCTTCAAGGATTTTTTGAGCCAGGGCCACCGAGGTCTCACGATATTTGAGATTGTCGCGATACCGCAGAATGTCATAATAGCTGTCCCGCACCCGGGTCAACAGGTCAAAGGCCTGAGCCCGCAGTTCCTGCACCGCGATGTGACGATCCTGAACGGCGAACAGAATCTGTTGTTCGGTGAACAGCTGCCCAAATCCCTGCATCAGGGGTTGAGTCAGACTCAGGCTGGCCTCACTGCGATAGGTGGGGATATTGAACGAGCCGGCGGTTCGGGAACGATTGTTGGCAAATCCGGCGACCAGTTCGGCTCCGGTCGGAAACAACTGGCCGAGAGACAGACCGAATGCCCGGGTTTCGACCTCGACTTCGGCCAGGGTGAGCGAATTGGAGGAATCCCTGCTTTGACCCTCGGCAAATTCGGCCAGGGCCCGGGGGTCGTAGATACCATAGCCTTTGCGCACCAGGGCTTCACTGGCCCGGGCGTCGTAATCCGACGCCTTCAGGTTAAGATTGCGTTCCAGGGCAAATCGCTCGGCCTGTTTCAAATTAACCAGTTCGGCCGCCTCGACCCCCGCCGAAAAAAGCGAAATCACAATCAGCCCAAAGAGCGTGCGTCGAATCATTAAATTCCCCTGTTAGAACATTGAAGAGTGGCTAATTTACACCCTGAAGCGGGAAAAAACAATACCGCAGGAACCGTTATTCGACAAGTGACTCCGATACGATCCCGCGCAGATTCCAGGCCGGGTTGCCGTAACGTTGCCGCACCAAATCCTCGGCCTCGCGCCATTCGGCGTCGCTGGGCGGCTGTTCGGCAAACTCGCTTGAAAAAACGGCGGCAAAGCTGGCCATCAGACAACTTTCGACCTGTTCTACGGTCACCGGCACATCAAGCCACCGATTGATCCATCCAACTTTCCGCGCCAGGTCGCGGCCTCCATCGACGGATGCAAGCCGGCCAACGGTATCGAGTGCCCGATAGAGCCTTCCCGGATCGAGCTCGACGGGAAGGGAACCATGCTGAAGAAAGAAATCTCCTTGGCGTTTTTGGGAACTGCCGGCAATCTTGCAGCCGCGGCAAACCAGTTCATAACTGGACGGGGCAGTGAAGCAGGCGCTGTGCAAAGTGTCGACGGCACGGTGATTGCTGTGTCCCGGAACCATCCTGACATCCAACCCAATAACCTTGAGGGTGAGCTCCAAAGCTTCGGAAATACGACGATAGTTATCGAGCACCCGTTCCGAAAACCCGGCCCCGCGCACCCCGGCAATGATCGAATAGGTCACTTCGCAATCGTGAAGAACCGCCCGGCCGCCGGTCATCCGACGAACTACGTCGATCCCTGCCATCTGACAATATTCAAGGTTGACCACTCGGGCACCCCGTTGAAAATAACCCAGACTGACCGCCGGCGGATTCCAGCGGTACAGGCGCAAAACAGGATTCGACCGTCCCGCAGCCACCGCCTTGAGCAGGGCCTCGTCAAGCGCCATGTTCATGGCGCCGGAAAGGGGGCCGGTACGAACCAAACGCCAGAGATTCTTCGGCATGGACCAAACTTTCTTGCAGCACAAGCAGCGAAGGCCGGGAAAGTCCCGGCCTTCGTATTACTTATCAGTTTCCGCGAATCACAGCACCAGTCGCTCAAGAAAACCGGTGTCGAAGTTCCCCTCGATAAAGTCCTTGTTGTCCATGATCTTCTGATGAAAGGCGATGGTGGTTTTGATCCCCTCGATGATGTACTCGTCAAGAGCCCGGGCCATGCGTTTGATCGCTTCTTCACGGGTATCGGCATGAACGATCAATTTGGCGATCATCGAGTCGTAGTGGGGCAGAACGGTGTACTGGTCGTACACGGCGCTGTCGACCCGCACGCCAAGACCTCCGGGAGGATGATAGCCGTCGATCTTGCCCGGGGACGGGGTGAATTTAAAGGGATGTTCGGCATTGATTCGGCATTCGATGGAGTGCCCGTTGATTTTGACGTCGGACTGTTTGAAGCGCAGGGGCAGACCGGCGGCACTGCGGATCTGTTCCTTGATGATGTCGATCCCGGTGATCATCTCGGTAACCGGATGCTCGACCTGCACCCGGGTATTCATTTCCATGAAGTAAAAATCCCCCTTCTGATCAAGGAGAAACTCCATGGTCCCGACGCTGGTATAACCGACGGATCTGGCCGCTTCCACCGCGCAGTCGCCCATTTTCTTGCGAAGTTCCGGGGTCAGCACCGGACAGGGCGCCTCTTCGATCAGTTTCTGATGGCGCCGCTGGATCGAGCAGTCGCGCTCGCCGAGATGGATG
>MHXM01000135.1:14231-20821 GCA_001825565.1 Desulfuromonadaceae bacterium GWC2_58_13
TGTCGGCCATGATCTGGATTTCGACGTGACGGGGGCGTTCGCAATATTTCTCAATATAGACCTCGGGATTGCCGAATCCGGCCTGGGCCTCGGAACGGGCGGCGGCAAAAGCGTTGGGAAGAGAAGCCGGAGAATGCACAATTTTCATGCCGCGGCCACCGCCGCCGGCGGTCGCCTTGATGATTACGGGATAACCGATTTCGGCAGCGACCCGCTTGGCTTCGTCAGCGGTATGAACGCCCTCCTTGGTGCCGGGTAGGATCGGTACCCCGGCTTTGGTAACCGTCTGACGGGCGCTGATCTTGTCTCCCATCAGGCGCATGTTTTCGGGTGTCGGACCGATGAAAGTCAGACCGCAGTTGGCGCATATCTCGGCAAATTCGGCGTTTTCCGACAGAAAACCGTAGCCGGGGTGGATGGCATCGGCGTCGGTCACCTCGGCGGCGCTGATGATCGCCTTCATATTGAGATAACTTTTGGCGCTCGGTGCCGGACCGATGCAGATACTTTCATCGGCCAGCTTTACGTGCAACGCCTCGCTGTCGACATCCGAATGCACCGCCACGGTTTTGATGCCGAGTTCCTTGCAGGCACGGATAATGCGCAAGGCGATCTCGCCACGGTTAGCGATGAGTATTTTATGAAACATGGATAACTCCAATGTTTATTAGTGAAGACCGAGGTTTGGCATTAAAGTGATTCGAACAAACAACCGCCAATCAAAAATCACTGACCTTAAAGTCGTTCGACAATAAAGAGCGGATCGCCATATTCGACCGGTTTCGCGTTCTCCTTGCAGATTTCAATGATCTTGCACCGGAATTCGGCTTCGATTTCATTCATCAGCTTCATCGCCTCGACGATGCAAAGGATCTGCCCCTTCTCGACCACGGAACCAACCTCAACATACGACGGAGATTCCGGCGAAGGGGCCCGATAGAAGGTGCCAACGATGGGCGAGGTGATGGAATCACCCTTGGCCGGAGCCGGAGCGGCGGCGGGCGCTGAAACGGCAGACGCCGAGGCTGGGGCGGCGACCTGGGGAGCGGCCATCATCGGCTGAGCCAGATACTGCTGAGGAGCGGCGACCTGAACAAATTCAGTTTCCTTGCCGCGTTTGATAATGATTTTCTCGTCGGCGTTTTCCATTTCAAATTCGGTGATGTCGGTATCCGTCACCATTTTGATCAGAGTTCTAAGATCTTTAATATCCATTAGTGTATTGCCTCCTGATGTTATGTTGGCCACCTTGCCGGTGGACAGGATGACCGCATCCCGAAAACCGGTCAGACCGGCAGGGTTCGGAATCCTTTGGGAATGCGGGTCAGCCGGCGACAACCGCCGGCGGTCACCAGTACCGTATCCTCGATGCGTACTCCACCTACATCAGGGATATAAATACCGGGCTCAATAGTAAAAACCATCCCTTCCCGCGCCTCTTCTTCGGAACGGGTAGAAACAGCGGGGTACTCGTGCACTTCAAGACCAAGACCATGTCCGGTACCGTGCCCGAAATAATCACCAAAACCTTGTTCGTTTATGAACTGACGGGCAATCGCGTCAATCTCCCGGAGCGCAACCCCGGGAGACACCTTGTCAATAGCGCGATCATGGGCTTCAAGAACAACATCGAATATTTCTCTTAGGCGAAAGGACACTTCACCGACAGCCAGGGTGACGGTTTCGTCGGAATGATAACCGTCCAGGCGACAGCCAAAATCGATGGTCACCAGTTCTCCAGACGCAATGGTCTTTTCGGAAGCGATCCCATGGGGAAGCGCCCCGCGAATGCCAGAGGCAACGATGAAATCAAAGGCCTTTTCTTCGGCGCCGCGACGTTTGAGCGCGAACTCCAGAGCCAAGGCAATATCCCGCTCACGCGCTCCGGGATGGATTTCACCGAGTATTTCTTCGAAACAATCAGCATTTAACGCTGCTGCACGCTCAAGAGCGTCGATTTCCGATTCATTTTTCAGGCACCGCAAAGACCTGATTTCGCGGGTCACCGGCACCCATTCGTGGGCACCTCCCTTCTCCATGAGTTCCCTGACCGTGGCATAGGCCAAAGTATCCGACTCGAAGCCGACCCGGACAGCGCCTTTTTCTGCAAGATACTCGAGAACACCGTCAATCTTAAGCCGGTACTCTCGAATATTGTCCGCCACAACCTGCTGACGGGCCTGGGTTGTATAACGGGAATCTGTAAGGAAACCCGTTTCTTTGCCAACCACAACCAGAGCACCATCGGTGCCGGAAAACCCGGACAGATAACGGATATTCGGCAAATGAAAAAAGACAAACGCATCCAGCGCGCATGTCTTGAAAAGTTTTTCTACCTGGGTGGTCTTCTTATTTATCATAACAATATTTTACGCACAATAATTATTCTTTTAATATAACTGAAAATGCTTGTAATGCCAGACAATACCCGATCGCGCCAAGTCCACAAATCTGGCCAATGGCAACAGGTGCAACATAGGAGTGCTGACGGAAAGCTTCACGAGCGTGAATATTTGACAGGTGAACTTCGATAACCGGGATATCCACGGCGGACAGAGCATCCCGAAGAGAAACGCTGGTATGCGTGAGCCCACCGGGATTAATTATAATTCCATGAACTCTGTCCTGGCGGGCCTGGTGAATCCGGTCAATAAGCCTCCCCTCGTGATTGGACTGGTAAAATTCGAGTCCGAAACTCAGGTCGCTGCCCAATTTAATCAAATCACGATTGATGTCGTCAAGGGTCTTTGCACCATAAATACCCGGTTCGCGAATTCCCAGCAGATTCAGATTGGGCCCGTGAATGACCAGGATGTTTTTAATCGACGGGGTCACGCCAAGGCTTCCTTCAGCTTGCCGGCGTCACGTGAGAGCAGATAGCGCCCCTTACCAAAATTGCCGTTGCTGTCAATCGTCAGTGCCACAAAATATTCTTCCGAGAGGATGCGGACCACAACGTAAAATCGTTCGGTGCGGATGGCAACCTCCTCCATGGCCCCGGTGTTGAGAATTTCTCCTGCTTTTTTGATTTCTTTCAGGATATTGGAGTATTCGACAGCAACCAGTTGCAGATCCACACCGTCACAGGGCTGAAAATACTGGTCAATGGCGATGCCGTCGTAGCCCATAAGTACGGCTCCGATTCCACCTCCGGTTTCCTCGACAAGAGCCTGAAGTATATTACTGAACATGCGCCTCCCTCCTCTTGCTGATGGAATCGAGCCAATTAGCAAAGATATGAGCAATTGATCGACCGGCGGACTCGTCCGCGGAATTCGTTCCTGTCATGTCGGACGCTGCGATTGCAGCGTCAGGAACTGTTTCAAACGGCGAAGATTCCAGTTTGACCACTGCGGGAGCAGTAATCATATCAGGAATAAGTTCTTCCAAACCAACATCGGCAAGACGCTCCTTGAGCGCGATGAGCTTCTCCCTTAGAGACCCATTTTGTGGATCGGCACGCAACAGGTCGCGATAAACTTTTAACGCTTTTTCAGGAAATCCCTGACGAATGTATATTTCGGCAATGGTTGCCGTCGAAATCGGCTCAGCCGATGTTCCCGAGGGTTCCGCTTCACCAGCGGATTTCTCAGCAATCCCAACGACAGAGGGACGCGCCACCGTTTCCATCTGCCTGGCAAGCACCGAAAGCAATTTTATCACGGAGCCATCATCGGGCTTGATACCGCGAGCCTGATCAAGAAGTTTCCGGGCCTCATCCAGGCGACCCCGTTGAATTCGAATTTTAGCCAACGATTTGAGTGCCGCCAGGTTTTTCCGATCCAGGGTCAGAGCCTTGTCGAATTCAGCCGCCGCTTCGTCGGAAAGGCCCTGCTGAGCCAACCCACGGCCATGGGCAACATACCCTGGGGGAAACGCCGGGTTTTGCATTATCCCCTTTTTAGCGATGCCAACAGCATCATCAAGCATCCCCATCTGCCGGTAAGCTTCACTGAGCGGCACAAAAATCGTGGAATAAGGATCTTTATCGAGGAGTTCGGTGTATGCCGCTATTTTCCCAAGAAGAGAACCCTGGTTGGCGTTGTCTGCCATCATTTCACCTGTATTCCGGGATATTGGGAAAGTATCCGAGCAAAAAGACTTTCCGGCGATCGGATGTCATGCATCGAACAATCGCCGATACCGTGATTAAGAACAAAACGAAGCATGCCATCCCTGACTTTTTTGTCCCGGCCCATAGCCGCAAGATAATCATCTAGAGGATGCGCAGGTGGCGTCGTGGGAAGTCCAAATTCTGTAATCAGTGAACGGATGGCCCCAACATCTTCTTGTGAGGCGAATCCAAGCTCCATCGACAATTCGGCGGCGATCACCATGCCTATCGCCACCGCTTCACCGTGACAGATGACGCCATAACCGGCGAGGGTTTCTACGGCATGACCAAAGGTGTGTCCATAATTGAGAATGGCCCTAAGCGAGCTTTCTTTTTCGTCAATTTCTACAACATTCGCCTTAATTTGGCAAGACCTCTTTACCGCCTGTATCAGCGCATCCGGCACCAGATCGAGAAGTTGATTTTTCTGCTCCGCGAGCCAACAGAAGAAGTCGCGATCCCTGATCACACCGTACTTGATAACTTCGGCCATGCCGGCGGCGAATTCGCGACGAGGCAGGGTGCGCAAGGTGGCCACATCGATATGCACATGACGGGGTTGGTAAAATGCACCGATCATGTTTTTGCCCAAAGGATGATTGACGGCAGTCTTGCCGCCCACGGAACTATCCACCTGGGAAAGCAGCGTGGTTGGGATCTGAGCAAAAGGAACGCCGCGAAGGTAAGTTGCAGCCGCAAATCCCGTGATATCTCCGACGACTCCGCCCCCCAGGGCCAACAAACCGCAATAACGGTCGAATCCACCCCGGATAAGAGAATCGTAAATCAACTCAAGAGTTTGCAGGGTTTTGAATTGTTCACCCTCGGGGATCTCGATAACCGATGCTTGAAAACCCGATAATGACAGAGCATCGAGGACTGGTTCTCGATAAAATCCGGAAACCGTCGAATTCGTTACAATCGCCACCCTGCGGGGGAATTTCACCTCAACCAGCGCTTCACCGAGTCGAGTCATGATACCGTTGCCGATCCAGATAGGATAACTTCGGTCACCCAAACCAACATTGAGTTGTTCCATCGTTTACAGTCTCTCCACATGAACCATCAAATCATTTCACAATCAAACGGTGCGAAGGTAGCTCCGATATCGTTCCAGACTCCACCTGATGTCTTCCATGGAATCCCCTCCGAATTTTTCAAGAACAGCTTCAGCCAGCGTGATGGCCACCACCGCCTCGGCGACGACCGCAGCGGCGGGGACAGCACAGACGTCAGAACGCTCGACGGTGGCCTTAAATGGGGCCTTACTTCGGATATCAACTGTTTCAAGGGGGTTGTACAAGGTTGGAATCGGTTTCATCGCGCCACGCACTACGATCGTCTCCCCGTTGGTCATCCCTCCCTCCAGACCACCGGCCCGATTGGTTTTTCGGAAGAACGCCCCATCCGCATAACCGATTTCGTCGTGGACTTTCGATCCCGGTCGACGAGCGGCTTCGAAGCCGGCCCCGACCTCAACGCCTTTAAAAGCCTGAATACTCATCAAGGCTCCGGCAAGACGGCCGTCCAGGCGACGATCCCAGTGAACATAACTGCCAATACCAGCAGGAGCACCAAGCACAACGACCTCGACGACACCCCCCAGCGAATCGCCGGACTGCTTAGCTTGATCAATGGCGTCAATCATCCGTCGCTCGGCATCTGGATCAAAAGTCCGACAGGGAGATTCTTCGCTCCGGGCATAACGTTCCCGACAATCGATTTCATCTCCCTGGGATCCAATTCCTGCAATCTCGACAACATAACCCATAACCTCAATCCCAAGATCCCGGAGAAATTTCATGCAGAGCGCTCCAACGGCAACCCGAATGGCAGTCTCTCTGGCGCTGGACCGTTCGAGAATATTGCGAGCATCGTCATGATGATATTTGATCATCCCACCCAGGTCGGCATGACCGGGTCTTGGATGCACAATCGCAATTCCCTCGATCCGATCCTCCGCATGAGGGGACATCTTCTTCTCCCAGTTCTCCCAATCCCGGTTTCGAATCGATAGGGTCACTGGCGACCCGAGGGTCTTACCCCAGCGCACGCCAGAGAGGAACTGTACCTGATCTTTTTCAATCTGCATACGTCCTCCTCGGCCGTGTCCGAGTTGACGACGCGCAAGATGCCGATTGATGTCATCTTCAGACAATTCGACATTGGATGGGAACCCCTCTACAATTGCCGTAAGGGCCTGGCCATGGGATTCTCCAGCGGTAAGGTATCTCAGCTTCATGTCATTTACCTACGATAAAGAAACGATGACAAAAGGACAGGCCTTGGCCTGTCCTTTTGTCATCAAGTGGGAAAAATAAATTAATTAAGAATTCGTGGGGTGATAAAGATCAACAGTTCACTCCGCGAATTGGTCTTCTGAGTGGATTTGAACAAATTTCCCAAGTAAGGAATCGAACGCAGCAACGGGACACCGTTTTCGGCAAAGTCATCGTTTTCGACAAAAATACCACCG
>MHXM01000136.1:0-853 GCA_001825565.1 Desulfuromonadaceae bacterium GWC2_58_13
TTCCACCGGGCCGGCGGCGCAACCGGCGCCGGCGGTGAAGGCGGGGCAGTCGGCGTCGGTCTGGCACATCTCGCCGGCGTTGCTGCCGCTGCCGCAGGTGCTCAGGGTCACGTCGTTGCTCAGGAAGGGAGCGAAGGGGACGACCAGCGGGTTGTAGGTGGTCAGGCCGGTGCCGTCGACGGGATTGGTGACGAAGTCGAGGCTGACGGCGCCGCCGCCGGCCGGGCCCTTGAGCTGGCCGGAGCTGACCTGCATGAAGGCCTCGGCGGCCACGTCGGAGGCGCCGAGGGTGACGTCGACGCACTTGGTGCCGCCGACGACGGTGCCGCTGATGGTCGACTCGTCGGCCATGAGACGCTGGGATTTGTTGCTGCAGGTGGTCGGGGCATCGGGATGCTCCAGCCCTTTCACGGCCATGATACCGTCGAAGGAGGCCTTGGAGGTGTAGCGGATGATCAGATCGACGTTGCCCAGTTGGGTACAGGCGGAGCCCCGGGTGATCCCCTGCTTGCCGTCGCTCGACTGGGCCTGGGTGATGCTGCTGCAGCCCTTGCTGGCCATGAAGTCGTCGGCGGCGTCGTTCCAGAACAGATACTGGGCCGAGGCGCCGTACAGATTGATTTCGGTGGCCGCCGAGGCGGCTCCGGCGAACATCAGGGTGGCCGCCGAGGCGGCGAGAATTTTCTTGAACATTGTCAACTCTCCTCAGTGTGAAATACGATCAGGTAGTTAGGCGTTCTTGCGGCGGATGCCGAACAGGCCGAGCAGCCCCGAGCCAAACAGCAGAAAGGACGCGGGAACCGGAACCTGGGGAATGGCGGCCGGATTGAGCAGGGTGGTGCCGTCGGCTAGG
>MHXM01000136.1:925-5044 GCA_001825565.1 Desulfuromonadaceae bacterium GWC2_58_13
ACGTAACCGACAGTAGCCAGATCAGCCAGATTGGCTTCACCAAAACCGGTAGCATTGTAAAAACCAGCAAATTTACCAACCGTGGCGCCATCTTTATCCATCTTTGCATAATAAGAAGTAAGCGCATTTTTATCAGCCACAGCAGTGGAGGTACCAAATGCAGCATAATAAGGTTTAAGGATCCCTGCGGCATTGAAATACGTTGTATTGGCACGGGCATTGTTAGTAGGCGCGAGAGTAGTTTCACCCGACAAATAATATGTTTCAGCGGTAGTTGCAGGCAGAACGAGGTAGGCAACGTTAAGATTGGCATACGTGGCGCCACTAAACTGGCTAAGGCTGAAAGCATCGCCCACAGTGGCGTTGCTCGAACTGCCCAAAGTTGCCCAGGACCCGAGGTCCGTGGCCACTTCGACGGTACCATTGTTCTGATAGACAACACGGACCAGATTGCCTGCCTCAAAGTAAGCCATTGCGTTGCCGGCAAGGCCGACCATCATGACCACGGCGAGAGAGATGAGCGAAAGTAACTTCTTCATTTTTGCTTCCTCCATAGATTGGATAGAAAAAACACGTTCCGTTGTTTTTCCCCGAGGCAACCCGGCCGCCCGCTCCGTGCGGGCCCGTCGGCTTTCCGTCCCCACCTCGCGATGGGTTTGGCGGTTCTGCGGGTGGTCGGCGTCCATGCCGGCCGTTGAATCACTGTCTGCGTTTTCTGCTCCTTGACTCTTTTTCGGGTGGTTTTTTCTATAAGCACCTCCTTTCGTAAAACCGGTTTACAGGCCATTCCCAGGGCAATTGACGGTCGGCGACAGGGCCGGCCGATGACATCCGGGCAAACAAAAAGCCCGAAAGAGATCGTCGCCTTAAGCGCTTACCTCCGTCGGGCCGAAAAAGATCCTGTCTCAACAGGTTTTTATGGTAACCGAATCAATTTTTTAAAAAGGCCTGCTATTTTCGTTTTTTGACCAGGTTCTCTCTTTCCTTCTCGATGTAACTGGTACTGAATCCGCCCTGGCTAACGTTGAAGGTCAACCTGATCTCACCCGTGAAACGGCGGCGGACGGCATCGGCCAATTTCTCCTCAATTTCGCTGAGTAGATTTTTCAATTCCATGTAGCCTCCCGCCGCGCCTTCGCCGTCGACTATTTCCAGACCAGGTGTGCGAGAGTTCTTGTCTCCGCCTTCCATATTGTTATGCCTTACGTTATATCGGGTCATTGTTGGATTTTTGTTTAGTTCAAGTAAGGAGATTATTATTATAAAAAATTATTACTTGCCTCCTTTTTTCTTCTGTTCGCCGTTGAGCACCAGGCCGAGGATCTTGTCGCGGGGCAGCATTCGGACCGCCCGGTTGACCTGATCGTGCGGAGTCTGCCCGGCCCTAACGACGAGCACAATGTGGTCCACCAGGGGGGCGAAGGCCAGGGCGTCGGCGCCGGACAGAACCGCCGGGACATCGAAAAAGATATACCGCTCGGGGTAACGGTTCTTCATTTCGGCGACCAGTTCCTTCATGCGCGGCGAGCCGAGCAGTTCGGTGGTCTCATCGATGGTCTGGCCGCCGGTTATGAGGGTCAGCTTTTCAACCCCAGGCCAGATCATCAAATCGGCAATGGGACAATCGTCGATCAGGTAGTCGACCAGCCCTTTTTCTCCCCTGAACCCGAAATAGTTCTGCATGTGCTGCTTCTTGAGGTCGCAATCGACCAGCAGAGCGGTCTGCTTGAACTCGCGGGCGAAGGTCAGCGACAGATTGATGGCCGTCAGCGTCTTGCCCTCGCCGGGCACGACACTGGTGATCATGATGGCGTTGCCCCCGCTGGCGGCGGTGCGTTGCAGAATCTGGGTGCGCAGAATCCGGTAGGTATCCACTTCGGGGGCTTCGGAACGAAAAGCGACGCAACGGTTTTCCTCAACCAGATCGAGATCGAGTTCGACCCGCCGGGAAACGGTATAATTCGGCGAGGTCCAGCCGAATTTTCTCGGTTCCGGCGCCACCGACGCCTCCGGCCGATCCCCGAAAGGCATTTCAGGCATCCGGCCGGAGGGCGCAACGAAATCGTTGGCCGGCCCCGGTTCCACGGCCAACGAATCCGACCCGGGCGTTTCCGGATTGGCGCGGCCGACCCGGCCATACCCCGCGGCGTCATCCGCTTCGAGCAGGTTCAGGGAATGCGATTCCACCGTTGCGAGGGCGACATCGGCTTCCTCTTGTTTGGAAATCAGTCTCTTCAGCGAACCTTCGACTCTTGCCATGGCGCAATCTCCTTAAATACCGAACCCTAAACGGCCAGCTTGCGAACCACCCTGGCCCAGAACACGTACAGATCCATGATGAAAAAATGAAAAACCAACAGGGCCACGACCACCAGAATCACCGTGCCGACCTGGACCTGCAACCGGCGCCGGCGGGATCGCCGGAGTTCGGAAGCAGTGACGATCAGCGGAATCGACGCCAGGACGGGCAGCTTCACGTGGCGGTTGAGATCTTCGGCGCAATGGGCCGAGTGGTCGATAAATTCGCGCAAGGCGGCCATGCCGCCCCCGGCCAACGGAGCGAGCACGAACCCGAGAAGAATGATGGCCATCCGGTTGGGGCTGATCGGTTTCTCGGGAAAGGTGGCCGCCTCGATCAGGGTGAACCGTTCGCCCATCTGGCCCTTTTCGAGCCCCTGCGCCACCCGGGCCTCCATGTAGCGGCCGGAAAGATCGTCGTATTTGGCCTGAACGGTATTGCGTCCGGCCAGCAGGGTTTTGTACCCCTCCTCGACCAGTGGCGCATTTTCGATGCGACTGCGAAACTCATCCCGTTTCTGAAAATAGTCCCGCAGCTGCTGGCGGCCGGCCTCGATTTCGGAACGCACCCCGGCCAGTTGAGCCGACAGGGTGACAAAGACCGGATTGTCGGGCCGGGTATCCAGGCCGGCGTCGGCGCCGGAGTTCCGATGGAAGAACTGTTCGAGCTCGGCGATTTCGGCGCGCAACTTGCCGACGTCGGGGTATTCTTCGCTCACCCGCGTAAGCAGGCTGGCCAACTGAAGACGAAGCTCGACCAGCCGTTGCCGGTCGGGACTGTCGTCGGTGGCGGAGAGCCCGGCGAGCTGGGTTTCCAGATAGCTTTCCCGTTCGCCGAGAACGCTCAACTGGGCGTTGAACTGTTCGATATCGCGCTCGGTCCGATCCAGCGTCTGGATGTTGAAGGTAATCAGTTCGGGAATATTGTTCGGATTTTTCCGCTTGAAATCGCCGATGCGGGCGTCGATTTCTTCGAGCTGCCGTTTAACCTGGGCCATTTCCTCTTCGAGAAAGCGGGTGGCGCCGCGGGTCTGGGCCTCGCGGACCTTGAGGTTTTCCTCCAGATAAAGCGACGTCAGAAAACTGGTGATCTGTTGCACCACCGATGGGTCGCGACCCTGATAAGACAATCGAAATGCGATGGTTGCGGCCACGGGACGGCCGGAACGGGGATCAATGACATCGGAACTGATGGGCTCGAAATCGAGATCCCGGCGCATTTGCTGAATTGTTTCTTCATTGGTCCATTTCTCCCGTTTGTCGGCATAGAGATTATACCGGTTGATGATTTCGAGCAGCCGCGTCGCGCTCATCAGCCGCTGGGTGATCCCCTGCAGCCGCTGTTCGGCAAAACCGGTCACGGTGGTCAAAACGTAATCGCGGGGAATTTCCTGGTCCTCGATCAAAATGGTCGAGTCCGAACGATAAACGGCCGGCAGCGTGAAGGCCAGAACCAGGGCGGTAATGAAAACCACGACTGCGGGGATAACCAGAGACCAGACCCGTCGGCGCAGAATCCGAAAGACGACTTCAAACCTGAACTGCTGTGGTTCCATTTAATTCTCCAAACGCAAAATAGGATCCACCGAAACGGGTCCCTAATCCCACAGGGGCATCCGGTACAGAAGCCGAACAGCCACCAGGTGGCGGTCGGACCGGAATTCCTCCACCCGGTCCCGGTTTTGGACGAACTGATATTCAAGGGAAGTGCCCCATTCGGGACTCAGATCCCAATGGATTCCGGCGGACAGCCGCAGGAGGCGCTCGTCGATTTCGCTTTCGGCCAGGGCCTCGGCATCGGCGCGATTCATGTAATAGCCG
>MHXM01000137.1:0-835 GCA_001825565.1 Desulfuromonadaceae bacterium GWC2_58_13
CGACGGGCCATCCGGACCCGGGCGATTTCCCACCACGCTTTGTAACGCCGGGATTCGGTCTGCACCAGAAGAAGAGCTTCGGAAAGAATGGTGTCGTCAATCCGTTCATCGGGAAGCCGATGGCGGGCGAGCCAGGCTTCCCCGACCGCGTCGCGGCGAACGAACACCAGAGACGATTCATCGGCGAACACCAGCGCCCACCGGGGATTTTCACGCAGTTTATCCAGGAGTGGATAGTGTTGACCGCTGTCCACGGTGCAGGCCTTGCTGACGATGGTTTTCACGCCGAATTTATCGAGCACGCTCTCCCATCCCGGGTGCCCGGACATGACCCGCCAGCCATAGTTGAACATTTCCGGCGCATCCTGCCGCCCATCCCAAAACACCCGATACTCGGGATACAGGATCCAGGCCAGATAGCCGCCCCAATCGTAGGTGTTGTACAGGTTTCGGGGAAGCCGGTGGTCGCGAACGAACTCGGCGGCCTCTATGGGAAAATGCCAGGTTCGAAGGCCGGTACGGAACAGGCCATAGGTTTCATAAGCGGGAAGCGCGAAATAAACAAAAATGGCGGCGGCGCCGAGGGTGGCCAGTCCCCGCGGAATGCGCCGGAACCTGTTTTTGAGACGAGCCATCAGAAAATCAGCTGTCGCATCGACATAAACGGGCAGAATCGCCACCATCCCGAAAAAGAAGAACGAGGTGTGCCGGCTCAGCTTCAATCCCATCAGCGCCAGTCCGCCCATCAGGCAGAGATCGGCCAGGGAAAGTCGCCGCCAACCCAGCGCCATCAATACTCCGGTAACGACCATGGCGTAATAGAAATAGGGATCGT
>MHXM01000137.1:923-14498 GCA_001825565.1 Desulfuromonadaceae bacterium GWC2_58_13
GAGGGTCTCGATAAACTCGCGGGTGTAGGGGGTGAAGAGAAAGCCCAGAAGTACCAGACCGGTCGCCAGCCAGAGGGTTTTATAGGCGTGCGCGGACAGGTTGGATGTGCGCAGCGCCAGTGCTCCCCCCTCCCCGACCAGGTAGGCGGCCAGAATCGGCACGGCCAGCACCGCCCCGGCATGGAGATTGATCCAGAGGATCATCAATGGAAACAGGAGATAAACCTCCCGTCCCCCGCGCCGCCGGTGCCGTTCGAGAAGCAGCAGGAAAACCGCGAAAAGGAGGAATGTCCAGAGTTGCGGCCGGGCGGTCCAGCCGCCTCGACTCAACCAGAAGGGGGCCAACAGAAGCAGCATCGCCGGCCAGGAGGCTCCCCGGATACGGGCCGCGGCCAAGAGCGCCAGGGCGGTGCCGCCCAGAAGCAGGCCCTTGAGGACGCTCAAGGCGTGGTAGCCACCGATGGTATAGCTGAAATAGAGAATGATGTCATGCAGCCAACAGTGCTCGAAACGGGGGGCATCCGCGGCCAGGGTGAAAAGATCCGTGCGGATGATGCTTTGCGTCTCGATCATGTACCTGCCGGACTGCAACTGCCAGAAGGTATCGAAGTCGTGAATGACGGTCGTGGCCACGCCGAAGATCACAAGCCAGGCGGCTGACAACAGAAGTTTTTCCAGACGGAGCATCAAACAAACCTCGAAAATTATCAAACGGTATTGTTATGCCAAGGGAAGAGGACACCGGGAAAACGGGATCTACCCCAGGTTCACCGTCTCGCGAATGGCATAAATGGGCTTGTCCTGGGTTTCATGATAGGTGCGGGTGATAATCTCGGCAAGCAGTCCCAGCACCAGAAACTGAACTCCGGAAAAGAATAGAAACGCCGTGAGGATCAGCAGCGGGTTGCGGTTCATGGAAAGGCCTTCGAACCATTTCATGTACAGGGTAGCCATGCCGGACAGTCCACCCAGGGCAATCGTCCATACGCCCCACTTGCCGAACAACTGCATGGGGCGGGTCGAATATTTCAACATGAACTTGACGGTGATGAGGTCGAGAATCACCCGCAGGGTACGATCTATGCCGTATTTGCTCTGGCCGGCCAGGCGCGGGCGATGATTAACAGTCATTTCGGCAACACTCGCGCCGCCCTGGCTGGCCAGCGCGGGCACGAACCGGTGCATCTCGCCATACAGGTTGACCCGGCTGAGGACATCCCTTTTGTAGGCCTTGAGGGTGCAGCCGTAGTCATGCAGACAAACCCCGGTCATCCGCGAAATCAGGCGATTGGCCAGTATCGACGGAAGCCGACGGCTCCACCACTTGTCCTGCCGCTCCTTTCTCCACCCGGAAACGACATCGTAACCTTCGCGGATCTTTTCCAGCAGGCGGGGGATATCGGCGGGATCGTTCTGCAGGTCGCTGTCCATGGGGACGATGACCTCTCCCCGGGCGACATCGAAACCGGCGGCCATGGCGGCAGTCTGGCCAAAATTGCGGCGCAGTCGGATGACCTTGACGCGCGGGTCGGTCTGCGCCAGGCTCAAGGCTACGGCAAAGGAATCGTCCAGGCTGCCGTCATCCACCAGCAACAGTTCGAAATCGATGTTCACCCCGGCAAGGGCCGCAATCACCTGATTGTACAGAGGTTGAAGGTTGGGGGATTCATTATAGACGGGAACGACAATGGAAAGATCCATGGGAAAACCTCTTGGACATTTAAATTCGTGATGCGTAGCCGATCGCAAACGGCGGAGGGCATGAAATCCTCCACGGCATTCACCCAGGTTCCAGTCGGGGCAGGGCCGGCACGCTGTCCCGATGGTTGGGAACACGGCTTTTCTAGAACGTCTTGCGCACCTTGACCTCCCAACGATGTTCGTTACGTTCACCTTCGTCGAGGTAAGCGGTGCGAATGCCGTAGGAATAATCGAAACTCACCATGAACCTGGCAAAATTCAGCCCGGTGGCGAGGGTGTACAAATATTCGTCGTACGATTCCGGGAGAAAGGTCCGGTAACGGGCACGCAGGCCAATCTGGGTACGGTAACTCGGATAGAGTTCCGCCGCCAGCAGCAGGCTGAACATGGAACGGCTGTCGCCATTGGCGGCGATATTACGTTCATATTCGATTTCTTCGCGCAAATCGATGAACTTGCGCAAAGCCCCGGTTCGCTTGAAAAAACTGTACCGATATTCCTGGGAGGCCATAATCTGCTTGGTCGATCCACCGTCGCCGGACTGCCAGTAATAATCCAAATCCCCCTTCAATTGCCATATTTTACCAGGAGAATAGCGCAACGAGGTATTGTGGTAGAAGGTTTTATCCACATGGGTCACCGCTTCGGGATTTCCCAATTCCTCGCTCCCGATATTAACCCCACTGAGCCCGTCGCCAAAGGCAATTTCATTGCGGATTCTGGCCAGGAACGAGCGGCGGTCATAGCGCAGGTTATGGCGCAGCAGCACCTGGGAGTCGTTGCTGTCCTCCGTTGAGAGATAATCGTAAACGATCTCAAAACGATTACTCAGCCGCCGGGAAGCCAGATGGTCCGCGAACCAGGAGGTGGTCGAGCGAATGGTATCGCCGCTGCGGCGGGTTCGGCCAGAGATGGAGGACACCAAGCCGGAATCGCCAACGATGGTGATGTGCCGGGTGACCGAGGTGTCGGTAGTCCCCGAGCCGAATACCAGCCGTTGCTCGATCCCGGTCCGCAGTTTCGATGTGGGCATCCCCTCAAGGCGGCCCAGAAACTCGTTTTCCCAATAATCCACGGCGGCGCCATCCTCGGCAGTGCCATCGATACGAGTCAGGGTATACCCGGTGAACCAGTCAACGGGTGGACGATGGGCGCGGTTGGTAAAATATTCGAACCCGGTCGCGACTCCATAACCTTTTCCCTGATTGCCGGTTTTCCATTCGGCCTCGAACCGGGGAGTCAGAATGTGACTGCGAGTACGATACATATCGCCGATTGCGGAAAGATAGACGTCCCCCTCGTCCTCCGTGACCCCATCCACATAACGCTCCTCCGTCTCCCGCGAAGCGATCAGCCGCACCCGGTAGGTGGTATCCCGATCGACCTCGCGCTGATAATAAAGAGGGACTTCTATGGTCTTTTCTATACTTTCGCCATCGGTAACACGGTTGAAGGTGGGAAAGGCGGAGGCCCGCCAATTGCTCCGGGAAGCCACGGCAAAGAAATTATAGTTGTAAATATGCTCGGGAACTTCCTCAAAACTGGTTCGGTTCGTAACAATATAGGAGCCGTCCGTCGACACCTTGAGCCAGTTGGTAAAATTGATCCATTGGCGGGTCATGGCGTGGTCGATAGTGCCCAGCAGATAAGTCTTTTCCTGATAATTTTCGGACTCATCCTCAAAATCGGTAAAATCGTAAAGTCGATAGTGAAACCAGTTGTCCTTCTTGTTCAGCGAGACGAAGGCCAGATTTCGGGTGCGGTAATGCTGGGGAATCTCGGCATCCATGTCCCGGACATAGTCTTCCCGGTAATCTATCAGCAACCGGGGAACCTGGGAAAGCAATTCGCGATAACGGCCCAGGTAACTGCCGTTGCGGATACCCACCATCAAGGTGGCGCCCGACTGGATATGCTGGGAGCCCCACATCCCGGTATGGATATAGGGGTCGATAATCGCTTCCCCGTCGCCGACTTCCGATTCAATAGACCAGGTCGGTTCCTGCATGTCCTGCGAATAAAGATGCAGATTGAAGGGCAAGCCGCCGGGAGCCACCAGCACATCGCCCCGATAGAGCAGCTTGAGGTCGTCGCTGTTAAAATCTTGCTCGTCGATCGAACTGTCGACGGAAGACCACTGCATGCCGAGACCGAAGTCATATCGGCCGGCCCGGCCCTGGCTGATAAGCCCTTGCTTTTGATAAAGGAGAGAATACTGCTGGGTGAAATGGGAAGCGTCCGCGACCTGCTTGCCGTCCTCCTTTGCCACGTAATCGGCATAGCGCCACTCCACCACTCCGGACATCCCGGCAGCGGCCTCTGGCACACCGATATACAGCAGACCCAGCAGGGTCAGAAGTAGGACTTTTGTACGCATGAACGCCTTTTTGCGTAAAGCTCAACCTTCAGGGGACCAGGTTCCGGGATTATCCATTTGCGAACAGAATGGCCGCGCCATCGGCCCCCGAACCTGTGCGGGCGTCTGTCACCACCCCCGCGCAATCCAGGTCCGATCCGAAGAAACGCGGGGGCGGTAAGCCGCCCCCGCGTCATCACGTCACCGGTGCATTATTTATTGTGGCAGGCGAGGCAGAGTCCGGATGCAACATTGCTGGTGGCCAGGAAGGGCGCAGCGGTGTTGTCGTGCACGTCATGACAACTGGAGCACCACATAACACCGCCGTCGTAGAATTTAATGGATCCAACCGGACTGGCGACAAATTCAGTGGGAGTGGCGGTAACGACATCGGCGTACACCATGCCGATCGGATGATCGTCGTGCAGATCGACGCCAATGTTCGCTGGGTTGGCAGCGAGAAGCTCGGCAAGGCCCGCGGGCTGAACGCCGGCCTCCAGATTGGACGGATTGGCCAGATCGTTGGTCAGGCTGGCGCCGTCATGGCAGGAAAGACATAACTTGGCGTCCGATACCGCGATTTTCGCCGTAACCGTCGCCGGATTCGAGGTGCCAACATCCAGCGTGGCGCTATTGTAGTAATTAGTGATAACGATAGCATCCGTGCCGGAGCGGTTCCACAGCGGTGCATTAAGCTGATCGATCGCCTTGTGCGGCGTGTGACAGAAGATGCAGATTTCTTCATAGTTGGTCGACTTGACGGTCGTAGCTCCCGTAGAGGTCGTCGACAGATCGTGCTTGGTGTTCTTGATCGACGTCACCGCCAGGGCCTGAGTGGCGACCAGCGTCAACGCCGCCGCCAGCAGCATTAATTTCCTCATTTTCCTACCTCCATTAGTGGTGCGGCCGCAGCCGCGTTGATTATCGAATCCCTGCCCGGTGGGCAAGGAGTGACAGCGGAATAAACTATCATTCATTATGCAATAACTAATCCAGCTTCAACCCGGTGAAAACAAGCCGAAATTCATCGTCGGCCACGGCAGGATCCTCCGCAATTGAACCCAAAACCGTCAAATAACCATTAAAATTACGCCAGAGGGCATTGGGCCATCTGGACCCTGTTCCACAAAAAAAGGGGCGGGTTTATAACCCGCCCCACTGCTATCTCTTAATATTCCCCCTCCTAGTCGAGAGGGTGGTCCTTCAGATAGGTCGCATTGAGATATTGCCAGACCACAAACCGACGGCCAATCTGATCCACCACGTAAATCCTGTCGTTCCGATCGATCCAGATGCCGGCCGGCAGGATCAGATCGAGAGGATGGGAAGACTTGCCGCCCCCCGTGTAGAGCAACGATTTCCCCTCGGGGCTGTAAGTCACCATGGCGCCTTTGCGGGCATCGGTAATGTGCAAATTGCCTTCGCTGTCGATCGCCAGTCCTTTGGGCATTTCGAAATTCGACTGGGTATCGCCACGCTCCCCGAACTTGCGTAAAAACTTTCCTTCGGCATCGAAAACCTGCACCCGAGCATTGAACATGTCGGCCACGTAAAGGTTACCGGCCTTGTCGACGGCCAAACCTTGCGGGCTGTAGAAATTACCATCCTGGGGTCCCCATTCACCAAAGGATTTCAGATACTTTCCCTGAAAGTCGAAAACCACGATACGGTGCCCCCGGGCATCGGAGACATAAATTTTGTTCCGCGCTTCGTCGAGGGCCAAAAAAGTCGGATGCTCGAGCACCTCGGGTCCGCCAAACGAAAACAGGGGCGCATCGTCGGGGCCGAAAACCAGCACCGCTTGACTAGCAGCGTCTGCAACAAATAAGCGACCGGCGCTGTCCATCGCCAAACCAAACGGCGACCGGATGGCGCTGGTTTGGGAAAATGGATAGACCGCCCGTTTTTCGAGGTCGTAAACGGTGATTTGCCGTTTATCCGCGTCGGAAACAAAAATCCTTCCGTCACCAGCGGATGCGATGCCGAAGGGACGTTTAAATACCAGCTCGGGCTGCCCCCCCAGGATGGGTTGGCTCATGCGTTCCATCGCGGATTTGGGCATCTGATCCAGCGATGAATAGGTACCCACCCATTCAAGCCGTGGCGTATTTGGTGGCGGTGGCCACACCACCCGTGTCTTGGATTTGGACGCAGTAGCGCACCCACCGAGCAGCAACGCCGCGCAAATGATTGTTAAAAGGCATGCCCAAGATTGTCTATGCTTTTTTTCCATCGTGACCTCGCAAAGCAACGTACCTGCTGGAATTAAAGAACCGAATCACCAACACGATCTTTATGCCCCATGGTTTTCCTTGCATTTTTGTCTCTTGTGGCTCCAGCTACTTTTTGTGACACATCTGACAAAGTTCCATGCGGGCACTGATGCCCCGTTGAAAATAGGACGGTGTATTTCCCCCATGGGGATCATGACAGCCGATGCAGGAGAATTTTCGATCCGGAGCGCTGGGATCGACAGGACCCTCCAGTGGATGCCCTTTGCCGGTCATCCCGCGCACCACATGATTTTCACGGTCGAGTCCCGAGTGACAGCTCAGGCACAGATCGTTGACCGCCGCCGTCAGCTGGCCGAAATGGGCGCTGGCATGGGAATCGTGACAGACCGAACAAAGACCGGCCTCGATCGGTCCGTGAATGTATTTGCGGGACTTGAATTCTTCGATTTTATGTTCATGGCATTCCCCGCAGAGGGGTGCTTCTTCGACCCGGTTGACATATTTAGCCGGTCGGCTGTCGGAATCATGACAGTAGGTGCACTGAAAAACCCCGGCGGGGCCATGCACATATTCGTAGTTGAGGCGACGTCGATGACAGGAACCGCAAGGGTTCTTTTCCGCCGATTCGTTGTCCAGCAGGGCTGGTTCCGGGCTCATGTTGTGGCAGGGCGCACAGAGCGCTTCTTTTTCGGGAAGGTGCATGACAAAAGGGGTATATCCCGATGGAGCGACTTCGCCGGGTTTGGTCAGGAAATAAAAATTGGACGAGGCGGTCGCAACCTGTTTGCCGGCGGCAAACCCCTCAATCCGGATGGTATCCTGGCCGGGCTCGAAACCGGGAAGCAATATGACGAAATCGCCGAAAGCCTTGCGATATTCGACGCCGGATATGTCGATCATCCCGCTTTTGGCCCCGCCGAACTCGACGGTAATCGCGTCGACCACCGGCGAGTCGCCAGCCTTGATGATCAGAAAATCGGATCGAACTATCGCAGTGCCATCGGCGGGATAAAGGATTTCCAGCGCCCAGCCCGGCACGATGGCCAACGGCACAAGCGCAAGGGCGGTCAGGACGACAATCAGAAAGCTACGCATAGGCAAAAACCCCGCGGGAGGGGCGATTCGCGAACCGCCCTGGTTTTGGGTTGCAAATCGGACTAATTGACGACCGTGGTTTGGGTATTTCATGAACCGCCCCAGCGAGTTTCGGAACGCACGGATCATTGCAACGCTTCGGGAAGAACAACATCTTCCGGCCGGATCGGGTGTTCCTGGAGGTATTTTTCATTAAGAAACTGATAGCGATGCGCCATGCGGTTCAGGGAGTCGACCACCCAGATCGCATCCGTACCGTCGGCATCAACCCCCTTGGGCATGTCGAAACCACCGGGCACCCCCAGCTTGCCCTGTGTCGTTGTGCGCCCTCCGAGGGTCATCAGATGCGTTCCCATCAGGTCGAAGATGACGAAGCGATGGCCAATCGCATCGGTCACGTAAACATGACCGGAGCGGTCGACGGCAATCCCTTTGGCCATCTGAAACGAACCGAGCGAGGTCCCCCGTTCCCCGAAGGAACGCAGAAACGAGCCCTCCGTGTCAAAAACCTGGACTCGGGCATTCATCGAATCGAGCACATACAGATTACCCTCGACATCGACATCGAGATCGAGCGGGTAATTGAACTCGCCGGGCGCTACCCCCCGCTTGCCCAGGGTCTTTTGCCACACCCCGTCGGCGGTAAAGGTGACGATCTGGTGCAATCCGGGGTCGGCCACATACACCCGGCCGCCAACAGTGTCAAACGCCAAGCCGGTGGGCCGGATCAGGATGTTCTGGCCGAAAATCTTTTTGACCCGGCCTTGCGCGTCAAAAAGATAGATCCTCCCCTGGACATTGTCGGAAACGTAAACCCCGCCATCCGGCGCGACCGCCAATCCCATCGGCGAGACAAAAAACAGGTCATCCTGATCAGGGCGCTCAAAATGCCGTACCTTGTGCGCGGCGAAATCGAGAATCATCACATCGTTCTGGGCGATGTCCGACACATAAACCCGCCCCTTTCCGTCGGAGGCTACGTCGTAGGGGCTGACAAAAATCGGTTCCGGCTCCTCGATACCAAGCAGGGTCTCCATCAGCCAGCCCTCTTCGCCCTGCCGGACATCCCGGTCGGTGCTGACGGCGCCGACAAATTCAATTTTAGGATGTTCACTGGCGACCGGCCAGAAATACCGCTGTATTGAAGCTTTCTGCGGAGCACAGCCGGAGAACAGTAAAATTACCAGCAACACCAGGATGGTCGAGGTGGTTCGCAAACCGCTCTCACCAACCTTTTCAGCGCGGATGAACGTCATTTTCACGGATTCTCCACAGGATGAACCCGGTCATAGGACTTGGGCTTGTGACATCCGGCCAGACAGGTTGCCCCGGTCGGCGTCGGCAGAAATCGCACGGGTATCTTCCAGTTGCCGAAGCCCGGCACCCGGCTCAAAATGAGTTTTTTCTGGTCGGCGCCATGAATGCCGTGGCAATTGCGGCAGACACGCCCCTTTACCGGTTTATTCACGTGCAGATAATGCAGGTTCTGATCGCCGTTGCGAAAACCGGTCGCTTCGGAAGTACGCTGATACTGAAAGGTGCCGCGATTGGTGTGACATTCGAAACACAGGTCGAAATTCTCTTCGAGGTACGGCACATAAAACTCACGAGGATAGTAGCCCCGCAGCAACGGCCTGAATTCGGAATCGTGGGTGCGATGGCAATCCCAGCAGCGCCCTTCTGCCACCGGTTGGTGCTGGGAAACACTGGTCTCAATGATACCGCGGATGCCGCTGTGGCACGAAAAGCAGATTTTGTTGCCAGCCATCTTCAACAGCCCGGGCTCGTTGGAAGCATGCGGAACATGGCAATAATCGCAGCGTCCCGCCCGCACCGGGCCATGCACGCGCCCGCTGGCGCCGATTTCACCATGACAGCCCCGGCAGAGGATCCCGCCTTCGGAAATCAGCAGAAACTGGTTGGTTCCCCCGTGGGGATCATGGCAGGCGAGACAGTTGCCTTCGGCCACGGGCGCATGAACGTTGGCTTTACCGGCAGCAGGGCCGGCATGACATTGTTCGCACAGAAGACTGCCCGAAGCCTTGAGCTCGAAAGCACCGGAGGGACCGGGATGAGGCACCCCGGTGGAGACGTGACAGACCCCGCAGTCCCCTACGGCCGCGGGACCATGGACAAATTTATGATTTCCGATGGAGGCATGACAAATGGCTGTAACACAGGTTGTGGCGGCACGGACTGAAAGTGAAGTAGCAAAGACAAACAGGAGGGCGATAAGACCGGATAACAAGGAAATGCCTGGTTTCATAACTCCAATAAATCCCCCATTGCCGCTGCCGCCACCAGCCAGCCGGCCATCGTCGGCCGGCTGGACAGATGGATTGTTGAATCATGAACTCGCTGGACAGGATTACTGGAAACTAGCCTCCGTAGGAATGGAGACCCGAAAGAATCAGATTGACCCCGAGGTAGCAGAAAATAGTCGCGCAAAAACCGATGATCGACAGCCAGGCCGCTTTTCGCCCGACCCATCCCCGAGTAAACCGGGCATGCAGAAACGCCGCGTAAATGAACCAGACGATCAGACTCCAGGTTTCCTTGGGGTCCCAGCTCCAATAGGTTCCCCAGGCATAGTTAGCCCAGGCCGCGCCGGTGATAATCCCCAGGGACAATAGAGGAAATCCAATCATGATGGCTTTGTAGTTAATGTCATCCAGGATCTTGGTGCTGGGGAAAATCGACAGCACCCCTCCGGCCGGATTATTTGAGGGCGTCTTTTCTTCCTTGCCTATTTTGATCAGGTACATGATGGAAACACCGCAGGCCACGGCAAATGCGGCATACCCAAGGAAGCAGGTAATGACGTGATAAGTCAGCCAGTTGCTCTGCAGGGCGGGAACCAGCGGCTCAATCGAGTCATTAAGCCGCAACTGGGCCCAGATCATGGCGACAAAAGCAAACGGAACAACAAAGGCACCGACCGCACGTTGTCGATATTTGAGGTCAATGATCAGATAGATCAGAATGATGGTCCAGGCAAAAAAGACCACCGATTCGTACAGGTTCGACAACGGGGCATGGCCGACGCCGCCAGGGGCCTGGTACGACTCATACCAGCGCAAACCAATGGCCGCCGTATGCACCGCCAACCCGGCATAAGCAAGCAGGTTGGCCAGCAGGGCCGTCCCATTGATCCGGGACGCCAGATACACCACAAACAGGACCATTGAAGCAAAATAGGCCCCGGTTGCCAGATTAAAACACAGAGAGCTGGTCATTTTATTCCTCCATCAAAACCCGTTCAGGGTTCAGGAACCGAGTTCAGACTTGAGATTCTTCTTGAGTTCGTCAAAAAAGAGTTCAAAACCGGGTTGATTGCGATGAGCCGCCCCGCCAATTTTGACACCGACCTTCTTCCCGATCGGCTGGATCGTTACCCAGATGCGTCGATGGGAAAGGAAGAAAGCAACCATCGAGCCAACGACCATCAGAGTGCAACCAAGCCATACCACCCAGACGCCGGGATCCTTGGCAACCAGCAATCCGGTATAATAACGCTGCTGGAAGTCCGACAACGTGAAACTGTAATCGGTGTTGCGCTGGGCGTCAAATCCGGGGAACGCTTTAAGTACCAGGAAGGAGGTGCGATTGCCCCCCGCATCCACCACCTCGAGGCGAGCCCCCGGACCGAAGTTCTGAAAGGACGGGGCAAAATTGAGCACCCGCATGCTGGCCCCTCCCGGCAAGGCCACCTGCTGGCCCTGACGAACCGTGAGGTCGACCGTTTCACCGGTGGATTTTAACGTCGCCTTGATTTTCAACAGCGTATCGCCGGTGGTGCCGTAGCTGGACTGGTAGAAAGTGATCCCCTTGTAGGACAGTGGATCATTGACGATAACCGGACGTCGCTCGGTAATGACCTTACCGTCATCGATCACGGTCAGCAGACTCTTGAACTCCTTCGGCCGATCGGACCCTTCGTAAAAAGACACCGAAAATTCGTCGCAACGCACCGAGAAGCCAAGATCGATAGGAGCGTTGCTGCCACGGGGCCAGACCCGGCTTTCGGTGGATCCTTCCACAATATTGACGTAGGCCTTATAACCCCAGAGACTGCCGATGATGGCACCGATAAAAATAATCAGAATCGAAAGGTGCGTGACATAGACGCCGAAACGGGCGTAGGGCATTTTTTGTGAAAAGAGATGAACGACCCCGTCTTTTTCGGTGACGATCGGCCCGGCAAACCGTTGTCGGAGAAAGGTCTCCATTCTGTTTTTCACATCGTCGACAGAACCCGAAACAAGGTGTTCGTCGACGTTGGAAAAGGTCTGGAACAGAGAGTCGTCGGCGATCAGGACCGGCTCGGTGGCCGCTTTCCATACGCGGGGAAAGCGCTTGAGCGAACAGGCGATCAGATTCAGGGAAAAGACCCCGAGCAGGGCGAGAAACCACCAGGAATGATACATGTCGAAGAACTGCAGAGAGTCGAGCAGCTTGTAGGTGCCCTCGCTGTACTCCTGCAAATACTCTTCGGGAGAGAGGTTCTGCTGGATGACCGTCCCGATGATCGACGTGACGGCCAGCAGAATCAGGGTAACAATGGTCAGCCTGAGGGAACAGAAAAAATCCCAGAGTGCATCAATCGGATTTTTTTTTTCGCGCAAGATTTTATTCTCCTGAGACAAAGGCCTTTGGCAACATCATTCACGCACTGGCCAACCCCATGCAAAAACCAGGCGTTCAAAGGCTCAGAAGCAAACAACGAAAGGCCAGCAAGGACCTCGGGGTGAATTGACGGATCGGCGAAAAAACTCATGCCAATCTTTTAAAAACTAATACAGTGGGTCTTGACGTGTCAAGGGAAATCGCCCCCACAAAAACCCCCGACAGGCTACTAATAAAAAGCATTAACAATTTGATTTAACTACAAAATACCATCCTTGACCATGCGTTCGGCTAAAGTTTTGGCCTTGGCCTCAACCCCGGCGATCAACTCAACTTTATAATCGGTCAGCCGCCGGGAAAGACTTTCGTCCGAAACGGACAGAATTTGCACGGCAAACAACCCCGCATTGCGGGCGCCGGCCTTGCCGATGGCCATGGTCGCCACCGGAATGCCGGCTGGCATCTGAACCATGGCCAGCAGGGCATCCAGCCCCTGCAGAGCGGTTGAGTCGATGGGAACGGCGAGTACCGGCAAGATCGTCTCGGCGGCCACCACCCCGGCCAGATGCGCTGCCGCTCCGGCGCCGGCGATCAGCACCTTGATGCCCCGGTCCCGAGCGGAGCGAACATATTTGGAGGTTCGCTCCGGGGTCCGGTGAGCGCTGGAAACCGTCATCTCGAAGGATACGCCAAAGCTCTTGAGCGCTCGCGCGGCCTCCACCATTACTTCATAGTCGTTGTCGCTTCCCATCAGAATACCGACCAACGGCTTTTCACTCATCATCGACTCCACCTGTCTGTGATTGCTATCTGGCACGCCGGGCCTTAACGGCCCAGAGCTTTTTTGCCGATATCGTTACGGTAATGCACACCCGGCCAGCCGATTACCCTTACCCCGGCATAGGCCTTGTCGATAGCCGCCGCCACCGTCGTACCCAAGCCGGTCACTCCGAGCACCCGGCCGCCATTGTTGACGATCTTGCCGTCCTTCAGCGCGGTTCCGGCATGAAAAACCATCAGGTCCCCGATCCCTTCGGCCGCTTCGAGACCGGAAATTTCCAACCCCTTTTCGAAACTGCCCGGATATCCTCCCGATGCCATGACCACGCAGACCGCAGCCATGTCGTGCCATTCGAGAGAGGCCTGGCCCAGTTCGCCACGGGCGCATGCTTGCAGCACCGGCACGATATCCGACTTCATCCGCATCAGCAGCGGTTGTGCTTCCGGGTCGCCAAAACGGGCGTTGTACTCCACCACTCGCGGTTTGCCGTCGGCAATCATCAAACCGACGTACAGGATTCCCGAATAAGGACAGCCCTCGGCGATCATCCCGGCGATGGTCGGTTTGACAATGGTTTCGATCACCTCCGTGGCAACCGCGTCGGTCACCACCGGAGCCGGCGAATAGGCCCCCATGCCGCCGGTATTCGGACCTTCGTCGTTGTCGTAAACCCGCTTGTGGTCCTGAGCCGAAGCCAGCGGCAGGATGTGCTGGCCATCGGTGAAAACAAAGAAGGATGCCTCCTCGCCAGCCATGAACTCTTCGATGACGACCTGGCTGCC
>MHXM01000138.1:0-1284 GCA_001825565.1 Desulfuromonadaceae bacterium GWC2_58_13
AAAGTCGTTGACGGTGGCGCCGAAACTCTTGCGCAGCCCGATCACGTCAGTCATGTCGACGGCTACGGTGACAAAAAAATGCGGGATGGTCTGCCAGCTCTCGACCATCTTGCGAGCAATGATCCGCCGAACCTTGACCGATTTACCCTGCTTGAGCCCTTTCGACTCATCCCGTGGGAGCGACCGTTCGATCACGGCCAAAAGTGTGCCGACCGGAACGGTTTCCCCTTCGGCAACCTTGAGGACGACGACTTCTCCAGCTTCGGAGGCCTCGATCCTGACAATTCCGTTGCCGGTGTCGATTTCGGCAACCAGGTCGCCGGGCGTTACCAGACTACCTTCCCGGATGTGCCACTTGACAACCCTCCCCTTTTGCATGTCATCGTCAAACTTTGCCATGGCGATACGTGTCAGCATGGGCCTCTCCTCTGGCAGGCAATAACATATGGAATTTGAATAAACTTTAACAATTTCACAATGAATTGGCAAGGGATGTCGCCGGGGATCCAGACTAATTTATCCCATCGGCCTTGCCCTTGTACGGCAAAAGTATATCATTAAACGTGACGACAACTCAGCCATTCAGCTGGTAGGACGAAGACAGAACAGAAGACGATTACTCAAATGAGACCGGACATGCCAGTCCACCCTTCCGTCGAAAGACCTATCAACGTATCAACCTGAATTCGCATCATAAAACAAACCCATGTAATCCGATGGAGTCCCCATGATTCGATATGTTTCCGTTATGGTAGAAGAGGGTGTCGCTCTGGTTACGCTGGATGCGCCGGACGAAAAGGTCAACGTTTTGTCCGAACCCTTTTTGCTTGAGCTCGAAGCGACGGCCAAGGAACTGGCGGCCCGCAACGACCTGAAAGCCGCGGTGGTCCACAGCGCCAAGGAAGCCGGATTCATCGCCGGCGCCGACATTTCCGCCATCGCCGATGTCGATGACGTCGACACCGGTCGTAATCTGGCCCAGCAGGGGCAGCAGATTTTCAACCGCTGGGCCGCATTGCCGTTTCCGGTGGTGGCTGCGGTTCACGGTCATTGTATCGGTGGCGGCACTGAATTCGCCCTGGCCTGTAGCGCCCGGGTCGTTGCCGAAAATGTCAGTTTCGCCTTGCCCGAAGTACGGCTGGGCATCCTCCCCGGATTCGGCGGCACCCAGCGACTACCGCGCCTGATTCCATTGGAGGCCGCCCTCGACATCATTCTCACCGGGCGCACGGTAAAAGCCGACCACGCTCGCAGGATCGGCCTTGCCGACCGGGTGGTGCCAAT
>MHXM01000138.1:1428-14415 GCA_001825565.1 Desulfuromonadaceae bacterium GWC2_58_13
TCGTATGGCCGCCCGCAATATCGCGCGCCAGACCAAGGGGCATTACCCTGCGCCAACTGCTGCTCTGGCCGTTATGCGCGACACCTTCGCCATGAGCCTCGAACGGGGGCTGGAACGCGAAGCTCAGGTCTTGGGCCAGTTGATTGTCACCGACGTCTGCAAAAACCTGGTACACATTTTTTTCCTCTCGCAACGAGCCAAGAAAAGGAATGCTCCGGCCGCCGCCCGTCCGGTGCAACAAGCGGCGATCCTCGGGGCCGGCGTCATGGGCTCAGCAATTGCCTGGCTGTTCGCCAGCAAATCCGTACCGGTGCTACTCAAGGACATCCGCCAGGAGGTCGTCAGCGCGGGAATGGAACGCATCCGCAACCTATTTTCAAAAAAGGCCGGCGACCGCCCAGAAACGGTTGAGCGGGTTGCCAGCCAGATGGCCTTGGTCACCGGTACCATCGACCTCGAAAAAATGGCCGATGCCGACCTGGTAATCGAAGCCGTGATCGAAAAAATGCAAGTGAAGCAGACGGTCCTGAAAGAAACCGAAGCACGGCTGAAGAAAACGGCGATTTTCGCCACCAATACTTCGGCCCTGTCGGTAAGCGAGCTACAACAGGTCGCTGCGCGGCCTGAAAACGTCGGCGGCATGCATTTTTTCAACCCTGTCGACCGGATGCCGCTGGTGGAAATCATTCGCGGCCGACATACCTCGGGAACAACGGTAGCCACCCTCTTTGACCTGGCTCTGAGGCTCGGCAAAACCCCGATTCTGGTGGCCGATGGCCCTGGATTTCTGGTTAACCGCCTGCTTATGGCCTACCTCAACGAAGCCTGCCTGATGGCCGAAGAAGGGGTCGACTGGCAGTCCCTGGATCATCTGACCACCAACTTCGGTCTGCCGATGGGGCCTTTCCGATTGATCGACGAAGTCGGTATCGACATCGCCGTCGAGGTCGGCAACACCATCAGTTCGGCGTTTTCGTATCTGAAACGCTGTAGATTACTCGAACAACTGAACAAAGCGGGCCTGCTCGGCAAAAAAGGCGGCAGTGGCTTCTACCTATACCGTAGCAAAAAGGAAACACCGGCAAACCCTGTCGCGAACAGGGTATTAAAACTCTCTGGTGGGCGATTGGCGACCGAAAACGATTTACGCCGGCTGCTGTTACTGATGGTCAACGAAGCCGGTCGCTGCCTTGATGAACAGGTGGTGGCAACGCCTGAGGATATTGATACCGGAATGGTTTTCGGAATCGGATTCCCCCCCTTCCGTGGCGGGCTGTGTCGCTGGGCCGACCATCAGGGCCGCCCTGCGCTTGTCCTAGAATTGCGACAATTGGCCGAGATCCATGGTGAGCGTTTTGTCCCTTGCGCCAATCTTGAAAACAATGCGGGTTTTTACCCAGTGAAAACCAAATAAAACAATGCCGGAGGCCTGTGGGCCTCCGGCATTGTTTTATTCATATGGGACTCGGCACCCGCTCAACCGAGGAAATGATGGTTATTTCTTGCGCGGTTCGCCAAAATGGTGGTGTCAAGAACTTCGCCGCAAGAACAACATTTCCAAGCATCAAAAGAGCGAACGAAATCGTAGTATTTTTCTGCGTACATTCTGCTTCGGCATTTAGGACATTTCATTGCTCTCTCCTTTTATCAGATGGAATAACACCCGTCTCTTGCACCAATGCTCATAAGTAAATACACGAGACATGCCATTTTCAGAAAAGAAGAGGACCAAATTCATCTTCGTTAAGTCGGTAAAAGAAATTTTGACCGTTTTTCAACTACTTGACTTTCTCAAAAAAAACATTTCCAACGCTCAATCGACTTGGTTCCGATACCAGGAACCCGGTCCAGGCCTTCTATGGAAATAAAATCGCCATTTTTATGACGATCTTCTTCGATGACTGCTGCCAAGCGAACCCCGATCCCCGGCAAAGCCTCCCAATCTTCCTGTGTCATACGATCCGGATGCAGCTTAATTCCAAGGGCCATGCGTTGGGTTGCCGGCATCCACCCCATAGAAAAGTCAACAATTTCGCCATCTTCAACAATAAGAGCGAGGCTGCTTCCATCCATCATTTTAGCCTGCGGCACCTCTCTGGATAATCGCAATGGCCCATTCGGAGGTATCGTCAACCTAATGACGGTCACCAGATCAATTTCGTCATAAAATTGATGGATTCCTTCTAATGGAAATCCATTTTTCAACATTACGCTGATTTTTCGATCCTTTTCAACAGAAACGGCCGGGAGGCTTTTCTCACGAAAAACCTCCCGGCCGCTCAATACAATCAAATATACCACCAGCAGCGACACCAGCAGCGTCGTCCCCCGGGGAGGACGCATTTACCCCTCCTGGTCTTTGATCAGCTTGTACTGAAGGGCATCGACCAAGGCATGGTACGACGCATCGATAATGTTGTCGCTGACCCCTACAGTTCCCCAGCGGGATTCCTTGTCCCCCGACTCGATCAGCACGCGGGTAACCGATGCCGTCCCCTTGCCGGCCGGCAGAACCCGAACCTTGTAGTCGAGCAGACGGATTTCCCGCAGCCGAGGATAGAAGTTTTCCAATGCCTTGCGCAGAGCGTTGTCGAGGGCGTTGACCGGGCCGTTGCCTTCAGCGGCGGTGTGCTCGATACGGCCGCCAACCTTGACCTGCACGGTCGCCTCGGAAACCGGTTTCTCTTCCTCATGGCGCTTGGTATCGATGACCCGAAATCCGATAACCGAAAAGTAGTTGCGCAGGGTGCCAAGGGCGCGGCGCATCAGCAACTCGAAGGAGGCCTCGGCCCCCTCGAACTGGAAACCTTTATTCTCGAGATCCTTGATGTTTTCCAGGATTTCCAGGGTCACCGGGTCTTTACTGTCGAGGTTGATGTTGAATTCCTCGGCCTTGGCTAGGATATTCGAGCGCCCGGAGAGGTCAGAAACCAGCACGCGGGTGCAATTGCCGACCAGCTCGGGACGGATATGTTCATAGGTTTCGGGATGACGCTGGATAGCGGAAACATGCACCCCTCCCTTGTGGGCGAAGGCCGAGTTGCCGACATAGGCCTGGTGCTTGTTGGGAACCATATTGGCCATCTCGTAAATGGTGCGGGAAACCTGACGCAGACGTTTGAGCTGTTTCTCTTCGACGCAGGCCTTGCCCATTTTGAGCTGCAGGGAGGGGATGACGGAGCAGAGATTGGCATTGCCGCAACGCTCGCCAAAACCATTGATGGTTCCCTGTACGTGAACGATGCCATGGGCGACTGCGGTCAGTGAATTGGCCACCGCGCATTCGCTGTCGTTGTGGGTGTGAATTCCCAGCGGAGTCGACACGGCCAGCTTGACCTGCTCAATGATTGCCTGTAGCTCGTGCGGCAGAGTACCGCCGTTGGTATCGCACAGGACGATACAGTCGGAACCCGCCTGTTGAGCCGCCTGCAGCGTTTTTAACGCATACTCGGGATTGGCCTTGTATCCATCAAAAAAATGCTCGGCATCGTAAATGACTTCACCGACATGTTGCTTGAGATAGGCCAGCGAATCGTAGATCAGCTCGAGGTTCTCTTCGAGGCTGATGCGAAGCGCCTCATAAACATGAAAATCCCAGGTTTTGCCAAAAATGGTCACGGCATCCGGCTCAGCCTGGATCAACGTGCGAATGTTGTTGTCCTTGTCCGGGGTGGTTTTGGCCCGCCGGGTCGAACCGAAGGCTGCAATCTTGGCCTGTTTGAGGGCAACTTTTTTGATGTCCTTGAAAAAGGCGATATCCTTGGGATTGGAACCGGGCCAGCCACCTTCGATATAATGAATCCCCAGTTCATCCAGCAGTTGGGCGATGCGGATCTTATCCGCCACCAGAAAAGAAACATCTTCTGCCTGCGTACCATCCCTAAGCGTCGTATCGTAGAGCTTGATCTGATTCATTCCTTTTTCCCCGTTTCCCGCAAACCGGCCATGCAGGTAGGGGCGACGCATGCGTCGCCCCTACGACTACGGCCACTCTTTTCAGTTGACTTGCCAGACGATTATTCGGCTTTGACATCCTTCTTGGCCAATCCAAAAGCTTCGTGCAGCACCCTCACGGCAAGCTCGGAGTATTTGGCGCCGATGACGCAGGACACCTTGATTTCGCTGGTGGAAATCATCAGGATATTGATCCCCTCCTGCGACAGGGTCTGGAACATTTTGCTGGCCACGCCAGAATGGGACCGCATACCGACCCCGACGATGGAAACCTTGGCGATGTTTTCGTCGGTGCTGACACCGCCGGCCCCGACATCCTTGGCGGTTTCTTCAATAATTTTTAAGGCCTTTTTAAAGTCGCCCTTGGGCACGGTGAAAGTCAGGTCGGTGTACCCCTCATGGGAGACGTTCTGGATGATCATGTCCACGGTGATGTTGGCGTGGGACAGGGGCGAAAAAATCTGTGCGGCGATTCCCGGCTTGTCGGGGATACGCATCACGGAAATTTTGGCTTCATCTTTGTTGTAGGTAATTCCCGAAACCAGAACGGCTTCCATATCAGCATCCTCCTTCGTTACCAGGGTCCCTGGATTGTCGTTAAAACTGGAACGGACATGGATCACAACGTCGTACTTCTTGGCAAACTCCACGCTGCGGATCTGCAGCACTTTGGAACCGAGCGAAGCCATCTCGAGCATCTCGTCGTAGGAAACCTTCTCCATCTTGGAAGCTTCCGGAACAATTCGAGGATCGGTTGTGTACACGCCATCTACATCAGTAAAAATCTCACAAACATCGGCCTTAAGGGCAGCAGCAACGGCCACTGCGGAGGTATCTGAACCGCCGCGGCCGAGGGTGGTGATGTTGCCTTCTTTGTCGATCCCCTGAAAACCCGCGACGATGAGGATAGTTCCTCCTTTAAGGTCTTCGCGGATTTTTTTGTCATCGATCTTTTCGATACGCGCCTTGGAGAAGGCGCTGTCGGTCACGATGGGAATCTGAAAGCCACAATAACTCTTGGCCTTGTATCCCATCGACTGCAGACACATGGAAAGGAGCGACATGCTGACCTGCTCTCCGGTGGCGACCAGAACATCATATTCTCGTTCGCTGGGAAACTCACACATTTCGTTTGCCAGTGCCACCAGCTTATTGGTTTCTCCGGACATTGCCGAAACAATGACGACCACATCATTGCCGTCGTCGTAGGTTTTGGCCACACGACGGGCAACATTGCGGATCCTGTCAATGGTACCTACGGAAGTCCCGCCGTACTTCTGCACAACCAGGGCCATAATTCCCTCTTCCTCCTTTGTAATAAGCGACTTAAGGGTCGTAAAACGCTAACGAACGGAAGAACTCCGCCGGGCGGCCGGGCGGCTCACCTTGTGAACCGCAAACCCGGAAACATCTTCGGCCGCTTCCTTGATGATTTCCGGCAGGCTGGGGTGGGCATGAATGACCTCCGCCAGCTCGTGGGCTGTCAGGTTTTTCTGCATGGCCAGGGCCACTTCGGCAACCAGGGATGAAGCCTCCTCGCCAACGATGGTGGCGCCCAGAATGCGCCCTTCGCCTTTGTCGGCAAGGATCTTGACCATTCCACGGGGTTCACCGTCACACAAGGCCTTCCCCGAGGCCAAATAAGCGAAACGCCCAGTCAAAAACTCTTGTCCCTGATTGCGGCATTGCTCTTCGGTCAGACCAACCTGGGCGATTTCCGGGGCCGTGAAAATGATACTTGGCACCACCCGGTAATCCGCCAGGGCATCTCCTCCGAGGGCATTCTCAACCGCAATTTGCGCCTGATACGAGGCCACGTGGGCCAGCTGCACGCCACCGGTCAGATCGCCAATGGCAAACACGCCGTCGACGGCCGTGCGCATTCTCTCATCGACCACCACGGCGCCGTTTTCCATCTGAATACCCGCTTCTTCGATCCCGAGATCCGAGCTGTTGGGCCGGCGGCCGATGGAAATCAGAACTTTTTCGGCAACGGCTGTTTCGCCGGTGGAAAGCTTCACCCTGACCTCGGAACCAGAAACCTCGATCGATTCGACCGCCGTATCGACATGGATCTTCACGCCGGCGGCCTTAAAGGTTTTTTCCACCTCGCGCACCGCCTGTCGGTCGCTGCGCCCGAGCAGAATGGGGAGCTGTTCTACAATGGTGACGTCAACGCCGAAGGTGGAAAAAATACCCGCGAATTCACACCCTATATACCCTCCGCCAATAATTAGCAGGCTCTTCGGAAGCTCTTTAATAGCAAGAATTTCATCGCTGGTCAAAACATTTTTCCCGTCAACCGGGAGGGCTTGCGGACGGACCGGAACCGATCCGGTGGCGAGGATGATATTTTTCGCCCGCAGGTGTCCAATCACCCCCTGATGGCGGATCCGCACCCGCCCCGGACCTTCCAGGAATGCCCGACCAGTAAAAACATCGACGCCGGATCCCTTGAGCAGCTGGACCACGCCACCGACCAACTTGCCGACCACCTCGTCCTTGCGCCGTGTCGCGGTGCCGAAGTCGAACACCGGCTCGCCAACCCGGATGCCGTGTTCACTGGCGCCGCTGATTTTCTGCAGCAGTCGAGCCGTGCTGTAGAGTGCCTTGGTCGGAATGCAGCCGCGGTTGAGGCAGGTGCCGCCGACTTCGCGCGCCTCAATGAGACATACTTTAGCCCCTTTTTGAGCTCCGCGGATGGCGGCGACATAACCACCCGGGCCGGCACCGATGATGGCCAGATCATACTCGATCATACTGTTCTCCCGCAGCAATCCACTGGGATCTGAATGCTTCAAGCACCGCCAGGTTTTTCACTCCCTCGGCGCTGAAGCTGATTTTGCGGCACTCCCCCTCACCTTGTTCCAGGTGGACCCGAATCCCTTCAAGATCAAGGTCGGGAAAACGATCCCCCCACTCCACTACCGTTACCCCATCGCCACTGAGGTATTCGTCAAACCCGAGATCGAGCAGATCTTCGGGGGTAACCAAGCGATAGAGGTCGAAATGGTAGAGGTCGATCCGCCCCCGGTACTGGTTCATCAGGGTATAGGACGGGCTGACCACCGGCTCGGTTTCAGGAATCTCCAGGCCCCGCCCCAAGCCTTGGGTAAAGCAGGTTTTTCCCACCCCCAAGTCGCCCGAGAGCAGGACCACCGTCGATGGACCCAGCAGGCGCCCTAAAGCCTCCCCCAGAGACTGGGTCTGCTCGGGGGAACGGGTTTCCATGATCCAGGGGAACAAAGAACCTACCTCATCGAACGGATAATATCGAGTCTGGCCACCACGCCGACCACCTTGCCACCATCAACCACCGGCACCAGATGCACCGCCCGGTCGACCATCAGACCGGCAATCTCACTGACCGGAGTATCCAAGGAACAGGTAGCGACCTCACGGCTGCAGATTTCCCCGACCTTGCGGGCAGTAATCCTTTTGACCTCATCCCGAAAGTTCTTCTCGCTCTCAAGGTAAAACACCCAGTCAAAAATCGAAATAACGGTGGGAATGTGCAGGGGTTTGTCCTGCTCGACCAAGTCGGTTTCGGTCACCACTCCTTCGAGATGGTTTTCACTGTCAACCACCGGCATGGCATTGACATTGTATTCGCCAAACATGCGCGCCAGTTCGTCCACCTCGGTGTCGGCACTGACAGTGTAAACGTTGGTGGACATGATATCTTTAGCGGTGAGCATCGTTTTCTCCTTGTAAAAGCAGGGCGTTACGGGCTGCGGGAACCTCCCGCAGCAAATCGGATGCAAGCAAGCCGGCGGTGCCGCAACGTTCGGCAACCCGGTCGGCAGCCAGGCCATGCAGGTAAACACCAAGGACCGCTGCCTCGTTCGGCGCCACTCCTTGGGCCAGCAGTCCGCCAATGATACCGGTCAGGGCGTCACCCATGCCACCGCAGGCCATGCCGGGATTGCCGCTGGAATTGATCCGCACCCGTCCGTCGGGAAAAGCGATCAATGTGCGCGCCCCTTTGAGTACCAGGGTCACGCCATAGTCGGCAGCAAAACGGCGGGCCACGCCGATCCGGTCCGCCTCGACCTCGGCAACGGAGGTCCCGGTCAGGCGCGCCATTTCGCCCGGATGGGGAGTAAGAACCGCCTTCAAACGCGGGCACTGGCGCAGGAATTCAGGCCGGGAGCCCAGGGCATTTAAACCGTCGGCATCGATAACCAACGGCAACGGACACTCGCGAACCAGGTGCCGGATCAAGGCACAGGTCTCTTCCGCTTGGCCGATCCCCGGGCCAAGTGCCAACGCTTTCTTGTCGGACCACAGCAGGCGGACTTGATCGAGCGCCTGCAGGCTAAGGGCGCCGTCAACTTCGGCCAGCGCCGTGGTCATCGCCTCGGTTAGTTTAACAGCCAGAATCTCCTGGGTCGAGGCCGGACAGGCAACTGTTACCAGGCCGCTGCCGATGCGCATGCCGCCCTCGGCGGTCAAAACCGCGGCGCCGGTCTTGCCGGCCGAACCAGCGACGACCAGCAGATGACCGAAGGTTCCTTTATGACCCGTCGCCGGTCGGGCCGGTAAAAGCGGGGCGGCCACGGCGGCATCGACCAAAACCGCCTCATCGGCGGTCGCGGACAGCAGGGCCGAAGGGATGCCGATGTCGACCGTTTTCAAGCGGCCGCAGAGTTCGGCCCCGGGATAAATCACCTGCCCAAGTTTGGGACACGCAAAGGTTACGGTCATATCGGCGCATACCGCCTTGCCGAGCAGACGTCCGCTGGTGGCATCAACTCCCGACGGAATATCGATAGCCAGCACCGGCAGCCGGGAACTGTTGATCCAATCGATAGCCCGGGCAAAATGACCGCGCACCTCGGAAGAAAGACCGGTGCCGAACAGCGCATCAACCAGCAGCCGGGCCTCTCTCTCGGCGGTCAGCGCCTCTGCGAGCCGCGCTTCATCCGGGGCAAAACGAACATCCCCCTGCATCTGCCGTAAAGCCGACAGATTGATTGCCGCATCCCCGACGATAACCTCGGCGGTCGCCAGCACCAGGGTACGCACCTGCCAGCCCCAATTGATCAGGTGCCGCGCCATGACGTAACCATCGCCACCGTTATTCCCCTTGCCCGCCAGGATCAATAGGGGACCCGGGAACAGATTCTCATAAAAACGGTGCAGGAGTTCGGCGGCGCCTCGGCCGGCGTTTTCCATCAACACCACACCGGGGATGCCAATATCTTCGATGGCCGTGCGGTCGAGTTCTCGCATCTGCGCGGCGGTCAGCACCTTCATGCCTTCTCCAGAATGACTGTGGCGGTGGCGTAATCGCCATCATGGCTGTAAGAGAGATGAATGGCGGCGATGCCACGCTCGCGGCAGATGACCTCAGCGCGGCCGGCAAGAGCCAGGGAGGGTTTACCGAGCTCGTCCCGAACCACCTCCATATCCTGCCAGGAAATCCCTTCGCGCAACCCGAGTCCCAAAGCCTTGAGAAAGGCCTCCTTGGTTGCGAAGCGAGCCGCGAGATGTGGCGCGGGATCCCGCTTGGGAAGGCAATAGGCCTTTTCTCCGGGGGTAAATACCCGGTCGATCAGACCCTCGTTTCCCTGTTCGAGAAACCGGCGGAAGCGCGACACCTGGCTCAGGTCGACACCGATGCCGGCAATAGAAGACATCTCAACCCTCTTTACGAATCAGATCAACCATTTCCCGAACCGCGCGCTCGAAACCGACCAACACCGCCCGGGAAACGATACTGTGGCCGATGTTGAATTCATCAATGCCTCCCAAGGCAACCACCTCCTGCACATTGTGGTAATTCAGCCCGTGCCCGGCGTTGACTCCGAGACCGAGCTTACGGCCAGCCCGGATGGCATTTTGAATCTTGACCAGCTCAAGCTGACGCTCGTCGGCGCGGCGGGCTTCGCAGTACGCCCCGGTATGGATCTCGATGGTGTCGGCACCAAGACGATGAGATTCTTTGATTTGCTCGATATCCGGATCGACGAACAGGCTGACCGGAATCCCTCCCTGCTGCAGCATTTCAATCGCTGTTTTCAGCTCCTGCCGGTTGCGCACGACATCGAGCCCCCCCTCGGTGGTCAGTTCTTGGCGTTTTTCCGGCACCAGAGTCACGTAATCGGGGAGAATTTTCAACGCGATTCCAACCATTTCGTCGGTCGCCGCCATCTCCAGGTTAAGTCTGGTCTTGATCGTTTTACGCAGCACCTCAACGTCACGGTCCTGGATATGGCGTCGGTCTTCGCGCAGGTGCACGGTGATGCTGTCGGCGCCGGCCAGCTCGGCAATCGCCGCCGCCGTCACCGGATCAGGTTCATTAATGCCGCGAGCCTGACGAACGGTTGCGACATGGTCCACATTGACTCCCAGCTTTGCCACGCTTACCTCGCCTCCTTCTCGCCCCCGAGATGCTTCTCGATGGCATCGCCAATCTCATGCGCCAGCTCGGTGATCTGATATTTGTCCTGGCCTTCAAGCATGATCCGTAGCAGCGGCTCGGTTCCCGAATAGCGGATCAGCACCCGGCCGTTGCCATCCAGCTTTGCTTCGACGGCCTCGATCGCTTTCTGCACCGGGGTCACTTTGCTGATATCCTGACGCTCCTTGACCCGAACATTGAGCAGCACCTGCGGCAGGGAAATCATCACCTCGGCCAGTTCGGAGAGGGTCTTGCCAGTACGCTGCATGATGGCGAGCACCTGCAGGGCCGACACCATTCCGTCGCCGGTGGTGTTGTGATCGAGAAAAATCATATGCCCCGACTGCTCGCCGCCGAGGTTATAACCGTGACGGAGCATTTCCTCGACCACGTAACGGTCGCCAACGGCAGTCTTGACGACCTTGCCGCCGGCTTTTTTCAGGGCGATATCGAGCCCCATGTTGCTCATTACCGTGGCCACCAAGGTGTTTTGCGCCAGTTGTTTCTTGCCGATCATGTCGGTGGCGCAGATGGCCATGATATGATCTCCGTCCACCTCGTTGCCGAATTCATCGACGAAAATCACCCGGTCGGCGTCGCCGTCGAGGGCAATCCCGAGGTGGGCCCGATTCTCGACCACCGCATCGGCGAGAAGCTGCGGGTACAATGAGCCGCAGCCGGCGTTGATGTTGGTTCCGTTGGGAGAAACCCCCAGTGAAATCACCTCGGCGCCGAGTTCTTCAAGGACCGCCGGAGCGACCTTGTAAGCGGCGCCGTTGGCACAGTCGAGAACAATCCGCATCCCCTTGAGATCAAGCTCCTTGGGAAAGGAATTCTTCAAAAAAACGACGTAGCGTCCACGAGCATCATCGATGCGGAAGGCTTTGCCGACTTCCGACGCAATCGGTCGCAACGAGTCGATCTTTTTGGAAAAGATAAGGTCTTCGATTTTCAATTCGGTCTCGTCGGGAAGCTTGAAACCGGTGCGGGAGAAAAACTTGATGCCGTTATCTTGATAGGGGTTGTGCGATGCCGAGATGACCACGCCGGCGTCAGCCCGCATCGAGGCGGTAATAAAGGCGATACCGGGGGTCGGCAGCGGGCCAACCAGGAGCACGTCGACTCCCATCGAACAGATGCCCGCCGCCAGGGCGTTTTCAATCATATAGCCGGACAAACGAGTGTCCTTGCCGATGACGATCCTGTGGCGCCGTTTATCGTCCTTGTCCTTGCAGATATAGGCAGCGGCACGGCCCAACTGCATGGCAATCTCGGTAGTCATGGGATGGCTGTTGGCCACCCCGCGCACCCCATCGGTGCCGAAAAGCTTCTTGGTCATTGAGCAACTCCTGAATTCGGTGCGATGGTCTCTTCCTCTTGGACAGGCACTTCCGGTTCCGGCAGTTTGGAAATAGTTACCTGCACTTCAACCGTTTTATCGTCTTTCAGAGTCGTGTACGTTCCTCGGAAATTGATGGGAACGATCAGGGTGAAGCTGTCCTGCACGCCTTCAATATCAATCGGATCGGTTTCGACCTGACTGACATCCTTAAGCTCGCTTTCCGCTCCTTCCACGGCCACCTCGGTTGGCTTAAAGCGGATCAACTCAAACTTGAAACCCTCGGCCGGAGTTCCTGAGATGATGGCCTCGACCGGCACCTTTTTCGTCTTAATCCGCTCCAACTTGACATCGACGAAAGACGGCGATAGCCGGGTGACCTTGAGGGCGCTCGGTAAATTAAAACGCTCTTCGAGCCGCTTGAAGGAACTGAGACCCGGCTCCAGCCCCTTGAGGTCGACGGCGATGCTGATGTCTTTGGGTTGCAGGTTCATCAGCAGGGTCCGAGGACCGCTGATACGCACATCAACCTGGCTCGGAACCTCGTTGGCCACCATCAGTCCCGCCGGCACGTTTTTCAGAATCAGGGGAACCGCATAGGAGATCTCCTGCTTTTGCTCCCCCATGACGAAAAACCACAGGATCAAGGCGAACGCCAGCGACAACAGCTTCAAGAACAGATTTTCCGTCAACCGCTTGAACATGGGCTACCGTTTCTTTTTGGTCTTGCCGACACGGGGTTCGAACAACCGGGTCAGCACACGCTTGAGTGAGGTGGAATCGAGATCGCGGGTGATCCTGCCACCGACCACCACGGAAATTTTTCCGGTCTCCTCGGAAACGACGATGGCGACCGCGTCCACCAGTTCGGTCAGGCCGATGGCGGCGCGGTGACGGGTCCCCAGGGCTTTGCTGATGTCAGGGTTCTGCGACAAAGGGAGAAAACAGCCGGCGCGCTTGATACGCCCCTGTTGCAACACCAAGGCACCGTCATGAATGGGTGAATAGGGGAGGAATATGGAGTTGATCAGGTCGCTGGAAACCTTGGCATCGATTTCGACGCCGACTTCGAGAAAATCTTTCAACCCGGTTTCCCGCTCGATGACGATCAAGGCGCCGATGCGCTTGCTGGCCATGTTGACGCATGCCTTGACCAGTTCGTCCATGATCTCGGTCTCTTCCTTATAGGAGATATCGGCAAAGAAGGGATTGCGGCCGACATGAATCAGAGCCCGGCGGATATCGTTCTGGAACAGAACCACAATAACCAGGATGATCGAAGAGAGGA
>MHXM01000139.1 GCA_001825565.1 Desulfuromonadaceae bacterium GWC2_58_13
TGCACGGTCATCGACACCCGTTGGGGCAAGGGAGCGCACTCTACCCGCGCCCGGCGGGCATTGGCCACGGCCTGATCGATCCTGGCGCGCAGCGCCTCGGGAAACCAGTTGCGAGCAACGATCAGGCGGCGCAGGGTCTCCGGCGTCAGGCAGCGGCCGTCGACTTCGGCCAACACCCGTGCCACCCCGGCACGCACTTCGGCCTGGGGATGGAAAAGCATCAGCGCCGCCGTCTCGCGCACCACCGGATGCTCGATCTCCAGCATCAGCCGGCAGAGGTTCGTCTGCACCTCGGCGTCGCCAACGGCCAGCATCTGCAGAATCGCCTCGAACAGCTCGTGAGGGTTACCCACACCCTCTGCTTCGAGTTCACCCAGGAGGTCGAGCAGCGCCTGTTCGGGGTCGGCTTCGAAATTCGGGTCCGCATCGAGTCCCGCGAGCATCCGCCGACTGTTGGCTTCGTGCAGCAAAGGCAGAATTTCGACCCGGGCAGCGAGCAGTTCCTGGGTCACCATGGCCCCGAGATGGGGAAAGACGCCTTCGGCAAAAACATGCCGGGCCAGGGCCGCCTGCCAGAGCTCCATGCGCTGAGCCGCCCCCTCGCGCCGCCGTTCCAGGTCGACCCGCAGGATCTCCAGGGCATCGCGCAGCAGCCGCAGCCCCGCATCGAGCCGCTCGGTCCCGGACTCCTGTTCGGCCCAGCCGACGAGCTGTCCGGCAAGATCGTCCGCGGCGCCCTCATGGGCATGGAGGTAGCTGCGCAGTTCGGTCTGGCGGAGACCATGGCTTTCAAAAGGTACGTCGTCAAGATAACGTTCGATCCAGTTTTCCATCCCCCCTGAAGCCTCGTTCTCTTCGGGAAAGAGGGAAGCCTGGGCCGGGGAAACGCCTTTTCCCCTGCGTTTTCCGGCCGGCGGGGTGCGAACCGTCGCTTGCAGCAGGTTCAGAAAATCCTCGAACGGGTCTTCGTCCTCCGGCGGCGTGACGACCCGGGTCACAGCGCCCGGCTTGGGGAAGGGCTTGCCCCGGTAGGCGCGACCATCCACTTTTTTCCGCACCTGCCTGTAACGCTTGTACATCCCTTTCAGCCAGTCGGGATTGCGGTTGATCAGATCGGTGAACACCTGCAACAGATCCTCGGCGCCCGCTCCCTGCTTTTCGAACCCGTTGAGAAACGGGCCGGCGAGGGGAGCCTCGGGGTCGAACCCGAACTCGATGACCGCGACCCTTTTTCTCTTGTCGTTCACCACCTGCAGGGAGACGCGCCGGCAATCGCAATCCTCTTCGACGCAATAAGCCTCGACAAAACTGTAATCCCCGGCCTTGGCCTTGCCGACCTTGCGCGGCACGGTGACGGCAACCACCCCTTCTTTGGCGTCGGGAAATATCAGCGGATAGGGAATCATCCCCGGTACATCGACAAATTCATCCATGGTTCAATAAACTCGCAGTTCGCGGTACAACGTGTCCCGCTCCACCGGCACCCGCCCGGCCTTGCGGATCAGTGCCACGATCTGCTCCTTGTTCATGGCCTGGGGTGAGTCGGCGCCGGCGTCGTGGCCGATCTTTTCTTCGACCACCGTCCCATCGAGGTCGTTGACCCCGAAAACCAGCGCCACCTGGGCGATCTTCAGCCCCAGCATCACCCAGTAGGCTTTGATGTGCCGGAAGTTGTCGAGATAGAGGCGGCTGATGGCCAGGGTCTTCAAGGCATCGACCCCGCCCACCCCCTTGGCCCCCGGCACCCGGGTGTTGTCCGGCTGAAAGGCGAGCGGAATGAAGGTCTGAAACCCGCCGGTTTTGTCCTGCAACCTCCGCAGACGACCGAGATGATCGATGCGATCCCGATACGATTCGAGATGACCGAACAACATGGTGGCATTGGTTTTGAGCCCGGCGCGGTGGACCCTTTCGGTGACTTCCAGCCAGCGCTCGCTGGAGATCTTCTCCGGGCAGATCTGTTCGCGCACCTCCTCGGCGAAGATTTCGGCGCCGCCGCCGGGCATGGAATCGAGCCCGGCCTCCTTGAGTTCGGCGATCACCGCTTCGACCGTCTGCCCGCTGATTCTGGCGAAGTAATCGATCTCCACGGCGGTAAAGGCCTTGAGGTGCAAGCGCGGGTTATCGGCTTTGATCGCCGCCAGCATTTCCAGATAGAAGTCGAAGGGGAGCTCGGGGTGCAGTCCGCCGACCATGTGGATCTCGGTGGCTCCGGCCGCGCTCGCCTCGGCCGCCTTGGCCAGGATCTCGTTGAGGGCCAGGGTGTAGCCCCCTTCTTCCCGGCCGTCTTTGGAAAAAGCGCAAAAGGTGCAGCGGTTGACGCAGATATTGGTGTAGTTGATGTGGCGATTGACGTTGAAATAGACCCGGTCGCCGTTTTTGCGCCGGTTGGCCGCAGCCGCCAGCTCGCCGATGGCCAGCAGGTCGTTGCAGCGGAACAGCTCAAGGGCTTCGGCATCGGAAATGCGGGCGCCGTTCTTGACCTTGGCACGCAAATTTTCAAACAGCTTGATCATGACTCTCTTCTAGGCAAGGGGGGCCTGCTCGCCCCAGCGCGGAAATAGCTGATGTTCGATCCGCAGGCTGTCAAGGATCTTGCCGACCACGAAATCGACCAGATCCTCGACCGACTGGGGCCGGTGGTAAAAGGCCGGCATGGCCGGCAGAATATGGGCGCCGGCCCGGGACAGGCGCAGCAGATTTTCCAGGTGAATCTGGTTGAAAGGGGTTTCCCGGGGAACCAGAAGCAGCTCCCGGCGCTCCTTGAGGGCCACGTCGGCCACCCGCTCCACCAGATTACTGCCGAGTCCGGCGGCAATCCGGCCGGCCGTCCCCATGGAACAGGGGCAGATCACCACCGCATCGGGAGCCGAGGAACCGCTGGCCACCGGAGCGAACAGATCGTCCTCGCCGTAATGTATGAAACGGGAATCGGTACCGAAGTAGTCGCGCATCTGCGCCTGCCGCTCGGAAACGCTCCCCGCCCACGCCAATCCGGTCTCGTGGCGCAACACGTCGAGCCCGGAGCGGGTCAGCAGCAGGGATACCCGGCGCTCGGCCCGGAGCAGCTCCGCAACCAACCGAACTCCGTAAACCGAACCGGAGGCTCCGGTGATGGCGACAACGATCTGTTTCATAAACCCAGTGATTGGTTATTAGTTATTGGTGATTTGAACAAAACCGCAGTCAGACCAGGGCATCGATCAGGGTAAAGGTAAAAATGGTCACGCTGATGTAGCCGTTCATGTTGAAAAACGCCGCATCGAGTTTGGAAAGATCGTCGGGCTTGACCAAGCGATGCTCATACACCAGCATCCCGCTCACCGCCACAACCCCCAGGAAATAGATCCAGCCCAGTCCGGTGCCGACCAGCAGAAGCAACAGCAGAAAGACCATCATCCCGTGAAAAGCCCGCACCAGCAGAAGCGAACGCTCGACGCCAAGTTTCGAGGGAATCGAGTGGAGACCCTTTTGCTTGTCGAACTCCAAATCCTGCAGCGCATAGAAGATATCGAAGCCGGACACCCAGAACAGCACCGCCAGTCCCAATATCACTACCTGCCAACCGATATCGCCACGCAGGGCAATCCAGGCCCCGATCGGCGCGGCGGCCAAACAGATGCCGAGCACCAGGTGGGCCAGGGCGGTAAAACGCTTGCTGTAGGCGTACAGGGCGAAGAAGAAGAACGCCACCGGCGCCAGGTAAAAACAGAGGGGGTTGAGCATCCAGGCCGCCAGCAGCAGCACGGCGAAAGCAGCACCGACGAACACCCAGGCCTCGGTCAGGGAGATCCTGCCTGCGGGGATGTGCCGCTCGGCGGTCCGGGGATTCTCTTTGTCGATGCGGGCGTCGATGATGCGGTTGAGCCCCATGGCGCCGCTGCGGGCCCCGACCATCGCCACGCAGATCCAGAAAACCTGGGCAAAACCGGGAGCCCGGCCGCTGGCCAGGGAGGCCAGGACCACCCCCATCAGCGCGAATGGAAACGCGAAGATGGTGTGGGAAAACTTGATCATTTCCAGCAGGGATCCGATCTTATCCCGCAACGCCGTCATGTTCATATGCGCACCTCGATTGCCTCGATATCTTGTGTCGTTCCTGGGTCTGGAAGGCTGAGTGTACACTGCCGGTCCTGCCGGTTCAAGGCCTTTTCGGCGATTCTCCCAAGACACAACCGCAGCTGGCGGCTCCGGACCAGAATATGAAAAGGCCTGCGGGTGGCCAAGCCATCCGCAGGCCTTTAAGCCTGCAACGTATGTCCAGAAGCGCGTTAACCCCGCCCGGCCAGCCTTCTCGGTTCGGATGATGCGCCCCGCCGATCGGGACCTTTGTAGCCCTCCCCGCCGGTGCCACGGATGCTGTCGTAGCCGACATTCACCCACCCATTGAAGCGCTTGAACTTTTTGACCCGCTTCAGCGCCAGCAGGCGATCAAGAGCCTCGGCGCTGACCATATCCTGCCGCCAGTCGCTGTACATGACCCGAATCATCATTGCCTCACCTCCGGAACATTTTTGTCCATCCAGATTAGACAAGATAAACAATTAGAGTTTTTTTTGCAAGCCCGTCCTTGATCCGAAGCCTGGCCGAAATGAAAAAGCTCCCGGTGACGATGTCACCGGGAGCTTTTTCTGCACTATGCGGTTTCGGGGTTACTTCTTGGTTCCGCAATCCGCCTGCATTTCGGCCAGCTTCTTATACAGGTCGTAACGAGACGCGGTCTCCTTGGTGGCCTGCGCCATGAGGCGAGCGGCCACTTCGGGCTGGGCCTTCTTGAGTACCCGGTAACGGTTCTCACCGTAGGCGTACTCTTCGAAGCTGAGGGTCGGCTCCTTGGAGTCGAGCTGCAGCGGATTTTTACCCTGTTCGACCAGGCGGGGGTCGTAGCGGAACAGAGGCCAGTGACCGCAGGCCACCGCGTTCTTGCACTCGTCGACGGCGGTGGTCATATCGATGCCATGGGCGATGCAGTGGCTGTAGGCGATGATCAACGCCGGACCGTCATAGGCATCGGCTTCGAGCATCGCCTTGACCACCTGGCCCGGGTTGGACATGGAGACCTTGGCGACGTAGATATTGCCGTAGGTCATGGCGATCATGCCGAGGTCTTTCTTCGGCATGCGCTTGCCGCCGGCGGCGAACTGGGCCACGGCGCCGGTCGGAGTCGACTTGGAGGCCTGGCCGCCGGTATTGGAGTAAACCTCGGTGTCGAGGACCAGGACGTTGACGTTCTCACCGGAGGCCAGCACATGGTCGAGACCGCCGTAGCCGATGTCGTAGGCCCAGCCGTCGCCACCGTGGATCCAGACCGATTTTTTGACCAGGTAGTCGGCCAGCGACAGCAGCTGCTTGGAGTCCGTGTCGGGGCACTGGGCCAGGGCCGCCTTCAACCGGGCGACGCGGGCACGTTGAGCTTCGATGCCGGCCTGGCTGCTCTGGTCGGCGTTTTTGATTTCGGCCATCAGACCCAGATTTTCTTTGCACCCTTTGCAGTCGCAGGAGGAAACCTTGTCGATCAGTTCCAGGGCCTGCTGGTTGAACTTGTCGATTGCCAACCGGAAGCCGAAACCGAATTCGGCATTGTCCTCGAACAAGGAGTTGCTCCAAGCCGGTCCCAGGCCATCCTTGCGTTTGGTCCAGGGAGTGGTCGGCAGGTTGCCGCCGTAAATCGACGAACAGCCGGTAGCGTTGGCAACCAGCATGCGGTCACCGAACAGCTGGGAGCAGAGCTTGACGAACGGGGTTTCCCCGCAGCCGGCGCAGGCGCCGGAGAACTCGAACATCGGCGGCAACAGCTGGCTGCCTTTGAGAGTGGCCCGGTTGATCAGGGCCGGATCGGTGTCGGGCAGGGCCAGGAAGAAATCCCAGTTTTTCGCCTCCTGATCGCGCAACGGGGCCTGGAAGACCATGTTGATCGCCTTGTGGCTCGGATCCGCCTTGCTCTTGGCCGGGCAGTTGTACACGCAAGCGCCGCAGCCGGTACAGTCCTCGGGAGCCACCTGCAGGGTGAATTTCTTGCCGGCGGCCTCCTTGCCCTTGGCTTCGCAGGACTTGAAAGTCGCCGGAGCGCCCTTGAGCTGGTCGGCATCGTAGATCTTCATGCGGATGGTGGCATGGGGGCAGACAAAGGAACAGATCCCGCACTGGATACAGACGTCGGTATCCCAGACCGGAATGTCGACGGCAATGTTGCGCTTCTCGAACATGGCCGTGCCGGTGGGAAAGGTGCCATCGGCCGGCATGGCCGAAACGGGCAGCTTGTCGCCCTTGCCTTCGATGATCGGCGCGGTGGTACGCTTGACGAACGCGGGAGCGTCGGCCCCGACGGCAGCCTTCATGCGGGTAGCGCTGTCGGCCTTGGCCGCAACCGCTACTTCTTCGATGTTGCTGGTTCCGGCTTCAACCGCCTTGAAGTTCATGTTCAGAACTTTTTCACCGGCCTTGCCGTAACTCTTGACGATGGCATCCTTGATCTCCGTCACCGCCAGGTTGAAGTCGATGATGTTGGAGATCTTGAAGAAGGCGGTCTGCATGATGACGTTGATACGGGGACCGAGGCCGATTTCGTTGCCGAGGCGCACGCCGTCGATGACGAAGAACTTGAGTTTTTTCGTAATGATCTGCTGCTGAACCTCCAACGGCAGATTGGCCCAGACTTCGTCCTTGCCGAACGGGCTGTTGAGGAGGAACGTCCCACCCTGCTTGACCTTGGAGAGCATGTCGTACTTTTCGAGAAAGGAAAAGTTGTGGCAGGCGACAAAGTCGGCGCTGTCGATCAGATAGGGGGAACGGATCTCCTGCTTGCCGAAGCGCAGATGGCTGGTGGTCATGCTGCCGGCCTTCTTGGAGTCGTAGACGAAGTAGGCCTGCACCTTGTTGTCGGTGGTCTCGCCGATGATCTTGATCGAGTTCTTGTTGGCGCCGACGGTGCCGTCCGAACCGAGGCCGTAGAACATGGCCGCGTAGACATTCTGCTCCACCTTGAACTCGGCATCGAAATCGAGGCTGCATCCGGTGACGTCTTCGGTGATACCAACCACGAAATGGTTTTTGGGTTTGGCGGCGCCGAGGTTATCGAAAACCGCTTTGACCATTCCCGGCGTGAATTCATAAGAACCGAGACCGTAACGGCCGCCGACAATGACCGGATAGCCCTGGAAGCTGACCAGGCCATCGGCCATGGCTTCGCCGATGGCGGTGCGCACGTTTTGGTAAAGCGGCTCGCCGAGGGAGCCGGGCTCCTTGGTGCGATCGAGAACGGCGATCTTTTTGACCGTTTTGGGCAGAGCCTGAACGAAAGCGGCGGGCAGGAAGGGCAGGAACAACCGCACCTTGACCAGGCCGATCTTCTCGCCTTTGCTGTTGAGGTATTCGACCAGCTCATGCACGGTGTCGGAGCCGGAACCCATCATGACGATGACTTTTTCGGCGTCAGGGGCACCGACGTAATCAAACAGGTTGTACTGGCGGCCGGTCAGCTTGGCGAATTTATCCATCTGCGCCTGAACAACGCCGGGCACCTTATCATAATAGGTGTTGACCGTTTCACGGCCCTGGAAATAGACGTCAGGGTTCTGGGCGCTGCCGCGCATCACCGGATGATCGGGGGAGAGACCGCGGGCGCGATGAGCGCGAACCAGGTCGTCATTGATCATATGACGCATGTCGTCCTGCGAAAGCGCCTCGACCTTCTGAACTTCGTGGGAAGTGCGGAAACCGTCGAAATAATGCAGGAAGGGAATCCGCGACTCAAGGGTCGCCGCCTGAGCGATCAGGGCGAAGTCCATGACTTCCTGAACATTGTTGGAGCAGAGGAACGCCCAGCCGGTGGAACGGCAGGCCATGACGTCCGAATGGTCGCCGAAGATCGACAGCGCCTGGGCGGCGATGGCACGGGCCGATACATGGAATACCGTACTGGTCAGTTCCCCGGCAATCTTGAACATATTGGGGATCATCAGCAGCAGGCCCTGGGAAGCGGTAAAGGTGGTGGTCAGGGCACCGGCCTGCAGCGCTCCGTGCACGGCCCCGGAAGCACCGCCTTCGGACTGCATTTCCACTACTTTGGGAATGGTCCCCCAGATGTTCTTTTCACCGACCGCGCTCTTGGCGTCGGAGATCTCCCCCATGACCGAAGACGGGGTGATCGGATAGATCGCAATGACCTCGTTGGTAGCATGGGCCACATGCGCCGCAGCGGTATTGCCATCAATGTTTAACATCTCTCGCGACATGAACTTCCTCCTTTTTCTATTATGATTTCCCGTAAACGAGACGATTTGGGCGCCAGAACCAAGGCTCTGCCGCCACTGTTCATGAACCCGTTGCTGCCCGGACCATGCCCGGCAGCGTTTTAATGCCTACGTGGCGCTAGAAAAATATCGAACTATCCGCAGTATAGGCAACTTTGCCAAAAAAACAACACGATCAGAAATCTCTGCGTCCCTCCACCGCTCGATTCACGGTAGCCTCGTCGATGTACTCCAAATCGCTCCCCATGGGGATTCCATAGGCAAGCCGGGTGACCCGAATCCCCAGGGGACGTATTAACCGTGCCAGATACAGAGCCGTCGCTTCACCCTCCACCGAGAAATTGGTGGCCACCAAGACTTCATGAACCTTGCCATCCCTGAGTCGGGTGAGCAGTTCTGTTATCTTCAGATTTTCTGGACCGATGCCGTCAAGTGGCGAAAGCGCCCCATGCAGCACATGGTAGCGCCCCCGAAACGAATGGCTGCGTTCGATGGCAATGAGATCCTGCGGATCTTCCACCACGCAAAGGATGGCCTCATCACGCCCCGGATCGGTACAGAGAGGACAGGGGTCGCTCTCGGTAATATGAAAGCAGGTGGAGCAGAACCGAACCCGGGTCTTGAGATCAAGAATAGCTCCGGCCAAGGCCTCCGCCTCGGCTGTCGATTGGCGCAGGACAAAAAAAGCCAGACGAGCCGCACTCTTTCGACCGATACCGGGAAATTTGGATAGCTCAGCAATTAGCCGGGCCAAAGACGGGATGGAGTCTAACATGTTTTTCTTTTAAAATCCAAGAGTTTAAAATACTGTTTTATTTATTTTAAGGTTACCAAATTTTTATGCAACAAGGTTTAGAAAAAGTAAAATAAATTGGCCTGACCACACAAAAGTAATACCGCTTTTTCCCTTCTTGAATCAAGGTTTTTAATTTAATCATATTTTTTTGCCGAAAAAAATTATGCCGCCGTCAGTCCGTGCTGATGGCGGCATATTTAGACAACTTCATATCGGTCGGATCAAAACAGGCCGGGAATATTCATCCCGCCGGTAATCTTGCCCATTTCCTCTTGCATCAGATCCTGACTTTTCTTGATCGCCTCGTTGACAGCCACCATCACCAGATCCTGCAGCATCTCCACGTCTTCGGGATCGACCACATTTTTCTCTATTTTCAGCGAAAGGAGCTGCTGCTTGCCGTTGACGACTACTGTAACCATCCCGCCTCCAGCCGAAGCCTCGACTTCGCGGGCCGCCAATTCTTCTTGAAGGCGCGTCATTTTCTGCTGCATCATCTGCGCCTGCTTCATGATATTTCCCAAACCTTTGGACATTGCTTCCTCCATGTTCCACCACCGTGGCGGTGAGCGTTAAAAAAATCACGGCCCTTAAACGTCCGGCTATTTATACAAATCCCTTGTCGATCGGACGAACGTCCCGGATTTCACCTTCGAAAATCGCGACCGCCTTCTGCACCATGGGATGCGCCAAGGCATCCTCGCGAAGGCGCTTTTTGCGATCCGACTCCTGTGCTTTGCGTTCTTCGAGAAGCGAGGGCGGCGCTTGTCCTCCCTTGGCGTCGATCGGCACAATCCGGATGGTTACCGGTTGCGCAAAATACTCACTGGCATTCTCGGTAAGCACGGCAAGCGTCTCGACATCCCTGATCTGCTCAAGATGAAAAGAGCCCGAGGGAAAACCGATTTCCAGCTGCGGAAGCTCGTGCTTGAGCAGGCTGCCATGTTCAAGCAGTGAGGCAATCATCGGACGCCGGCTGCGGACCTGGGTGACCAGCCCCAGCCACCCTCCGTCACCAGCCGCAGAGGGAGCCGGAGCTTCAGGCTTTTTTGGCGGGACAAATTCCTCCTGCGCCACCGGAACCGGGCGGGGCGACCTGGTTTCTGCAACCGTGGGCAGAGCTCCGGTGCCGGCCAGCCGCCGCTCAAGGTCTTCGAGTTTGCGCACCAGGCTGGCCACGTCCCGGGTCGGCGGCAGGTTCGCCAGCCGCACCAGCGCCATCTCCACCGTCAGGCGCGGAAAAGACGAGCCGACCAATTCGGTTTCGGCCTTCATCAGTACCGTTTGGGCCCGCTGCAGATCGTCCAGTTCGGCGCTTTTGGCCAGCCGCTGCAGATCGGCCAATTCTTCTCCCACCACCTGCAGGACTTCGCCGGGTGCAGCCAGCACCTTGCAGAGGATGACCGAGCGATACAATTCAACCAGCTCCTGGCAGAACTGGCGAAACGAATGGCCGAGATCATCCACTCGGCGAACCGCCTCCAGAGCCCGACGACTGTCCCGCTCCTGCACCGCCTCGACCACATCGAGCAACAGGCGGCGATCGACCATCCCCAGCAGCCCCTGAACATCCCCATCCGCCACCTCTTCACCGCAGAAAGCGATCACCTGATCCAATGTCGATAGAGAATCGCGCATGCTCCCCTCGCCCCGCCGGGCCACCAGCGCCAGCGAGCGGTCGGAAATGCGGATTTTCTCGGCGTCGACGATCTCCCGCAACCGCGCCATCACCCGAGGGAGGGCGATCTTGCGAAAATCGAAACGCTGACAGCGCGACAGAATGGTGACCGGAATCTTGTGAGGCTCGGTGGTGGCAAAGATGAATTTAGCGTGATCCGGCGGCTCTTCCAGAGTTTTCAACAACGCGTTGAAAGCGTTGATCGAGAGCATATGCACTTCGTCGATGATGAAAATCTTGTACCGGGAACGGGACGGAAGGTAGCGGATATTTTCCCGCAAATCGCGGATATCGTCGACGCCGGTATTGGAAGCGCCGTCGATCTCGAAAACATCGATCCCCTGACCGGCGGTAATTTCCAGGCAGGAAGGGCATTCGTTACAGGGGGTGGGGGTAATGCCGGTTTCGCAGTTGAGCGCCTTGGCAAAGATCCGCGCGGCCGAAGTCTTGCCCACGCCACGGGCACCGGTAAACAAAAAGGCGTGATGAACCCGTCCGGTTCGGATGGCATTGGCCAGGGTCTGGCTCACATGCTCCTGACCAACCAGATCCTCAAAACTCTGGGGGCGCCACTTGCGGGCCAGTACCAGGTACGACATCAGCCTCAGGCATCTCCGGACAGAGAAAAGGGTTCAATCATCGGCAAACCAAAAAGGATTGCCGGCACAAGTGACAGCCAGGCGCCCCCGCGGCACACGGAAAATGCCGCTACCGCTGCTCCCTTCCGGGCCTGACGGGGTTTGCGGCCATCCGTTGCGCGGGACCCGGCTGTCACTTCTGTCGGCAATAATCAGAATTCTGCCCATTGATTTAATGAACTGGCGGAGAGGGGGGGATTCGCCCACTCTGTCACCGCCATCACGGCGGTTCCGGCGCGGGCCCCCCTGCGTTCGCTGTCGCGGCCCATCCGGGGCCGCTTTTCCGCCCCCGGCGGCGCTCACTCCGCTTCGAATCCCTGGAACCTTGTTTAATGAACTGGCGGAGAGGGGGGGATTCGAACCCCCGGTACCTTGCAGTACACATGATTTCCAATCATGCACCTTCGGCCTCTCGGTCACCTCTCCGCAGATTGGGCAGAATACACAACACGGCGTATCCTGTAAAGGATTTTTTAGGAATTCGCACGGCCCGCCAATACATCAACAGCCAGGGGCAAATCCTTAGCGACCAGGTATTTACAGGATTTTTCCGCCCTTGTCAATACATAGAAACAACTGAAAAAGAGTGACCGATCCAGCAGGAGCCGAACCCTTGTTGTTGAGGGATTTAGTGCGAAACGGTGAAGATATCACTGGGAGAAGAGGAGGCGGTTCGTCTTTCCGGGCCGTTATATGAGGGAGCGATCTGATTGCGGATAGGGTCGACCCCCACATGTACCCACCCACTACTGCGCCTGAACATTTTAATCCGATCTGATTCCAGCAAGAAGTTCAGATATTCCGGTACCACCGTATCGTGGATTCCGTTTTTGTAAACCACTCGGATCATCATAATAATTTTCCTCCCCTCATCGACAACCCACCGGCAGTTCAAATAAAAGCTGACAGCCACCCGTACTTCTATTTCAAACAGCAGAAGAACCGTACCCGGGTCAATCGAGACTGGTCATCCAGCACTGGCGCCGCTCCGGCCCTGGATACACACCACAGGGGCGACCCCGCACCGGATCCCGACCGACCACGACCCAACGGTCGCCACGGTTGAACAGACGAACCCGATCGGTCGCAATCAATGTTTCTAACATTTCCGGAAAAACCTCAACCATTTCCCCGGTGATAAGCTTTGCCCGAACACGCATCGTCGCCCTCGCCGCCATTTATTCACATTATCTAATCATAGAAAATGTGAATTTCAAGCATTACTATCCATTCACCCTATCCTTACCCAAAATGCCGCCTATATTCAATCATGAAATTGCCACTAATTTTTCAAATTGGCCGGTTCGGCGGGGGAAGGTCCTCCGTCCGCGGGAGGCGGCGCTCGGTGAAACACCCCAAAAGTGAACGGTCTTGCCCCCTGCCATGCACCGGATCTTCTCCATGTAACGCCCGAACAGGAACCCGCTCAACTGTCGCATCCGCACCAGCTTCCGGTCGTTGCGGAACGCGGTGTTGCAACTCTGCTTCGCGGGCAGCACCGGAAAGGACCTTGAATTCCTCCGAGGTTTGTTTGCGCTCCAGCCCCGGTCCGCCACCAAGGCATCAATTGAAAAGCCCGGCCGCTTACGCGGCCGGGCTTTTCAATTTGGCGGAGGGGGTGGGATTCGAACCCACGGTAGCTTGCACTACAACAGATTTCGAGTCTGTCACCTTCGACCTCTCGGACACCCCTCCGAACGGGTGTTTCTGAATGCAGGGCGGCATCTTACCCTATTCGGACGACGCTTGCCAAGCGTTTTATTCATCCGTTGCGGACGTTCCCCGGGCGTTTTTCTTTCGTGACCGCAGGTCCTGGAAAAAACCACTGAGCTGGGAACGGCACTCCGCCTCCAGCACCCCTTCGGTCACGGCAACCCGGTGATTGAAGCGGTCATCCTGGGAAAAATCGTAAATCGAACCCGCTGCCCCGACCCGGGGGTCGCGGCAGCCGTACACCAGCCGCGGAATGCGGGCCAGGATAATCGCCCCCATGCACATGACGCAAGGCTCCAGCGTGACGTAAAGGGTGCTGTCGAGCAGGCGCCAGTGCCCGATATGGGCCGCAGCCTGACGAATGGCGATCATCTCGGCGTGGGTGGTCGGATCGTTGCTGGTTTCGCGCAGGTTGAAACCGCGACCGATCACGCTGCCAGCCCTGACCAGCACCGCCCCGACCGGCACCTCGCCGATGCGGACGGCTGCTGCCGCTTCGGCTATCGCCTGGCGCATGAATATCCGGTCCTGTTCCACTACTTCCGCGTCCACCAATTCACTCCTGCACCGGTTTGCGCAGGTGGACCGGCGGAGCCTTGCGCTTACGCATCTTGAGGTTGAGCATTTCCACGCCGGCGGAAAAAGCCATGGCGAAATAGACATACCCCTTGGGAATGTGCATCCCCAGGCCGTCGGCCACCAAAGTCACCCCGACCAGAATCAGAAAACTCAGTGCCAGCATCTTGATGGTCGGATGGGCGTCGACGAACTCGCCAATGGCCCGGGCGGCAAACATCATCACTCCAACGGCGATGACGATCGCCAGAATCATCACCGGCAGATGCTTGGCCAGACCGACTGCGGTGATCACCGAGTCGAGGGAGAAGATGATGTCGAGCACCGCGATCTGCAGCAGCACCCCGACAAACCCGGCGGTCTTCGATCCGACATGGACCCCCTCCTCCCCTTCGAGGCTGTTGTGAATCTCCATGGTGCTCTTGAAAAACAGAAACATCCCACCCCCGATCAGGATCAGGTCCCGGGTCGAAACCGCATGGTCGAACAGCGTAAACAGCGGCTTGGTCAACCCCATCACCCAGGCCAGTGAAAGCAGCAGAATAATGCGGGTGGCCATCGCCAGCGCCAGCCCGATGGTGCGCGCCTTCTGCTGTTGGTGGGCCGGCAGCCGCCCGACCAGAATGGAAATGAAAATGATGTTATCGATGCCGAGCACGATTTCGAGGGCGGTCAGCGTGATCAACGCCACCCAGGCCTCCGGCGACCCCAGCCATTCCATATTCTTACCCCTTATCCGACTTGGCGTGACAAAGTTTTTGCAGACCGCCGAA
>MHXM01000140.1:0-2684 GCA_001825565.1 Desulfuromonadaceae bacterium GWC2_58_13
GGTGCAATAGCTGGCCAGGGCGATGCCGACGAGCGCCGGCAGGTAGATGAACCCGACCGCCCCCGACGGGAGACCGTCGGCCATCAGGCCGTTGACCAGGTAGCCGGCCGCTCCGGCCACGGCGATGGGGAAGCCGATGGCCGCCGAGGTGCCGACGGCGTGGTGAATGGGCAGATTGCACCAGATCAGAAAGGGCACCGACAGGCTACCGCCGCCGATCCCGACCAGGCTCGACACCCCGCCGATCACGTTGCCGACGCCGAACATCCCCCCCGCGCCGGGGATCTGCCGATGCGACTTGGGCCGGATGTCGAGGAGCATTTGGGTGGCCACGTAATAGAGAAAAACCACGAAAAAGCCTTTGAGAAAGCCGGAGGAGAGCTGGGCGGCGACCCAGGAGCCGAAGAAGGTGCCGGTCAGGATGCCGGGGGCGATCCCCTTGACCACCGGCCAGTTGACGGCGCCCCGCAGGTTGTGGGCGCGCAGGCTGGAAATGGAGGTGACGATGATGCTGGCCAGGGAGGTGCCGAGGGCCAGGTGCAGGATGTAGGCGTCCGGCAGATGCTGGGCGGTGAAGGTGAAGACCAGCAGCGGGACGATGATCACGCCGCCGCCGACGCCGAGGAGGCCGGCGAGCACTCCGGCGAAGGCGCCGGTGACCAGATAAAAGAGCCAGGGGAGCACGGGGAATCCTCCATAGAGACAAGGGCCTGCGCCCGGCCATCCAGCACGACCGAGAGCAGGCCCTAATATTCCATTCCGTAGCGCTTGCGTCAACGACTTTTCCGTTACAACCTGACCAGCACCCGCCCCCTGACCTCGCCTTTGAGGATGCCGTGAATCTTCTCCTCCAGCGCCTCCAGGGGGACTTCGGTGACCGCCCGTTCGAGCCGGGCCGGTTTCCATTCCCCGGCCAGCCTGGTCCAGACCTGCCGCCGCGTCTCCATCGGGCATTGCACCGAATCGATGCCGAGCAGGCTGACGCCGCGCAGGATGAAGGGAAAGACGTTCATGGTCAGGTCCGGCGAGGCGACCAGACCGCAGCAGGTCACCACCCCGCCGTAGCGGGTGGACTTGATGGCCGCCACCAGGGTCTCGCCGCCGGCCACGTCGACCACACCAGCCCAGCGCTCCTTCATCATCGGCCGGTCCGATCCGGCCAGAACCTCATCGCGACTGATGATTTCCGTCGCCCCCAGCGATAAAAGATAATCCTTTTCCGCCGCTTTGCCGGTGGCGGCCACCACCCGGTACCCGGCCTTGGCCAGGATCGCCACGGCGATGCTGCCGACCCCGCCGGTCGCCCCGGTCACCAGGATGTCGCCGGCCCCCGGCTTGACCCCGGTGGTCGCCAGCTTCCAGACCGACAGGGCTGCGGTGAAGCCGGCGGTTCCCACAATCATGCTCTCGCGCAGACTGAGGCCGGCGGGGAGTCCGACCGCCCAGGCCGAGGGAACGCGGATGTACTGGCCGTAGCCGCCGGCGGTGTTCATCCCCAGGTCGAAACCGGTGACGATCACCGGCTCGCCGGGGGCGAAGGTTCCGCTGCCGCATTCGACCACCTCGCCGGCGGCGTCGATCCCCGGCGTGTGGGGATAATTTTTGGTCACCCCGGGACGGCCGGTGGCCGACAGGGCATCCTTGTAATTCAACGAGGAATAGCGGACCCGCACCAGCAGATCGCCGGCGGGCAGGTCATCGACCGACCGGGTCACGATCGAGCGGGCATATTGCTTCTCGCCGGTCTTCTCGACCAGCATGGCGGTAAATTGCTTCTGGGTCATTTGCTCTCTCCTTTATCCGGGGGATTGCCTCGATTTGAGTATACAAGTATAATCAACGGCACAATTCCGCAAGTACCTACTTTTTTGTATGGTAGTTACTTAACGGATACTATCGGGCAATAACGGGATGTTATCATGGATGAAAATAGGGAATATCGCTGCACGGTCGGAGTGACCCTCGATATCATCGGCGGCAAGTGGAAAGCGGTGATTCTCTGGCATCTCTGCCACAAAACCCTGCGCTTCAGCCAATTGCAGCGACGGCTGCCGGGAGTGACCCAGAAAATGCTGACCCAGCAGCTGCGCGAACTGGAACGCCATGGCATGGTGCATCGGCAGGTTTACGCCGAAGTGCCGCCACGGGTGGAATACTCTCTCACCGAGGAGGGAATGACCCTCAAGCCGATGTTGACCCTGATGTGCGAATGGGGAAAATCCTACGTCGAGCGGCACGAAGAGGAAGAGATCCAAGGGGCAAGCGCCTGACCAGGAACAGCCCGTATCCCTGAAACAGCAACGCCGACCTGTGAGGGTCGGCGTTGCTGTTTCAGGGAATCTGTTGAAGGAGGGGTGAATACTACCCCATCATGATCGGAATCAATACCGCCGCCAGGATGCCGAGGGCACCGAGTACCAGGCAGATCAGCGTCAGAATGCCCGAAAACCGCCAGAATGATTTCTGGTAACCCAGAGCGGCTTCGAGCTCGGCCTCCCCCCCTCCCTTGAGCAGGGTGCCGATGGCGGCCGAATATTTAAACAGGTAATAGGCCGGGATCAGATACAGAAGAAGGCTCAACATCTGAAACATGAACATCAGCATCGTCGGGGTGTCCGCGACACTGCTCAACCCTCCCAGCATACCGCTGAGCAGAATCACGACAAACGCCAGCACCCCTAATG
>MHXM01000140.1:2693-13374 GCA_001825565.1 Desulfuromonadaceae bacterium GWC2_58_13
TGAACAACAAAATGGAGATGAACCTGACCCAGGGCCGGGTCTGTTTCAGGGTATCGAGAATCGTGGCGCTCACAGGGCTGGCCGCCGCCGGAAACTCTTCGAAAAAGGAAGCTTCCGGGGCGGGAGCGGCAGGAGCCGGCTCCGGTTCAAAATTATCGTCAGGCCGATCGGAAGCTTCGGCTTGCGGCGGAGCTGCGAATTCTTCGGCTGCTTCTTCCCGAACCGGAGCGGATTCGACCGCCTCCGTCGCAAAAACATCTTCGGCTTCATCCCAGGTTGCGGCCTGCTCAGGAGCTACGAATTCTTCGGCCTCTTCTTCCTGAACCGGCACGGACTCGACCGCCTCGGTCTCGAAAACATCCTCGGACTCATCCCAGGCTGCGGCTTGCTCAGGAGCTGTGAATTCGTCCGCCGCATCTTCCCGAACCGGCGCGGACTCGACCGCCTCCGTCTCGAAAACATTCTCGGACGCATACCAAGCCTCGGGTTGCCGCGTAACCGCAGGCGCCTCGACCACTTCTTGTGCCGGCGGGTACTCGAACGCCGTGGGGACCGGCTCCGCAACGGCGTCCGAAGTTTCGGCCACAGCCTCCGTGGGCGGCTCGGGCTCGGAGAACGGCTCCTCCTGAGCGACCGGCGCTACGGAAACAGGCTCGACGTCAACCACGGGAGTCGGTCTTTCGGGTTCGGCGACTTCGATCGCCTCGGTGGATTGGACTTCGCACACCAAGCCGACACCCGCCAGGGCTTTTTCATACTTTTCGGCGGTCGACTGGTCCATGCCGCTCTTGAGGACAACCCCCTTGCCGGTAAAAAGCTTGGCCAGAGCGGAATCACTGTATTTAAAGCGGGATTTCAGGTTGGCTTCGGCCTCGGCCCGGGAAACGCCTGCAACCAGTTCTCCACGGAACACGATGCGATAGGACTCTTCTGCCATGACACCCTCCCTTGCACTTGAAATTATTTGTCTTTCACGTTTTACTCCGGCGTTTCGGAGCTGTCAACCCTTGCCTTCCAGCCAAATGCGACCATGCAATTAACTCGCCAGACCATACGAGCCGATGCAATAACAGTCCATCAAGGGTCTGCTCAATCCCCGGCCATTAATTTTATTTGCATGAGAAATCAACATGATATAAATTCTAATAACAACTTCGGAGTCCCCTCGACTACCCATTCTCCAATGAAACATAGATATGAATTCTACGGAAAGACCGATTTATATTATGTTTCTTGTCAAAAGCACGGCATGCTTTCTTTTTTCGCTATGGTTTTTCCCTTCCGAAGTGAGCGCTTCCTCCTCGCTGGCCGTCCGGGAGAACGCAAACATCCCGTTCACCGGCGAGTATCAAACCTTTCTGTTTCCGCAAAAATTTATCTGGGAATGGGCGCTGGGGCTGGGGCTGCTGATTCTCGCCCTACTGTTCATTAACAAAATATTCGGGAAAACCCACCACTCCTTCCAGAAAACCGCAACCAAATGGAACATCCTCCTCTCCATCTTCCTGGTGCTGGTCATTCTCACATTTAATTCTTTTACCCATATCCGTGAATACCAGAACAACTCGCGGCACCTTCAGGAACGCCTGATGGACAAGGCCGGTTCGCTGGTTCGCCAGCGAGTTTCCTTTGTCCTGGATTTTATCGAGCAGGAAAAAACCACCGCCCAAAACCGCCTGAGAGAACGACTCAGACATCATGTCGATCTGGCCTTTCAGAGCGTGCAATACCTCATCGAGAACACCCGGGGGAAACTTCCGCAGGATGAAGTGACCCGGTTGGTCATGGAGACCCTGCGGCCCATTCGGCACAGCAACGGCAGGGGGTACATGTTCGCCACCCGCATGGACGGCACGGAGCTGTTGTTCGCCGATCGCCCCGAGTTCGAAGGTCGCAACATGCTCGACCTCAAGGACCATGACGGCGTTTACTACGTGCGCGAAATGATTCGTCTCTGCCGTCAGCAGGGCGAGGGCTTCGTGGCCTACCGGATCAGCAAACCCGGCTCGACATCCTGGACTCACCCCAAACTTGCCTATGTACGGTATCTCAAGCAACTGGATTGTTTTATCGGCACCGGGGAATACCTGGAAGATTTTACCGAAGGGCTGAAGCAGGAGGTTTCCGACCGCCTGAACGCCATCCAGTTCTCGGGAGACCTGAGCATCTTCGGCGGCGACTTTAACGGCATGGTCGTTTTTGGGCCATTGGCAAACCGGAACATGATCGACGTCACCGACCGCAATGGCATCAAGGTGGTTCAGGAACTGATCAAGGCAGCCAAAACCGGCGGTGGATTCGTACGCTATCAAATGCCCGAAACCGCCGATTACAAAGAGTATCAGAAACTCAGTTATTCGGCGGCGGTCCCTGACTGGAATTGGTACGTCGGCGCCGGCATTAATCTCGACCATGTCGAGACGGAACACACCCTTGCCCAGCGGGCGCTGGAAGAGATCATCTCCGACCAGATCCTTGAAACCGCCGCATTGGTGCCACTGGCCGCCATCGTCTTTCTGCTGATTGGCCGAAAACTCGCGACCCGCGTCGATCGGAACATCCGGGTCCTGAAAGATTCTCTGGACCAGGCGGCCCTGCACGACCTGTGTATCAACACCTCCCAAATTGAGTTCGACGAGTTTGCCCACATTGCCGAAGCGGCCAACCGCATGCTGCAGGAACGCCAACAGGCCAACCGCGCCCTCAGGGAGAGGGAGGAGAACCTGAGCGTTACCCTCGATTCCATCGGCGATGCCGTGATCGTTACCGATGCTCGGGGTCGGGTCACACGCTTGAATCCGGTGGCGGAGCAGTTGACGGGCTGGCCCATGACAGAGGCAGCCGGCCGGGATCTTCTGGAAATATTCCCGATCGTTAACGCGCATACCGGGGCCGCTGCCGAAGACCCGGTGCATACCGTTCTTACTACCGGCAAAATCGTCGGACTAGCCAACCACACGGTCCTGATATCCAGAAACGGAACCCGGTACCAGATCGCCGATAGTGCCGCGCCCATCCTCGCCGGCGATCTGACCGTCCAGGGGGTCATCCTGGTTTTCCGGGACGTCACCGAAGAATACGCCTTGAACCAGGCGCTGAAAGAGAGTGAAGAGCGTTTTCGGGCCATGTTCGACAATGCGCCCCTGCTGGTGGCCCTGGCCAATCGCGAAGGCGATATGGTCTTCGTTAACGAGCAATGGACCGAATCCACCGGTTTCTCCGCTGTCGAACTGCTGGGGCAGGATATCGGCAGCATGATGACCGGGAAAGGAAAAGAACGTTTCCAGACGGAATTCAATGCCATTGTCGACGGCCAAAAAACCATCGGTCGATTTGATACCAACTGCACGACTCGCCATGGTCTGCCGCTGGCCGTTGACCTTTCCCTGGCCGCGCTCACCGATGAAGACGGTCGCGTCAAACACGTATTGTCCATGGCCAAGGACGTCACAGAACGCCGCATCCAAGAGAAAAAACTGGAATGGCTGGCCCTGCACGACGATCTGACGGGACTGGCCAATCGAGCCTATCTGCTCAAATTTATCGAACAGTTGCTGGCCGAACCGGAGCCCTCCCACTGGCTGTTCCTGTTCGATCTGGACCGATTCAAGAGCATCAACGACAACTATGGCCATGCCACCGGTGACGCCATGCTGCGGGAAACCGGGCTGCGCCTGTTCAATATTTGTCCCGACCAGGGATTGGCCGCTCGTCTGAGCGGCGACGAATTCGTCATTGTGGCGCCGCTCGCCACGATTGCCGAAGTGAACGATTTAGCCAGCCGCCTGCGCGAACTGGTTCGCCAGCCGGTTCAGTGCGTTGGCCTTCGCCTGCAGTTGGAAACCAGTATCGGCGCCGTTCCGGTGGTGGCGGAAAATGCCTCGGAAGTGCTGCGCCGGGCCGACCTGGCCATGTACCAGGTCAAACGCAACCGCCTTGAAAGCGGCATCCAGCTCTATAACGACAAACTCGATAATGCCGTGCAGAGCCAGCGACGCCTGGAAGAAGATCTGAAAATCGCCCTCGAAGATCCGCAGCAGTTCGTTCTGCATTATCAGCCGATCTGGTCACTGACCGATGGAACCCTCAATGGGGTCGAAGCACTGGTTCGCTGGCAACATCCCACCTTGGGGCTGCTGCCGCCGAACCAGTTCATCCCGCTGGCCGAAGAGCGCGCCCACATCGTCCCCTTGGGAAAAATCGTTCTGCGGCATGCCTGCCGGGATATCGGCCAATGGACAAAGGACTTGCCCCGGCTCAATGAAAGTGTGTTCCGGATCTCGGTCAACATGGCCCCCCAGCAGCTCATGACCGCCGACCTGGTTGAGTCGGTCGCCGACGACCTCTTCCGCTACCAGATCAATGCGGATAAGATCTGCCTCGAAATTACCGAAACCGCCCTTATGGCCGATCCGAATCTCGCCACCAAGCACATTAACGCTTTACAGAAAATGGGCGTCAGTATCGCGATCGACGATTTCGGCACCGGCTATTCCTCGCTTTCCTACCTGAACCAGTTCAATGTCAACACCATCAAGCTCGATCGATCGCTCATCCGGGGGATCGACGAGCCGGGAGCCGCGAAAAAGGTTTCGGAAGCCGTGATCCGGCTGGCTCACGATCTGCAACTCAACGTCGTGGCGGAAGGCGTGGAAACCATCTCCCAGCTCAACGCCGTGAACGATCTCGGGTGCGACTACATCCAGGGATTTCTGACCGGCCGACCCGTTACCGCGGCGGAACTCTGGCCGCTGCTACAGACCAACCGGTGCGACCTGCTCCTTAACTAGCCCCCCTCCCTTCATGGAAATTACCCGACATGGCCCAGCCTGCAATCATCTACCGGGTCAACATCCAACTCTCGGATGTCGACCGTAACCTGTACCAGAAACTTCAGACCACCGTCGCCCGTCATCCCTCGGAAACCCCCGAGCGACTGATCGCCCGGGTACTGGCCTATGCCGTCCGCTTCGACCCGGAACTGGCTTTCACCAAAGGAATCTCCGCCGGCGACGAACCGGACCTGTGGATCAAGGGGCCGGACGGTCGCGTGACCACCTGGATTGAAGTCGGCCAACCCGATCCCGAACGGCTGCTCAAGGCGAGTCGCCACGCCGGACGGGTCATCCTGTTCGCCTACGGACCAACCCGGTTCCGCTGGGAAAACCAGCACCTCTCCCGGCTTTCGGCTATTTCCAACCTGACCGTCCTCGGTATCGAATACGATTTTCTCTCACAGATCGTTGCCCGCCTGCAGCGCGCCGTCAATTGGGAACTGACCATCACCGAAGGGAATCTTTACCTGAGCATCGGGGAGGAAACCCTCGAAAGCGCGCTGACCGTGCTGGCCGGCTCCATCGACTAGAAAATGGGCCAAAGCCGGTCATGCCAAGGGAAAAGGGAACAACAAAAGGTTTTTTCGTGGATTCGTTCGATTTGTGAGAATTCAGCATCCCCATCGCCGATGGCGCATTTCGATACCGGTCCGCCGGTTCCTCGGTGTTTGCTAGCGGCCCGGGGGGAACGCTTTCTTCGCCGCAATCATTACCCGAAGCGCGGATCGCATCAAAAGAAGGGCGAGACCGGAGGCGACAAGCAGGTCGGGCCAGGCTGAACCGGTCAGCCAAACCGCACCCGCGGCGACGAACACCGAAAGGTTTGAGGCGATATCGTTTCGCGAACATTCCCACACCGAGCTCATATTGATATCCTCGCGCCGATGACGCCACAGAAGAAAAAGGCAGAATGCGTTTGCGGCAAGCCCCAAAACACTGAACACGCCCATAATTTCAAACACAGGGATGGCGGGATTCTTCAGTCTGAAAAATATTTGCACAACGACCGCGCAGGCCCCGAGGAAAATCAGCCCTCCCTTGAACAACGCCACCCCGGCCTTGGCGGCGGGACCTCTTGAAACAGCGTAAAGACTCAACCCGTAGGTCAAGGCGTCACCCAGATTATCGAGACTGTCGGAGAGCAGCGCAGTGGACCGGCCGTATCCCGAGGCCACAACAATAACCAGAAACATCACGGCGTTCACCACGAAGACAATCCGCAGGGTTCCTCTCTGCCGTTCCCGCAAAGGATCCAGGGACACGCCGTTATCACAGCAACCGTTCATAGTTTTCACCAAAATCCGGGGGGACAGACCGTTCTAACGGGATAATCCCTCTATCTCCTCACATTCTCCCTCATTTTCACCTTTCGACAACATCCGAGGCACCGAATTTCCCGTTGACAGGATAATGCCTTTATGACATTATCCTGTCTCGTCAAGGGATACTCCCCGCAAAGACGCCGGCCTTACCCCACCTCGGCTACGGCAGCCACCCATCCCCATGCGCAACAAAAAGTAACCCTATTTTTCGCACGTCGTTGTTGACGTTGCACCGTCCTTACTTGGGATGCCGGGAAGGCTTCGTCCTGAAACAGGCCCCCGCGAAAGCCGGAACCGGTGTCCTCTCATGGCATCGGAATAGTCGCCGAAGTACGCCTTCGGCCTCGGCCGGTCCTGACGAAACGGATGGTTGCAGCTCGATCGACGACGAGAAACCGGAGGAATGAACCATGAAATCCCCAAAGAAGGCGCTGCCGCTGCTCACGATGCTGGCCGCACTCTGCGGTGGCGGCGCGACCGCCCTGGCCGCGGAAGACCCGACCGTGCTCACCCCCATCGTGGTGACGGCAACCCTGGACGAAAAGAACCTGGAGGTGGCTCCGGGGGCGGTGCAGATCATTGATCGGGAAGAAATCTCGGCCCTTGGCGCCGAAACGGTGGGAGACGTTCTGCAGTACGCCACCGACGTGATGCTGATCGGCGGCGAGGGACGCAACCTGGGCACCTCGATCCGAGGTCTGGGTGCCAACCACACCCTGGTGCTGCTCGACGGCCGGCGGCTGGCGGGCAGCTTCAAGTCACAGATGGATGTCGCTCAGATTCCGACCCTGATGATCGACCGCATCGAGATCGTGCGCGGACCCGTTTCGGCTCTGTACGGCAGTGACGCGATTGGCGGCGTGGTCAACATCATCACCCTCAAACCCGCCACCCGGACTACGGCCGAAGTCGATGTCCGGGCCGGCATCGGGCGTTCGGCCGAACAAACCTATCAGGGACGCATCGGCGGCGGACAGGGGCCGGTGCGCGGCAATCTGGGGGCGAGTCACAGCAAGAAAGACGATTGGGACGGCGACGGCGAATTGCCCGACGACATCGACGCCACCGCGCTCGGCAGCACCCTGGGACGGCTGGCCTTCGACCCGAGCGAGGCGCAGACCCTGTCTCTGGGGGGCGAATACAGTCACTTCTCCCGCGAGGGGGGGCGGTACTATCAATTCCTGGACCGGGATTACCGGGCCGACGACCGCCGCGCCAGCGGTTTCGCCGAGTATGAGCTGCACCCGGATGGACCCTTTTCCGGCCTGCTGCGCGGCTACTTCAGCCGCTACAAACGTACCTCCTCCTTCGACCCGCCGGTGGATGTCGTCGACGAACGCCGCAGCCTGACCCAGGTGGAATCCCGGGGCAGCTACGTCGTCAACGATGCCCTGCTGCTGACCGCCGGCGGCGAGTTCCGCGACGAAAAACTGGAAGAGGAGGGCCTGGGCGACGACGACAAAAGCACGGACAACGGCGCCCTGTTTCTGCAGGGAGACTGGCAGATAAGCGATCGGCTCAACCTGGTGGCCGGCACCCGCTACGATCATCACCAGAACTTCGGCTCGCGCCTGTCGCCACGGGCCACCCTGAGCCGGCTGATCCCCGGCGGACGCATCTGGGTGGGATACGGACAGGGGTTTCGGGCGCCGAACCTCAACGAACTGTATGTGACCTCGCTGCTCCGGCAGGGGCTGGACACCTACCGGGGCAATCCCGACCTCGACGCCGAAACCTCGGAAAGCTACGAAACCGGCATCACCTACCGCAAAAACCGTCTCTGGGGACAACTGACCCTGTTCCACAACACCCTGAAGGATCTGATTACTACGGAGCTGGTCGCCGAGATGAAGCAGGGGGAAAAAACCTACCGGACCTATGAATACGCCAACGTCGACAAGGCGATCACCCGGGGTGGCGAATTGGAGGCTGGCGTCCGCCTGCCCGCCAACTTCACCCTGTCGGGACAGGTTTCCTACGTGGCAACCGAAAACCGCACCACCGGCGCGGAACTGGCTTACGAGCCCCACTGGAAAGGAGGCCTCAATCTCCTATGGCGACAACCCGACTGGGATCTGACGACGCAGGTTCGCTGGCTCTATTTCGGCCACTCGGACGACGGCCTCGGAGAAACCCTGGATGCCTACAGCCTGGTGCACCTCTCCCTGACCCGGGCATTGTCCAAGCAACTCAATATGGATGCCGGGGTCGACAACCTGTTCGACGAGAATTCCGAAGATTTCACCCTTTCTCCGCGCCAGGTTTATGCCGGAGTCAACTGGCGTTTCTGACCCTTCGACTCCGCTCAGGGCACCGCCCTTTTGCGATCCACTCTCCCCGTCCCTTCGACTCCGTCCCCTGAGCGGAGTCGAAGGGAACGGAGCCGAAAGGAAAGGAACAGGATGAAAACGCTGCTGCCGATTCTGCTGTTTGTTCTATTTGCCACCGACACCCACGCCCGGCCGATCACCGACATGGCCGGGCGGCGGGTCGAGGTTCCCGACCGCATCGAACGGGTGCTCGGTTCGGTATCGCCGGTGACCTGGATGATCTACGCCATCGATCCGACCCTGCTGGCGGGACTCAACTCCGCCCCGTCCGAAGCTGACCTCCCCTTCCTGCGGACGGAGCTGAAAAGCCTGCCGGCGGTCGGCAGTTTCGGCGGAGTACGGGAAATCGGCCGGGAGACCCTCCTGGCGTTGCAGCCCGATGTCATGGTGTTCTGGGGCTGGGGACAGACGGCGGCCCTCGACCGGCTGGCCGAACAATTGACCGGATGGGGCATCCCGGTAGTCTTCGTGACCCTCGACCGGCTGGAACAGTACCCCGCCGCCCTGCGTTTTCTCGGCGACCTGCTGAACCGGCGGGAGCGCGCCGAACAGTTGGCCGCCTACGGGGAGCGTGCCCTGGCCAAGGTGCGCGCCGCCACGGAAGGCATCCCCGAAGGCGGCCGGGTCCGGGTCTATTACGCCGAAGATCCGGACGGGCTGGCGACCGAACCGCAGAACTCCTTTCATGCCGAGTTGATCCCCCTGGCCGGCGGCATCAACGTTCACCGGGGTGACCTGCGGCGCCACGCCGGTCGGCAAAAACTCAACATGGAGCAGGTGCTGCTCTACGATCCCCAGGTCATGCTGGTGCAGGAGCCGTCCTTCTTCCAAAGCGTTTTCGTCGACGGCCCCTGGCGGCAGATCGAGGCGGTGCGCAGGCAACGGGTGTGGTTGATCCCCGACCGGCCGCTGAACTGGTTCGACCGTCCTCCCTCCTTCATGCGCTTTCTCGGCCTGCGCTGGCTGGCCCATCGGCTCTATCCGGACCGCTATCCTTTCGACGAAGAGGCCGAAACCAAAGGCTTCTACCAGTTGTTTCTGGGGGTCGAACCGAGCGACGAGCAAATCGAGCGCATCCTCCATCCCCTGCCAACGAAGCCGAACCGTCCGGGGCATGTCGATGAGTGAAACCTTGATCGGAAAAAGCAAGGCAACCGCCCTCGGCGCCGTTGCCCGCCCCCACGAAGCCTCACCGTCGGCCCGCTGGCGCCCTCGCCTGCCCTGGCTGCTGGCCCTGCTGCTGGCGGCCGTCCTGATGATTTCGCTGACGCTCGGCAAGTATCCGCTTGCCCTCGGAGAAATCGCCCTGTTCTTGCGGCAGGCATGGCCCGGCGCGCCGGCCATGGACCCGGCGCGCCACGAACTGCTGCGCCACCTCCTCTGGGAAATCCGCGCCCCCCGACTGGCGGCCGCCGCTCTCATTGGCGCGGCCCTGGCCGCCTCCGGCGCCGCCTTTCAGTCGATGTTCGTCAATCCCCTGGTTTCGCCCGGCCTGCTCGGAGTTCTCTCCGGCGCTTCCTGCGGCGCCGCTTTCGGCATGCTCCTGGCGCGGGGGTGGCTCCCGGTTCAGCTCTGCAGCTTCGCCGGCGGGCTGCTGGCGGTGGGGGTAGCAACAGCCATCGCCCGCGTCTATCGGGGGGATCGGCTGTTGATGCTGATCCTGGGGGGGATCATCAGCGGATCGCTGTTCACCTCGCTGCTCTCCATCCTCAAATATGCGGCCGACCCCTACGATCAGCTCCCCGCCATCGTCTATTTTCTCATGGGCGGACTGGCCATGGCCGATGGGCCGACGGTCGCCGCAGCCGCCCTGCCCATCGGCATCGGCCTGCTCGGCCTGATGCTGTCGACTCCCTACCTCAACGTCCTCAGCATGGGAGACGACGAAGCCGCCAGCCTCGGCGTCAACGTTCCCCTGGTCCGCTTCTGGCTGATCGCCGTCGCCACCGTGATCAGCGCTCTCACCGTGGTTCTCGGCGGTCTGATCGGCTGGGTCGGGCTGATCATTCCCCACATCGGCCGCCTGCTGGTCGGATCGGACAACCGCCGGCTGCTGCCGGTCGCGGCCCTGATCGGCGCGCTGTACCTGGTGGTGGTCGACGACCTGTCACGACTGCTGTTCGACATGGAAATCCCCCTGGGCATCGTCACTTCGCTGATCGGCATCCCCTTTTTCATCCTGGTGCTGCGCAAC
>MHXM01000140.1:13384-14386 GCA_001825565.1 Desulfuromonadaceae bacterium GWC2_58_13
GTTGGGACTAAATGGCCTGGATCGAAATCCGCAATCTCAGCTTCAACTACGGCCGGCGGCCGGTTCTGCAAAACCTCTCCCTCGCCATTCAACGGGGCACCCTGGTCGCCCTGCTCGGCCCCAACGGCTGCGGCAAAACCACCCTGCTGAAGCTTCTGCTGGGACTGCTGCCGGCTCAGAGCGGCACGGTGTTTTTCGACCACCGCCCCTTGCCGAGCCTGACCCGCCGCGAACGGGCCGCCCGGATGGCGTACGTCCCCCAACTGCACCGGCCCGCCTTCGCCTACCGGGTGCGCGAGGTGGTGCTGATGGGACGGATGCCGCACAAACGGATGCTTGCCCCCTTTTCCCGGCGGGACCATCAGCTGGCCGAACAAGCCCTGGAAAAACTCGGCATCGGCCATCTGGCGGACCGGCCCTACACCGAAATCAGCGGCGGCGAACGGCAACTGGCGCTCATCGCCCGAGCCTTGTGCCAGGGAGCGCATACCTTCATCCTCGACGAACCGACCAACGGCCTCGACTACGGCAACCAGATCCGCCTGCTCGAACAGCTCGCCGAACTGGCCGGCAACGGCTACACCTTTATCCTCTCGACCCATGTTCCCGATCATGCCCTGTGGGTGGCGGGACAGGCGGTGCTGATGCATCAGGGCACGATCCTGGCCGAAGGGCCGCCGGACCAGGTGGTCACCCGGGCAAACCTCGGCCGGCTCTACGACGCGCAGGTGAGTATATTGGAATTATTCGAAAATTTCAGAATGTGCTTTCCCGAACGGATGGCCTGCCGGGGCCGGGAAAAAGGGCGAATGAAGGGGGATAAACATCGCGGATAAAGAAACTCTTGATACCAATGCATAACGGCAGGGGCGATCCACACGATCCCCTTTTTGGGATAAATACAAGTTGCCGAACCACGGAATATCCAGCACCCATTCAAAAAAAAACCGATCGCGAAAAAAGGTAGCCGCCCCCTGAGCGGAGTCGAAGGGCAGCGGGTCC
>MHXM01000141.1:0-2885 GCA_001825565.1 Desulfuromonadaceae bacterium GWC2_58_13
CGCTGCCGGTAACGCCGAGCAGCACCTGATGCCGGTCGCCCCGCTCGATGCCCTCGACCAGTTCCCTGATCGCCTGCGGCTGGTCGCCCCGGGGCTGATAATCGGATTTAAGGATGAATTTTGCCATGGGATGAATTTATACCATAACGCTGATAAATAGAAGATCATGCGTAACTTGAATGCATTTACAAAGGAACATGCGTGATATATCTTGAAACCGCTTCATTCTAAGAGGCGATGTTAGCCAAAAACATAAGTTCTTTTCGGCTTTCACTGTCATCTCCACATGGACCACTTCATGCGAGACATCCGCACCACAAATAATCGCGCCTCTCGCGCCTACCCTTTTCCCGGCGGTATTGCCGGAAAACTCGGGGATCGGTTCGAAGCGAAATGGGCCGTCAAGAAGCTGTTCGAGGTAATTCTTGGCCATGCCGACGCGCTTCAGTTTGAGTTTGTCGATCCGGTTAACCACGGTGTTGAGTTCTGGGTGTTCAAGAACGGGAGCAAGGAGTGGTACCAGGCAAAGAAGCAGAACGTTCAAGGCAACTGGACAATCAGGCGGTTGGCCGAAGAGGGAGTGCTGGATACTGCTCTGTCAAAACTTTCAGCTTCACCTGAAGATCGATTCTTCTTTCTATCGGCAGCGCCAGCAACACAGCTTGAACATCTCGCCCAACGAGCAGCTCTCTCCGAGACAGGGGCTGAGGCATTCCTAGACTCCTTGGACAAAAATGGGCGGTTAGACCATCTTCCCGCCTTGAACCGTGTATGGGCTACCTCTGTCGAGCAAACTTGGTGCTATCTCCGACGACTTCAAGTGCTATGCGAATCGGAGACCAATCTCGATATTGATCTTCGCATGGTTGGCGGTTTGGTTTTCAGCGACTCTGTCGAGAACTTCTTCCCAACTCTACGCGAATATCTTGAAAACAATTTTAACCGCGAGCTGACAACGGAAATTGTTCGGAAAGAAATTATCGAAAGTGGTTGTCTTACGCCATGTGCTCCTCTTGACCCCTCTCTTCGAGAGCGAATTTCCGACGCCAATCGGAGCTATCTTGACAGTTACATTCCGTTCGACATCGGAGGGGCAGTCATTGTTCGCCAGGAAACTCAGGAGGTTCTTGCTCTCCTTGAAGCGGACGACGGGCCTTCCATCATCTTGTTGACCGGCAATGCTGGCGCCGGAAAATCAGGGGTTGTTCGCCAGATTCTTTCAGAACTGGAAAAGCGCGGCGCCACCTTTTTGGCCTTCCGCATCGACATACGGCTTGGCATTGATTCTTCCGCTGCTCTTGGGCAAGCGCTTTACGAGCGTCGCGAAAACCCTATCTTCACCCTCCAATCGCTAGCAAGCACTGATAAGCCCGTTCTTTTTATCGATCAGATCGACGCCATCAGCGAAATTTCCGGACGGGTCGGCGCAATTCGAGAAGTGATGTTCGAACTTTTTCGCTTTGCCAAAGCTTCGGGCAAAATCAAGGTTATAGCCGCCTGTCGCAACTACGACCTGTCTAACGACAGCTCCCTGCGTGAACTCGAAAAAGAGGAGCGGGTAAGCCGTGTCGAAGTCAAACGTCTCGACTGGGCTAGCGAAATCGAACCACTGTTGGGCAAAAGGGGCTTCCCGGTCGAACGCATTACCACCAAACAGCGCGAGTTGCTAACCCTACCGCTCAACTTGGCAATGTTTCTGGAAACAACGGAAAACAACGAGCCATCCCTGTCCTTCCAGTCGACAACTGACTTGTTCGATCGGCTCATTCAGAAGAAGGAACGCAGTATCCGCGATCGAGGTTATCCGGATTTTCCCCTGATGGTTGCCTTATCGGAGTTGGCAGCGGTCATGAGCCGCAACCAGATCCTCGACGCTCCAACAGTCGCGCTCGACCGCATACCTCATGCTCTGGATTTGTTGGCTACCGAGCATCTGATTGTTCGCTTGCATGGGCAAGTCAGTTTTTTTCACGAGAGCTTTTTCGATTACGCCTTCGCCCGTAGCTTTGTGGCCGACAGAAAGAATCTTCTTGCTCTGCTCACAGAGGACGAACAACACCTCTTCCGCCGCACCCAGATTCGACAAATCCTGGCGATGTACCGGCAGATCGGACCGTGTCACATCTATCTAAAACAACTGCGCGAGTTACTGACCAGCCCCGACGTCCGCTACCATATCAAGGATGCGGTTGCCCGTTGGCTGGGAGGAGTGGATTCCCCACAAGAAGACGAACTTGACGTCATTCTGGCGTTGGATATTGCCGGTCGGGAAATGCCACAGCTTGCCAGGATGGCGATTTATCCGCAACCCGACTGGCTTCCGATTCTACTAAGGCGCGGGCTGATAACAAAGTGGCTGGATTCAGAGAATGAGAATCGGCGGAACGACGCTCTGAATATTTTGCGCAATGCCCTGAAAACCTATCCCGAAAAAGTCACCGAAACGGCACGAAACTGGTGGCGGAAGGATTCCGCACGGGGATCTTTAGTCCTCGGATGGCTTTCCTGGCTTTCCGATTTTAAGCCGACACCCGTCCTCCTGGATCTAAACCTCGACCTGATCCGCTCCAAACCGGAAGGATTGTTCGACCGCGCCGGTCTTTTCAACAGACACTCCTTGGCGACTTGGATCAAGCATGACCCTGCTTCAGCAGGCGAAATCTTGCAGGTCTGGTTTGAGGTCTGGTTCGAGGTTTTCCCCGAAGGACATCCTTTCGAGCGTGACAGACAAACCGACCTCGATTACCACTGGATCGAAGAATTACAAAAGAAATCACCGTCCGCATTTCTTAAAGCCGCAATTCCGACATTCGTCGAGGCGATTCGTCGCATTAATCTGACCTTTGATGGCCAATATTTACGAGATTACACTTGGCAAACCCGCT
>MHXM01000141.1:2932-3105 GCA_001825565.1 Desulfuromonadaceae bacterium GWC2_58_13
AAAGCTCTTGCCGAACTTGCAAAGTCGTCCCCCGACCAAACCGTAGCATATCTCAGGAAAATCGATCCATTTGCGCATCCGGCGGCACTCTTTCTCTGGTTGGAAACCATTGGCAGCGCCGGGAGCCCTCTCGGATATTTGCTGCCGACTCTCCTTTCCGCCGATCAGTTGTT
>MHXM01000141.1:3115-3387 GCA_001825565.1 Desulfuromonadaceae bacterium GWC2_58_13
CCTCATCTATCTCAGCAAAATAAAGCCCTTGTAGAAGCCCGTATCTTGAACCATTGGCCGGAATTGAACTGGGCGAAAAAACTCATTCATGAGCTGTCGAATGGGCGCCCGGAAGAAGAAACAGGAAAAAGCATAATTCGCGACTTGAACTGTAACGGTTACCAGCAATGGAATTGCCTTAAAGCCATTGACGAAGCATTTCTTTCTTCGACCGCAAGACAACGTCTTGGGCAGCTCGACAGAAAATTCGTCGGGATTGCCCCTGAAAAACC
>MHXM01000141.1:3404-15040 GCA_001825565.1 Desulfuromonadaceae bacterium GWC2_58_13
GATTTATACAATCGGACCGAGCTAAGTTCATGTCGGACTCGGCCTGGATCAGCGCAATTTCGGCCTTTCATGAGAACAGAGAAGAGCAACGCAGCCGTGGTGACTGGGTCGGACATACCGGCTCCCGAGGCCTAGCAGGGCTTCTTCGCGGCCGGGCAAAGGAGGAACCTGAGCGATTCGCCCGGCTCCTTTCCCAACTGCCTTTGGATACCGCCCCCACCTACTTCAATGAAATTCTGAATGGCCTTTCAGAAGGACAACCCTCGGAAGAAACTCTTAAGGCAGCTATTCGTTTTACCCATGCGCTTCCCGACCGCCCCTGTTGTGAAGGGATCTGCCACCTGCTACAAAAACATCCCTCCCTTGCTTCTGATAACGACATTTTTACAATCCTCCGCTGGTATGTGGAGAATGGCCCTTCGGGGACGGATGATCAAAACGACAGGAAACGGACCGAAGAACTGCTTCTAACAACAGATCAACTGACTGAAAAGGGTGGCTTTTGCCAAGTTCGCTCCGGCTACTATGACCGCGGTCTTGCGACTGAAACTCTTGCAGCGGTTCTTTGGGAAAGTGCCCCACGATTGGAGGAAGGAGTTTGCCTGCTCCGAAACCGTATCGAACAGGAACCTTTAGAAAGCGTCCGCTGTTTTCTTATCGAGCCTATCTATTCCGTTCTTCGTCATGACAGCCGCATCGCGGCCGAACTGCTGAAAGAACTCGTCATTCGCCCCCAAGGCACCGATCTGCAACCTCTTTCAACCTACACGGGGACTCGTCTACTTTTCTATATTCTGCAAAATGATCCCGATATCGGTCGTGAGTTACTTAACCTGATGTTGACTTCCGAAAAAGAAGAACAGCGGCTTTTGGGAGCATTCCATCTCTTTCGCGAAGCTTTTTACGATGACACCAATGCTGCTCAAGCAGAGGTGCTTGTCGGACAAGGCGAGCAATATCGTAAACTTGCGGCGAATTCAGCAGCAAATCATTTACCTGAAGCGGCCTATCTGGAACGAGCGATACGGCAATTAACCACTTTCTTTGACGACCCGATCAAGGAAGTCAGAACCGAAGCAGCCGAATGTTTCCGGGAAATATGGAACGCCGACATTGAACCTTATCGTCATCTAATGCTGGAGTTCATTCGTTCGAAAGCCTTTGACGGCGATAATTTTTCATTTTTCCATCTTCTTAATGAAACTCATCAGCCAGTAACAGAGGAGGTCCTTCTGGCCGCAGAGCGTGTTCTAATATTGACTGAACCTCCGGACGATTTTCCATCCCCCTCTGGTCATCGTCAAGAAATGCACTATCTTGACGATTTGCTGCTGCGCGAATACCGCGCGACGGATGGTCGACCAATATTGCGAAAACGTATTCTTGACATACTCGACCAAATGCTGCTCCTCGGACTTTATGGAACCGATAAGATTATCCAGGAACATGAACGGATTTAAGGCTCACCCATGGCTGAATCTATCACGACCAAAAAATCATATCTCTTCACCCGCCTCCTCCCCACCCTCAAGGAGCATAACGCCTATTTCTCCCTCGCCGCCGTCAGGCACGCCATCGCCGAAGCCGGGATCGATCTGGCCGACGACACTCTGCGCGAGTATATGAGCGAGGCGATGAAGACCGGTATTGTCGCCGACGCCGGACGGGGGTGGTACAGTCGCCACCAGCAGCTCGTCATCCTCGATCCCAGGCTGGTCGCCAAAATCATCCGTGAGGTAGAGCAGGCCTTTCCCCTTCTCGACTTCTGCTGCTGGTCGACCGTGCAGTTCAACCCCTTCGCCCAACACCTCATCGCCCAGCCGACGATTCTGCTTTACGCCGATGGCGATGTTCTCGACACGGTAGCCGACACCCTGAAGGCCTCCGGTTGGGATTCCTGGGCGAATCCTGGGATCAAGTACGCGGAGCAGTTCATTCAACTGTCGTTCTCAGACCCTCCAAAGGGAGACAGCCGGAAGGAAAAGACCATGTCGCTCCCATAGAAAAAGCTCTGATCGACCTGATCGTCGAGGCAAACAGGTTGCAACTGATGGACGCTACCGAGGTCCAGCGGATCTTGGATGCCGTGCTCACCTCGGGATTGCTGCAACTTACTGCTTTATTTGGCTATGCCGAAGATCTGAAGAAAAAAATCCACTGTCAGGAGATAACCCATTAACTCCACATTATTATAAAAATGTGGAGTTAATGGGTTGAAGACATGATCGCTGAAATTTGTTTTACAGCCGACTGGCTGGAGAGAAAACGGACGGAACTGGGCGGGGTCGATCCCGCCCTTCTGGAACGGGCGCTGCACGCCTTCGCCCTGCTGGGGCATCTGGCGGAAAGCGACTTAGAGTTCGTCTTCAAGGGGGGCACCAGTCTGCTTCTGCATGTTCCGGTCATTCGCCGACTCTCCATCGATATCGACATCCTCTGCGCGGCCCCGGCTGAAGTGCTGGATCGATCAACAGACGGCAAAAATCGCTGCGGCCAAAGCCGGCCTGCTTGCCAAGTTGCTTCTGACTGAAAAGCCACCTTTTACACGACAAGACATTCGAACGGTCCCTGCCGTGGAAACCTTGCGACCCCTGACCATCACAGGTGAGTTGCAATATCTGAACAAACTCAAACAGATCAACCCGGATGCCTTTTATTACTGGTATCAGGCATCACTCCTATCGAAGGAAATTTGATTTTCCAATAGCTGGTCGCAGCGCTCTATCTCCGGCAACAGGTCGCCAGTCATAAGCAAAAAAGGCGGCCTTCTGGCCGCCTTAAAACCAGGGGATGCCTCGTGCGGGCATCCCCTGTCCACTATTGATCAGAACTGCCAGGCCGTGCCGAGGTAGACCATGTCCGAGTCGAAATCCTCGAGATCGACGACCTTGCGGTAGCCGATGTTCATGGCCCAGGTTTCGGAGAGGTTGGCTCGATATTCGGTGCCGATTTCGAAGTAATCGGTGTCGCCGTAGTCGTATTTGTAGTCGGTGGCGTCGTAAGTCCAGATGCCAAACAGGTTGACCACCTGATTCGGGGTCAGATGGAAACCAATGTTGGCCCCGGTCTTGATCAGATGCTGGTCGTCGTCGTCGAGATCCACGTCGTCCTGATTGTACTGGTAGGAAATCCCGCAACCGAGTTCATAGGCTTCCTGACTGTAGCGCAGGCCGGCACTCAGGCCGCCGCCATAGGTGTTGAGATCATCATCCTGGCCAAGGATGCTGAAGTCGGTGAACATGTAGTTGAGGTTGCCGGTGAAGGTCGCTTCCAGCTCCTCGGAAATGCCGAGATGGTACTGGCCGAAGAAGATGGCGCCGATGCGGTTAGCGGTGAAAGAGTCGAAATCGAAGTAATCGTAGGGCAGAATCAGGCCGAAGGTGTAGTTGTCCACATCGTAGGCCAGACCGAGGTTGAAGCCGCTGACCCGGCCGTTCTCGGGCCCGGCTTTGTCCACCCATTCGGTGCGCAGGGTGCCACCGAAGGTGCGCACCCCGCCCTGGGCCTTCTGGGCTTCCGTGCGCTGTTGCTCGGTGGCCGTCTGAACTGTCGGCACCACCAGTTCGGTGAAGACCAGCCGCGAGGTGGTCGCCGAAGCCGAGGTCGGCTCGGTGAGCGCCCCCGCCGAGGTCAGGGGAATGCCCAGGACTTCGGCGATCAGCAGAAGGACTTCCTGGCGATTGAAGATGTCGATATGGTCGAAGATCTGATCGCCGATCTCCAGGGTCGTCGTGTTGTTCAGGGTGTCGACGAACCAGAAAATAGTCTGGCCATTGACCTCCACCGAGCCCGACTCCTGACCGAAATAATCGTCGTAAATCATACCCAGGTCATCCAGGTTATTCGCCGTTAACGCTTCGGCCGAGGGAACGAACGCTCCCACCATCAGAGCGAAAAGCAGAAGATTGACAACCAGCAATTTTTTCACGGGACCTCCTTGCAAATAATGAGAAGAGTGGTTTTTCAGCCTGATCATTTCAGCCTGCGAATCAGCCCGGCCACGGCCTCGCGGATGGCGGCGTCCGAGGCCTCGCCGACATCGGCACCGCGTCCGGTGCCGCTGCCGGGAACGTATTCGAGGGTTTCCACATCGACGCAGCGGACCTGAATGCCCATCCGCGTGCTGAAATTCTGTCGCGCGGATAGTCCACCGATCTGCTCACCCCCTTGCGCAAAATCGTAGACTTCACCGTAAATCACCTTGCTGGCGCCAAGCATTCGCCCCATTTCCACGGCGGTCCCCTGATCCACCATGCCGGCCATGCTCATCCACTGGCGATCGAGGACATCCTTGACTACTTCGGGCTTCTCTTCGACAAACCGGAAGCGGTTGGTGTCGTACAGGGTTTCGATGACCCGGTTATGCACACCGAGGCCAACGTCCTTGGCCAGCAAGTGCGGATAGGCCTTGGCGGCGCGTTCGGAAAGACCGAGGGGCAGCACGGCAACAACAATTTTGGGTCCATCATAAGCGGGGAAATCGGCCCGCTCGGAGGTCGGCTTACTCGGTTGCGGCTCTTCCACATAGGTGGTGGCGCAACCCATCAGGGTCCAGCACCACAACACCGGCAACAACAAAAACAACCGTCGTTTCATGTCCCCTCGCCAATCTGTTTCATCAGTCCGGCCACCGCTTGACGCACCGCCTCCTGTGTTGCCATCCCCACGCTGGTCTGATCGAAATGGACCTTGTCTTCACGTACCTGGAACAGCACCCCCCGGGACTTGGTCGCACCCGTGCCCACTCCCATGCCAACGACCGGGACCTGGTCCAGCTCTTGAACGGAAACCTCGACCTCGATCTCGATATCGACCTTGGCGGTGGTAAACGGTCCCATAAAACCGCGCATGCGGGATTTGCTGAATTTCTTGATTTTAACCCTGGCCACGGCGTCGGCCCCCAGCTCTCCCTGGGGGACCTCGGCAACGTCGTCACCGGGAACGGCGGCAGCCCGAGCCAACAGCTCTTCCACCCTGGAGGTAATTTCCGGGCTGTCTTCGACCGGCACATAGCGCCCGGTGTCGTACAACTCCTGCGCAACCAGGTTGGCAATCCCTTGGGCAATCAGCAGTTTGCCGAATTCGGCCTCATCCGTTTGATTGGTCACGCCGACCACCGCCAACCGCATCAGCTCAGCCGATGCCACCAGCGGCGTCAGCAGCAGCATCGCCAGCGCGCCGGCCAGCAAAACCGGCCGGCAACCCAGGGCCTTTCGAAATAATTTTGATTTCATGCCGGAAAGCGCTTTCAGGTCCGAGGCCTTGTTTTATATTTGAAAATAACCATGTGAATTTACATTTTGTATACAATGGGAAGCTTGTGGGTGTCAAATCCAAATCCAAACCAGATCACAGCATTTCCCCGTACAACGAAAGAGGACGGCCTGAGCCGCCCTCTTTTATCCTTGTTATTTCCAACGGGTTCCCTCTTTCGAATCGAGGAGCAACCCCCATTCGCCAACCAGCTGGCTTGGGGAATTCCCTCAATCAGCTCCTTGATCGCCGCAGGGCCGCAGTGGTTCAGAATCAGTAACGACTCAATCTTCGATCCGCACCGGGTGCAGCATGCCGCAAGCCACGCATTTGAGGTAACGCTTCAGGGGCAATCGTTCGCGGTTGATCTGGGCGCACGCGCAGACCCAGATGATCGGGATGCCGCCCTGCGCCTGCACTTGCCACCGGAGATAGGCGGTCCAATCGATCGGAGGTTTCTCTTGGTTCTTCCGCACCAGTTCTTCAAGCAGCATCGCCATTTCCTTTCGTGTGCATACCGTATACAGTACAACAAAACAGAAATGGGATGCAAGACACTTTACGGGACGGCACAGCAAAAGGGCGGGGATCGCGAATGGTCCTATCCGTTCCCTTTTTTCTATTTGTGCCCCGTTACTTAACTTTCCAGCTCGTCCCCTGGGAACCGTCAAGCAGGATAATGCCCTTGGCGTCGAGTTCGTCACGAATCTGGTCGGCGCGGGCAAAGTTGCGATCCTTGCGCGCTTGCTGACGCTCGGCGATCAGGGCCTCGATGGCCTCGGGACGCAGTCCGGTCTCCGCAAGACCGGCGTTTTTCTGGCCATCGAGCCAGCCGGTCGGCGCGGAGATGAACAAACCGAGCACTCCGCCGAGCTTGAGCAGCTTGCCGCGGGCATCCTTGAGCCCGGCCAGCAACAGAGGGCAATCGTCAAAGGATTTTTCGGCGACGATGCGATTCATTCCCCGCACCAGGTCGAACAGGTGGCCGATGGCCAGGGCGGTGTTGAAGTCATCGTCCATCGCCTCGCAGAAGCGGTCTTCGACGATCTCGATGCGGTCGAGGATCTCCCGCATCTCCGGCAGCACCTCCCGGCAGAACACGCCTTTCCGCAGGGGATGGGTCGCCAGGGTTTCATCGGCCGATTTAAGGGCTTCGTAGAAGCGGGTCAGGCCGGCCTTGGCGTCATCGAGGTTCTGGTCGGAAAAATCGATGGGCGAACGGTAGTGGGCCGAGAGGATGAAAAAACGTACCACCTCGGCGTCGTACCTGGCCAGGATATCGCGGATGGTGAAGAAGTTGCCCAGCGACTTGCTCATCTTCTCCTGGTTGACGTTGACGAAGCCGTTGTGCAGCCAATATTTGACGAAGGGTTTGCCGCTGGCTCCCTCGCTCTGGGCGATTTCGTTCTCGTGATGGGGAAAAACCAGGTCCTTGCCGCCGCCGTGGATGTCGAAGGACTCGCCGAGATATTCCATGCTCATGGCCGAGCACTCGATGTGCCAACCGGGGCGGCCGGGACCCCAGGGGGACGCCCAGAAAGGTTCGCCGGGCTTGGCCGCTTTCCACAGAGCGAAGTCCATCGGGTTGCGTTTTTGCTCGCCGGGAGCGATGCGGGCGCCGGCCCGCATCTCATCCATGTTGCGCTTGGACAGTTTGAGATAACCGGGGAACTTCTCCACGGCGAAATAGACGTCGCCGGCCGACTCGTAGGCCATCCCGCGTTCGATCAGGCGCTCGACGATGGCGATGATCTGGGCCATGTGCTCGGTCGCCTTCGGCTGGCGGGTCGGCAGGTCGAGGCCGAGGGCGGCCATGTCCTCGTCGAAGGCGCGGATGAATTCTTCGGCCAGGGTCCGGCTATCGATCCCCCGTTCGTTGGCCCGCTTGATGATCTTGTCGTCGACGTCGGTATAGTTGCGGACGTAGTTGACCTCCAAGCCGGAAAACCGGAGGTAGCGATAAATGATGTCGAAAACGATGTTGGCCCGGGCATGACCGATGTGACAATAATCGTACACGGTGACGCCGCAGACGTACATTCCGACCTTCCCCGGGACCAGGGGCTTGAACTCCTCTTTACGGCCGCTCAGGGTATTGTAAACACGCAGGGACATGAAAAACCCTTTCTCTGGTCATGATCAGCGAACTTGGTTTGAACAGCGGCTTTAATACCACGGGAGGCCGGCGATTGAAAAGCCCCCGGGGCGATTTTATCGCTTCAGCAGTCTCGCCAGAACCGCCGGCATGGCTTCGAGGGATAGCACCTGCTGTGCCCCACCCAGGTCGATGGCCGCCTTGGGCATGCCGAAAATGGCGCTGGACGCCTCGTCCTGGGCAATGGTGTAGCCGCCCTGTCGCCGCAGAGCCAGCATTCCCTCGGCGCCGTCCTGTCCCATGCCGGTCAGCAGCACCGCCACCGTCCGCCCCGCCGCCGATCCAGCCAGGGAGTGGAACAGAACATCGACCGAGGGACGGCAGCTGTGGACCGGCGGCGCATCGGTCAGCACGACACGATCGTCGAGCAGGGTCAGGTGCAGGCCCTCGGGAGCCACCAGGGCCACGCCCGGTTCGAGGCGGTCGCCATCCCGGACCAGACGGACGCTAAAACGGCTTTCGCGGTCGAGCCAGCTGGCAAAATCGCCGGCAAAGCCACCGGCGATGTGCTGCACGATCAGCACCCGGGCGCCGTTGGCCGGGTCGAGGGTGGTCATCAGCTGCCGCACCGCCCTCGGCCCGCCGGTGGACGCGCCGATCGCCAGAATTTCGCGAACACTCTGGTCGAGTTGCGGACTCGCAAGCAGCGCGGACGGGACAATCGAGCTGCGCCGAAAATGATGCACCACCCGGATTCGGGCGAGAAATTTGACCTCGGCAATCAGTTTCGCGGCAAATTCCTCGAACGAAACACTGCCCAAACCGGAAGGCTTCTCCATCACATCGAGGGCGCCACGGTTGATGGCCTGAAAGGCATGGCGGTTTTCCTCGGGATTCAGATTGGCCGACAGCACCAGGATCGGGGTCGGGCGACAGGCCATGATTTCCGAAACCGCCGTGAGGCCGTCCATGACCGGCATCAGGATATCCATGATCACCAGATCGGGACGCACCCGAAGAACCTCGGCCAGGGCCTGCCGACCGTCGCCGGCCTCGGCGACTACGTCAATCCCGGCATCCCGCGTCAACAGGTCGCGGAGCACCTTGCGCATCAGTTCGGAATCGTCGGCTATAAGAACACGGATCATGTCCCTGGTCATCCGATAAAGGTTTCCACCGCCTGCAGCAATACGCCCTGGTCGAAACTCCCCTTGACGATATAGGCCTGGGCGCCGACGGCAAGCCCCCGTCGCTTGTCCTCATCAGACGCGTAGGAGGTAACGATGACCACCGGCAGGTCCCGGGTCTGTTTGTTTTCGCGAATCTTTTCGGTCAACTCGAAACCGCTGATGCCGGGCATCTCGACATCGCTGACCACCAGGTCGAACTGCTGGGTGGCCAACTTGCCGAGGGCGTCTTCCCCGGAAATCGCCACGGTCACCCGGTAGCCCCGGGTTTCGAGGATATTCTTCTCCATGGTCCGGGTGGTCACCGAATCGTCCACGACCAGGATCCGGCCTTTGACGGCGTGGGCCCGTTGCGCTTCCAGCTCCCGCTGCAGGTGGGTCGCCCCGGCCGAAAGGCTCGCCCCGAACAACCCGGCCACCGACAGGATCAGGGCCGGCAAGCCGCTCTGCAAAATGGTTGCGCCAGTGAAAAAGCGGACCTGTCGCAGTTGCCCTCCCAACATCTTGACAATGATTTCCTGCACCCCGAGGGAGCGGGACACCTGGCAAGCCAGCAATTGTCCGCGAAAGCTGAGTACCAGCGCGGTGAACCGCGATTTCACCGGTTGGTTCCGCTGCCTGGGCAACTCCAGGATCGACTGCAGGGAAACCAGGGGCATGGTCACTCCCCGGGCGCGAACCACCTCGCGCCCGCCTTCGTGAAGAATTTCCGCTGTTTCCAGATGCAAAATCTCAACCAGGTAATGCAACGGCACCACGAAGGTTTCTGCTTCACAGGCAACAATCAAGCCATTGATGACGGCCAGGGTCAGGGGAAACTGCAGCACGATGGCCGACCCCTGGCCGCGAACCGAATGAATCCGCAAATTACCCTTGACCTGATCGATGGCGGTCTTGACCACGTCCATGCCGATCCCCCGGCCAGAATGATCGGTCACGAACTCACGGGTGGTGAAGCCCGGCTTGAGAATCAGATAGAGCGCCTGCTCGTCGGAAAGGACGCGGGCCTCCTCGGCGCTGAGCAGCCGTCGCTTAATCGCCACCTGGCGCAACAGCTCGGGATCGAGACCCCGACCATCGTCGCTGAGTACCAGTTGCACCGCTCCCCCCTCGTAGCTGGCCCGCAGCTCGATCCGGCCGGATTCCGGCTTGCCCCCGTTATGGCGTTCGTCCACGGATTCGATGCCATGGTCGACGGCGTTGCGCAGCAGATGCACCAGTATCGGCCGGAGCGCCTCAAGCATCCTGCGGTCGAGTTCGAGTTCATCCCCGGTCACCACAAAGTCGACCTGCTTCCCCTGCTCCCGGGCCATGCCCCGCAGCAATCCTTCGAGTTCGTCGGTAATGACCGCGAGGGGGAGCATGCGCAGCGCCAGGGTTTCGCCCTGCAGTTCGTCCGCCAGGTACTGAATGGTGAAAACGTCCCGCTCCAGGCCGGCGGCCATCAGCCGGAAATCTTCACGCAGTTGACGGAGCTGGTGATACCCTTCGACCTGCCGCAGGTCGGGCAACATCCGGTCGAGCTGTCGCAGCAGCCCACCCAATCGGCTGCTGTGGTCAGCGAAAGACTCGCGGACGATGGAAACCTCTCCGAGCAGGTTGACCAGGCGGTCGATCTGAGCCACGCTGGTACGAACCGACTCAATGCCGGCCCGGGGCTCCTCGGCGGCGTTCGGCGACCGTTTCGTGGTCAATTGCACCAGGGTTCCGCTGGCCAGCCCGGCAATCACCTCATCGACCGCAAACCCGGGTTCACTTCCCGTAGCGACAGCGGCCGTCATGCTCGCCAGCGCCTCGATCACCGCCAGCAGCCGGTCGATCAACTCGGCCGTTACCTCTCGCGCTCCCTTTTCCAGGTCTTTGAGCTGATCTTCCAGGGCATGAGCCAGGCGACTGAACTCGACCAGGTTGAGCAGGCGCGCCGATCCCTTGAGGGTATGGACACTGCGCAGCAGGGGGCGCATCCGCTCCGGGTCGACCCCGTGTTTTTCAAGAGCCATGAGCCCCTGACGCAGAGACTGCAGGTGCTCTTCCGCCTCGCGACAGAATATGTCTATGTATTTGCTTGGATCCACCTCAGGTCTCGGCCTCAACCTGGTCCCGCAGCCGCTCGGCCAGGCTGGTCAGTTCGGCGATCGCCTGGGCGGTTTCCTCGGCGCTGGCGGCAACCTGGGTGGCCACCTCGCGGACCTCGACGGTGGTTTCGGCCATCTGCTCGCTGGCCGTGGTCTGCTGCTGGGTCGACAGCTTGATTTCCCGGGCGGCCAGCATGGTGTCCTGCACCACGGTGATGATTTTCTTCAGAGCCTCGGCAATGTCGGCCACCAGGGCGCTGGCCGAATCGACCCCCTTGCTCCCTTCCTCGGTCAGCATGATGCTCGAGTTGGTGGCTTTCTGAATCTCTTCGATCAACCCCTTGATCTGGGCGGTGGCGTCGACGGTTCGTTCGGCCAGCCGTTTGACCTCCCTGGCGACGATGGAAAAGCGTTTACCGGCTTCGCCGGCCCCGGCCGCCTCGATGGCGGCGTTGAGGGCCAGCAGGTTGGTCTGATCGGAAATTTCGTCGATGATATCGACGATGCCGCCGATTTTCTGGGAATTTTCCCCCAGCTCGACCATCGCTTCGGCCAGAGTCTGCACCTGACCTTTGAGCCGCCCCATCCCGGCGACCGCGGTTTCCACCGCCTTCATGCCGTTGCCGCTGGCGGCGCTGGCATTCTCCGCCTGGGCTTCCACCCGCCGCGCGTTTTCCGCCACTTGTTTGGCGGTGGCGGCAATTTCCAGCGAAGTGGTGCTGGCCTGCTGTACCGAGGACGCCTGCTGGTTGGCGCAACTCGACTGCTGGGCGGAAATCGCCATGATCTCGTTGGCGCTGCTGGAAAGCTGTTGGATCGCTTCCTTGAGTCCGGTCAACAACCGTTCGCTTTTGTCGATCTCGCTACGCAGGTTCTTGACGATGACCTGGGTCATTTTGTTGAAGGCCCTGGCCAACTGGCCGATTTCGTCATGGGTGTCGATCTCGATGGTTTCGTCGAGACGGCCATCGGCGATCCGATCGGCCACCCGGGTCAGCAATTGCAGCGGTTGGGTGATCCGCATGA
>MHXM01000141.1:15049-19023 GCA_001825565.1 Desulfuromonadaceae bacterium GWC2_58_13
AAATGGTGACCGACGCGGCGATCAGCAGCAACAGCATCGACACGACGACGGTATTGCGCAGCATGGCGATGGTTTCCTCGGTTTCACGGATCGACAGGGCGACCCGGAATCCGCCCCAATGTTCGCCCTTGACATAGACCGGGGCGACGATGTCCCACATGGTTTCGCCGGTATCCCGCTGGTAAATCTGGCGCAACACTTTTTTGCCGTCGCCACCGGTGTAGCGGGCCGCCGCCAACCCAACCGGATCGTTGAACATGCGCTTGGTCCGGTTCCAATCCCGGTCGTTGGCCGCGTCACCGGTCAACGGCTGGGAATAAATGCTGTGGTGGGTCGGCAGGTAGCCGTTGCGGTCGACCAGAATCGCGAAGACCACCATCGGGTCTTCGTCGAGAATGGCATCCTCAATCATGCGGATTTTGCTGTCAAGGAAAGCATCATAGGCCGTCGTGTACTTGGGAATGGCGGCACCGGCCAGCGGCCCCTCGGCAATCAACTGGTAGTTGCTGTCGAATATCTGTTCGCGGGTGAATCGTCCGCTATCGATGGCATCATTGAGGATGGTGGCCATGCTGCTGGCCCCGACCAAGGCGAAAACCCGCGCCTTGGTGAACATCATCTCCTTAAGCGCCGCCGCCCGCCGTTCCACGAACAGGTAGGTGAACACCCCCATGATCAGCGCCAGCACGACGATCAGGGATATGCAGATTTTCATCGAAATGCTGTTTCTTACCCAAGCGATCATGGCCTCTCCCTTTCCAGAAAATACATCGGTCTGCGAGCAGAGGCCCTCCGTTCGCAGTCTTCCTGCCATTGCAGCGGCAACGGGTACTAACTAATCGATTTTTTCATTCACCACGAAATCAGGGTGGGTAAATATTCGCTCCAGGTTGAGCAAAACCACCAGTCCCGATGTTTCAACCACCTGTCCCTCGGCATCTTCCCGGGGGAAGTCCCCCAGGCCGGCCGTTAGCGGCTCAATGTCGGCCGAGGCGATACGACGCAGCCCTTCAACCTTTTCGGCCAGCAACGCCGTGTTCAGTCCGGCCGCCTCAACCACGACCAGGCGAACGGTACTGCCAATGGCGCTGGCCGAAAGACCGAGCAGACAGCCGAGGTCGGTGACCGCAAGAATCTGTCCGCGCAAGTTGAACACCCCGCGAATATGGGCCGCCACCCTTGGAACCGGCACCAGCCGGGCCGGCATGCGCACCACCTCACGCACGGCTTCGGCGGCAATGCCGAATCGTTCCTTACCCAGCCGGAATATCAAAAACTCCCTGGATTCCTCGGCCGCGCCTTCAACTTCTTCGAGGCTCTCCCAGTATTCCTGCCGCATATCTTCGAGAACCCGTCGGATTTCATCGATATCCTGCTTTTTTTCAACCATGGGTGTCCTTTACTGCGTCGGCGGATTTGCTTCCAGAAGGCTGGCGTCCTCGCGACAGATTTCGAGAAATACGGCTCGCGACACCCCGCCCGAATGGGGAATCACCGACTCATCCTGCGCCTGCTCCAGCAGACGCAGGGTGTTGTTCAGTTCGCGGCGGGCCTCTTTCGGCCGCCCCAGGCGCTGGTAAATCCGGCACAGGTTGTAATGAGGCATGACAAAATCGAGGTCGAGCAGCAGCGTTTTGCGATACTCTTCGACGGAGTCGGCCCATGCTTCCTGCAATTCGAAAATCAACCCGCGAAGAAAATAGGCTTCGGCCAACAGGTCATTAATACCCAAGGCCCGTTCGCAATAATCGAGGGCCTCGGCGTAGCGCTCCTGGTTGGCCCGAATGAACCCCATTCCGACCAGAGCCTGCACCTGGTCATGCTGTTGCTCCAGAATGCGCGCGAAGGTTTTTTCGGCGACGGCGAACTCCTCACGCTCGAAAGCCTGTCGGGCCTGCTCCGATAAATCCTCGACCTCCGGCTCGACGAACGGCTGCGGCGACGGTGTTTCCGGCAAAACGGCGGGCATGGTCGGGACTGGCGCCGGAGGACTCTCCTCGTCTCGCACCGCCAAGGACTCGTTATGCAGGAGATAGTAAAACCCACTCCGGTAATGCACCGGCAGAAATTGTTCGGACAGGTTCTGCAGGGTTTCGGCATGGCCGAGAAACAAGAATCCCCCGGGACGAAGGCAGCGGGAAACACGCTCAATGATGCGCTGGTTGGTTTCCTGGCGGAAATAGATCATGACGTTGCGGCAAAACAGCAGATCGACCTCGGCGGTACCATTGTCGGGGGCCGGGTAGCGGCCGGTCTGCAGGTTGAGATAGCCGAAACGTACCAGTTTGCGCGGCGCCGGGCCCACTGCCAGGCGGCCGTTTTGGGGGATGAAATAGCGATTCCGGTAACCGGCCTCGGTCACCCGCAAGGCACGCTCGCGATAAAGACCTTCCCGGGCCCGGCGCAACGCCTGGTAATTGATGTCGGTGGCCAGAATTTCCACCTGCCAGTGGGCCAGTTCGGGAAAATGTTCGAGCAACAGCATGGCGATCGAGTACGGTTCCTCGCCGGTCGAACATCCGGCCGACCAGATCCGCAACCGGCGCTGCAACCGGTTGCGTTCCATCAGCTCGGGGATGACGCGATGCTGAAGTGCTTCGAAATGGGACCGATAGCGAAAGAAAAAGGTTTCTCCGACGGTCAGTAGGCCGAGCAGCTTTTTCAGTTCCTGACGGCTGTCCTGGAATCGTTCCAGGTAGCTGAAATACCCCCCGTAACTTTCCAGGTGCAGGGCCCGCATCCGGCGGCACAGCCCCCGCTCAAGGATCTTGCTGTTTCCCTGGTCGAAATGCAGACCGCTATGCTGCACCAGAAACGCCTGGAAGCGCTCCAGGTCCGCTTCGCCAAGAAGATCGCAGATCGTCGGATTCTGGCCGCGACGCGCCCGGGCGATCAGGGTGACGTCGTCGACCAGCCGCTGGCGATCAATGGGATGGGTTAAAAAGTCGAAAACGTCGAGCAGTTCGTATTCGAGTTCCGCCTGGACGGAGGCGGCAATGATGGGAATATGCCGAGTGGTGGGTTTGAATTGAAGGGCGGCGATCAGATCGAGCCCCGATCCGCTGGCGACCTCGGCCAGAACCAGATCGGGGGCATGTGAAGCAATCAGGGCCGGGGTGGGCAGCCGGCCGGTCAACACCTTGACCTGGTCACCCTTTTCACGCAGCAATTCCGTCAACGACGGATCGAGGCGTTGCTGAGGGTCGAGAATCAGGATATTGAGCGGCTGGTGCATCCCGACGGCCTTTCATTTTGGAAACCGGCGCCTTCGAACCGCCGGCGCCCGTTTATTCAATCCGCTCCGCCTTTGGCCCAGGAATCGCGGAGGGTGACAATTTGATTAAAAACCGGGATCTTGGCGGTCGAAGCGACGGCATCGACGCAGTAGTACCCGAGCCGCTCGAACTGATAGCGGTCCTCCGCCCCCGCCGCGGCCAGGCCCGGTTCGAGCCGGCAGCCGGTCAGGATCTCCAGCGATTGCCGATTGAGCAGGTCGCGATAACTGCCGCCGCCGGCCTTGCCGGCATCCGGATTGGCTTCGGTGAACAGGCGGTCATAGATCCGGACCTCGGCCTCGATGCCGTGGCTGGCGCAGACCCAGTGGATGGTCCCCTTGACTTTGCGGCCGTCCGGGGCACTGCCGCCCCGGGTTGCCGGATCGTAGCTGCAGCGCAGCTCGACGATCTCGCCGCTGGCCGGGTCGCGCACCACCGATTCGCACCTGATGAAGTAGGCGCAGCGCAGCCGCACCTCACGCCCCGGGGCGAGACGGAAAAATTTCTTCGGGGGATCGTCCATGAAGTCGTCGCGCTCGATGTAGATTTCCCGGCCGAAGGGGACCTTGCGGGTGCCGAACTCGGGTTTCTGCGGATGGTTGGGGGCGTCGAATTCTTCGACCTGTCCTTCCGGGTAGTTTTCGATCACCACTTTGAGCGGCCGCAGCACCCCCATGGCCCTCGGCGCCGTTTCATTGA